>JAACCY010000202.1 GCA_009937185.1 Planctomycetia bacterium
GATGAGGATCAACTTGCGAGAGTCTGTATCGTTAGGCCTGGCCTGTTAGAAGAACTGGGAATCTACGAAAATCCATTGGGATTCAATCTCGCCATCGACGACCAGCAGTTTCAGATTGTAGGTGTTCTTGGTGAGGAGCGATTCCAAGGTTATGCCCAGAAGGCTCTTGTCTCAGATGCTCGCAGTTCTGAGATTTATGTGCCCTACAACACCGTATTGAAGCGGCAAGGCACTCGGTCATTCTCAGGCGGTGCTGGTAGTTGGGAAGCGACCGATGTTGAGTTGAATCAGATTGTGATTGAAGTCACAGATTTGGATCGCGTCCTTATCGTCTCAAAGATGGTCGAGGCTCTATTATCCCGGAATCATCCAGAAAAAGATTACGAACTCATCGTGCCTCTAGAAGTGCTGGCCCAACGTAGAAAAACACAACAAGTGTTCAACATCGCTCTGGTGGCGATTGCTTCGATTTCGCTCTTGGTGGGTGGGATCGGGATTGCCAATATTATGTTAGCGACAGTCACCGAGAGAACTCGGGAAATTGGCGTAAGAAGAGCTCTTGGAGCACAACGAAAACACATCATCGCCCAGTTCCTTACGGAGACGACGCCCATCTCAATCCTAGGAGGAGTGCTGGGGATCTTGCTGGGCTTTGGCCTTGTCCAAATCCTCGTGCTATTCACGGGATGGACGGCGGTTATTACTCCCTCAAGCATAGTAATAGCTCTGACGATTTCCGTAGCAGTAGGAATATCATCAGGTATTTACCCTGCAAAGAGAGCTGCAGCTCTAGATCCCATCACAGCACTTCGTCACCAGTGACGAAACAATGATGGTTTCATATCGGTATCGTTCTTGATTCAGTCAGATCAGATGATGGTACTGGTCTGAGTTCCGTAGCCCGAAACACAGTTCATGAGATTGATCACGCCTGTATTTGTCACCGTGTAATAGATCTTGCGACCTTCACGCTGACTGGACAGGAGGCCTGACCTCTGCATGAGTCTGAGGTGTTCCGATGCCATATGGTTTTGAATCTTGCACGCACTCGCTAATTCCCCAACATTGAACCTGTTCACTAATAATAGTTGCAACATTCTCAGTCTCATGGGATGGGCCATTGTGCGCAAAAGATCACTTACCGAATCTGGATCGAAGGGTAGTGGATCGTTTCTGTACTCTTCCATACGTCAAAAGATACCTACGATAGGTGGAGGTATCTCTCTACAACTCTGTTCAGAATACACTTGTCATGAATTTTACTTCTGTTGCCAAAATTGAGGGATTTTAGGCCTTATAGTCACTTATCGAGATATTTCTCTGTGGCATAACTCACAGCGAGGGACAGTAGCAAACTGGCCGCCACGTCTGATGGATTGTGTCCCCGTTCGTAGACTCTCGTAGCGGCGCAGCCAAAGGCTCCTAGGAGTACGAGCGGCATGATGCGGGGAAATCGTCGCCCTATTGCCAGAGCGGCTCCAAAGGCCACTGCGGCATGTTCACTGGGAAAGCAGAGATCCGTGCCATCCCACCATTCGGAGCCCCAGGGAGCGGGTCCCCAATCTCCCTCTGCGCCTAAAACAGGATCAGGCCGCCTGATCAATGGTTTGAGGCAGGCGGCGGCGACCCCGCTCAGAAGTGGGGTCAGAAAGATCGCAAGTGCGGTTCTTTTTAATCTCAAGGCTACTGAGCCCTGAGAAATCAGGGCGACCATTGCTGACAGGAACATCCAATTTGGCAGATAGCCCAGAACTCGAAGTGAGGATTGGAAATCTCCCCGTTGGCCAAAATCAGCAGGCATCTTCTTCAGAATCCATGGGTCCAGAACTGCGGCTCCTATGATCAAAAGGAAGCTGCTGAAAAATGCCCAGTTTGGAATGGGTTGAACGGTCAGCGAATCTTTCAATTCGTTTTTCACGGTGACCCTCCCTTTAGAGAATTCAGGGTTCCGACAAAGATTTTTCGGGGGCGATTTCTTTGTTTAATAACTCCTAGAGGTTCCAGTGACGAGAGATCCAGATGTTGTTTCCAACGAGATTCGTCGGCACCCACGAACACCAAGTTGTTGTTCAGATGTCTTTCTTGTGGAAAGCGTGTGGATTCGAAATCGTCGTAGGCTGATGGGCGAGAGCCTAAGATCACGGATGCACAATGAATCGCAGGCTTGTTCGGCAGGTAAAATGCAAGGAGTGCGGTTTTGTCGTAGTAATCACAGACGATGGGTTGCTCGAGGAGGTCATTGTCAGTCAGTAATCGGTGGAGATCTGTAGCAAAAGTTGAATGGCCAGAAATTCGGTGAAGTGATAAAGGCGTGGCATCCCACTTTTTCAATCCTTCATTCAGAAGGGGTCCGAGAAAGGGGAGCGAGAGCAGGATGAATCCTGTGAAGAGAGAGCGTGCTGCAATGATTTTCGTAAGACCGGATTGTAATCCAGGTTTGGTTTCACGAAGAAGCCAGCAAGCTCCCAACGGAATCAGAGGACCGTATGCGCCCGCCATCCAATTGCCTTCTGTGGAGCCTTTTATGGAAACCAACAGATAAAAGATCAATACAGGAAGTGCGCTCCATAGAGCAACATGTTCACTTCCGTGTGCGGAATTACGACGTTTCCATGTGGACCAACTCCCTCGAAACAGGATGTAGCCTAGGAAGGGCCCTGCTAGGCCGAGAACTTGCAAAAAGTAGGTCACTGTCCACATGGGGTTGAAGTCGAGCCAGGAGGTGGTGCCACTGTCGCCACCTTCCACATGGAGATGACCGAGTAAGTGACTCACAGTGGGCCAACCTCGGGTGGCGTTCCAGATGACGACTGGGGCGACTCCTAGTAGGAAAAAGACCGCACACATCGTGATCCCTGAAGAGAAACCTTTGGCTGAGATCAACTTTTTACGCACGGGCCATAAGCCGAGAACAATCCCCAGTAATCCGAGCAGGGCGGTGTATTTCGCCAGAAAGGCGAAGCCCAGTCCAATCCCCGTCCATGCGAGAGGACCTTTGACTGATTCATGACAGTGAATTCTTTCGTAGGTTTCAACAGCGGCGACCGTCGCAACAAGCCAGCCTGCAACCATCATCATATCGACTGTCATCAGTGATCCTGATACCTGATAGGCGAGGACGCATTGAAAACCGAGAGAAGAGTATAGGACTACTTTTCTCTGTCCCTTACTGATGGTTCTCGCAAGGAGACCCACAGCGACGCCTGCGATGGCATGGCATAGGAAGGTACCACTTCTAATCCCCAGGATCGTATCCCCAAAAAATGAAGTCATTGCCGTGATCAGCCAAGGCACGCCTGGACCTTTCGTATAATACGAAAGTGAAGGATTTCTAGTCCAATCCCAGTATTGCGCTTCATCACCGCTCAACTCCCAAGGAAAAAGAATCCCCTGCATGACAATACGTAGGATCAGGAATGAGAGTGGAATTCCCCATATGATGCGATTTAGAGACTCGCCTTGTTTCATTTGGTTCCTTCAGTGTCGGGGATCCAGCCATTGGGCCAGAGGTCCGGGTTTCCCGTAAACAGACGTAAAAAAACGAGCAAGTCAGAGGGAAGAGGATCGATCAAACTCTGACCATGCAGCGTCTTTATTTTTGGGTGGTGGAGATGATATGCATGGAGGAAAAGTCTGGGAAGTCCAAAGTCATTTCTGAGCCATTCATTTATCTTGCCTTTGCCATAAGTGCTATCTCCAGCCACTTGATGACCCAATCGGGCCAGATGACGTCGAATCTGATGTCTTCTTCCTGTTTCGATGGTGGCTTCTAGCAGTGAGAAACCTGAGTGACTCAGGAGTTTCCGGAAATGAGTGCAAGCGGGAACGGGGTCTTCTTTCTTTTTTCGAGTCAATGCGATGTCGCATGTGAATGCGTCAGCAGTCTCTCCCCGTGCCAAGACGATGTATTGCTTTTTCGCCTGTTGGCTTCCCATGGCTTCCTGAAGAAGTGCTGCGGATTGAGAACTGTTACCCATGCATACGATCCCAGAGGATGCCCGGTCAATTCTGTGAACCGGGTATACATAATGTCCAACGCGATCACGGAGCCATGTCAGTAAAGTTTCTCCTGATCGTCGTTGTTCATTCGAGGGATGAACAAACATACCAGAAGGTTTGGATGCGTAGATGGCCTCTTCGTTAGATTCGATTATTCTTGGAAGCATCAGATCTCCGAACTCAGCCTAATTTGTGGTTGAGTGAAATCTGAATCTTCTTGCTCGATGATACGATCAATATTTTTACAGAATTCAACGAGCTCAATCCCTCGGAAAATCTCATTCGGAAATCGAAGTTGTATTTCTTCTAGACGAGCTTTTCCTCGATACCAGATAGTGGAAGCGGGTTGAGGATGCTGAAGCCTGATCTTCAATAGTGCAGCACTGGCCTGAATCAACCCTTGGGTATGAATGCGAACTGGATCTTCTTTGTCCAATGGCAACCAGAGATCTTCCCAAGCCTCGTGAGCTTCCCAATAACAACCATGATTAAAAAGATCGATGCCGTGAAGGTATCCTGGATGCTCTCGCCATGGTGTGTTCTCGCTTCGCGGAAGAATATGGAAACTGGGGTCCCGCTGATTCACACCTGGCCAATAGGGAGTCTCTGGAAGGGGAGCGGTCGGGAGATATCGCATTCCGTCTAGACCCATAGTATTCCCCTTTATTGACCATGCTGACAGTTGGCAAATTCGCCAACGTCAGAATACCCGGGGATGAAGCAGAAATTTATGGTTTTCGAGAAGTGGTCACGAGAAGTCGAAGACACATTTCCCCATAGGGGTATGTGTGAAGGCGAAAGAATAATATCAGGCGAAAAGAATGAGCCCGGAGTCCCTTATTGAGGAAGTTAATCGCAGGCGAGGAACTCCACGCAATCGAGACCGTCGTTACCGGTTTGATCAGGTCCACATTGACCTGTGGATCCGGGAATCGGTGCTCCTCCAGTAAACATGTACTGGAACAGGTAGACCGCATCTCCGATGGTTAAGACGCCATCGTCATTGATGTCGTCTGCGTCATTGCATGACCCTGGAGATTCAAGACCAGAGACTCGATAGAGCAAAAGAACTCCGTCAAGAAGCGAAATAGTACCACTCTGGTTAAGGTCGCCTCTGAGAAATAGAGGCTCTGTGACAAGAATAGATCCTTGAGTAAGAGTGGGAGTCACTTCGGCAAGTTCTAGAACCATGACGGTTTGAACAGGAGGCTGTCCCAATGCAGAAGTGAAATTAATCGTCGATGCAGTCCCGACCACTGCTGTGGGGATAATCATATAGTCGATCTCTAACAGGACTTGTAGGTTCATGACGGGTATCAAGTCAAAGGGATTAAACAAATCGGTGATGCAGGCAACGGTGAAACCTGTTCCATTGGCAGGATTCATATTCACTTCGAAGAAATCCGGCCCAGAGTTGGCATTGAGCGCTTGCAGAAGTGCTCCGCCTCGAATGCTATCAAACGATTCAATTTGTAAAGTGTTCGGATCATGGCCTAGGCCCATGCTGAAGCCATGAGTTTGTAGATCAGTCGTCGCCAATACCTGAGCCGTGACAATCGTATCAGCGAAACCTTCGCCACCGATGAGTTCAAGGCTTGCTGATTGGGCGTGAAGTCCAAGGCAGTGAATCATTGAAATAAAAAATATCGCCATCGAGGTAGCAAATTTCATCGGGAGACTCCTATAAAGAAAAATATTTTCTGTGTGTGACTCAATCACTAATCCTCATATATAGCACTCAGGACGAAATTGTTGAGAGCCCAAAAGTGTTTAGGATGACTTCGTTCACGTTAGACAGTTAGGCAGGATTAGAGGGGAGGAGATACTAGTTTATTTAGGGAATCTGGACTGAACGATACGGGAATTTTTCCCACTTCCAGAATGGTAATCGTGGGAAGAGTTTCGTCAGAGCCGAGCCCGAATGTGGTGACAGCTTCACATTGACTGAGATAGGACCGGGTTTGACCTGTTAATTGGCGCTGGGTTTTTTCGCCTTGTCGGCACTCGATCCAACTCCCAGGTGATATGAGGCGGGTATCGATTCGGATCCAGTTGTGGTCTGTATTTTGGTCATTTCTGAGGAGAAGTGCAGGTTCTCCGACTTGAGTCAGAAGCAGATCCAGATCTCCGTCTCCGTCGATATCGGCACATGAGAGGCCTCTACCAATAGCCGGCATTGAAAGATCACCGGTGTTTTTCGGAGAAATTTCGACGAAGCAACCTGACGGAAGTCCACAGTTCCAGAAGAACTGAGCTCTTTGTCTGTACTTCTGTCCGGGTTGCACGAGTTCGATGCCTTCCTCGAGATGTCCATTCGCTTGAATCAAATCTTGACGACCGTCTAGATCGGCATCGAGGAAAAGAAGGCCAAATGAGAGTGCTTTTCGACTGGGTGGGCCAATACCCTCATTTACAGATTCGTCCATGAACAGATCAGAGGTTCCAATGGATCTGTAGAGACCTGTCATTTCCGCGGCGAAATTTGCGATCGCGATTCCCATAGAGCCGTCATTTCGGAAATCGGTGACATCCAGTCCCATGGCACCAGTAGCCGAACCGTTTCCATCATAAGCCAGTCCTGTTTCAACGCCGACTTCCTCGAATGTCGCATCTCCTCGGTTCTTGAAGACGAAATTTCTAGTGGTGTCATTCGCGACGATAACGTCTACGTCCCCATCGGAATCGATATCAGCTGGGACAAGAGCTAGAGCTTTATTGAGTCTTGTCAAATCTTTGGAGTTCAGGCCGGAGGTATCACTGACGTCAACAAATTTCCCGGTGCCATCATTGAGGTGAAGCCGGCATGCACTGCCTTCGAAGTTAGTGGGCGGGCCATAGGCTCGACCCACTCCGGTGAGTTTATAATCGACGTCCATGTCTTTTTGACGCGACCATTGGACATATTGGCAAACGAAGAGATCGAGGTCTTGATCTCCGTCTGCGTCTAGGAACCCTGCACTGCTGGACCAGGCGGAGGGCTCGCCACTCGTACCTGAATCGACCTTTACCTTGAATGATACACCCTCGTTGATCAGTAGTTGATCGGAACCCACTGCAGCGACGAAAATATCGAGGTCGTTATCGCCGTCGACATCACCTAGGGCAAGACCTGTGCAATAGGCGTCAACGTTAAGGTTCCATTCTTCTGTGACTTCGGTAAATCCACCTGAACCATCATTCAACCATAGACGTAAGGTCGATGTCTTAGACTTTTCACCTGTCCACGGCCAAGGTCTGCCACTTGCAAGAAAGAGATCGCTGTCACCGTCTCCATCAACGTCGCCAAACGCGCAGCCGCTTCCCATGGTCTCTGGAAGTAATTTTTCTCCACGAGCCCCATCGTCGTGAGTGAAATTCAGCCCTGACGACTGGTTGATGTCTGTAAACAGGATTTCCGGAGGGGGAGTGGAGTTATTCACGCCCCTTGGAAGGGTCGGAATGTTTGGTCCCACCTTGATAGGTTTAGCTGCGGGCTTATAAGAAATAACAGCGTAGATGGCACCCGCTGTAATTGCGGCAAAGAGAATGACATTGAGACTCCACCGAAAGGCCTTGGCAATGATTTCATCGTCCTGGGCTTCCGGATTGTTCTCAGGAGAATCATCGTCTGTCATTACTCTTCCCTCTCTGCTTTCTCGGAAGGGGGGCGAAGTTCGTAAATCACGATGGCCTCGGCAGCAGCATTAGCAGGTGGGTTTTCTGCTCTGTGAGCGGACACTGCCAGATCTCTAGCAGTGTCGTCTTTTTTGTATTTTGCATGCAGAAGTCGAAAACCATCTGCTTTTTCACTGAGCATCTGTTTTTGGTCGGAGGTGGAATCTTTTGTTTCTGTCGCTGCCATCAGGTCATGGATCTGGGCGAGGTTCCAATATGCCACTACATTTTCGGGGTCTTCAACTAAGGTTTTTTCAAACCAATCTTTTGAGATCATAAGAGAAGATTGAAGACTTTCGCCACGTTTCCTACGAGCAAGTGCGAAGTGCACTGTTCCTATCTCATTGGTGAGGCGGACATCCCTAGAGAAATCGAATCCCCGTTCACTGGCTCCTGGGTATCGTGTTTCATAAAGCCGCATCAAAGTCGTTAATGCTTCTTCGTAATACCCATTCTCTCTATTCACAAGACTCCCGAACCAATCGAGGCTCCATTGGGGCGAGGGGGGCTGATGTTGTGAAGCTTCTTCAAGGGCTAAGGCTGCATCGTCGAGTCTTCCTGCCTTGATCAGTGCTCTCGCTTTATTGAGTGCACCGTCAGGCTTGCCAAGTTTGGAGACTTCTTCAAAAGCAGATATGGCAGAGACGAGTTCGCCACGCACCGCTCCTTTGCCCCCTTTTCTGAGAAGGCCTATCCCGTAGTCATTCCATCTCACCCATTCAGGTCTTCGTTCCTGGAGAGTGGTTTCGGGGTTTGCCCCTCCAATAGTAAATTCGATTTCATCTTCTCCAAGAGTGACCACAGGAAGATCATTAACCTCTTTCTCATTAAAGAGACTGAAGAAATGGGAATCGAATTTTCGGTAGAGAGCCTTGGCCCGGATTTTCAACACTGAACCTTTGGCATTAGGCACTGTGATACGGTGATGCAGTGTGTCAGCCGCTCCTGGCGGGATTTGGTGATTATAAAGAGCGACAAAAATATCTTCGACGTTTCTCTCTGCGATCTTGTTGCCGTCTTTGTCCAAGACCAGAGCATTCATCATATGTGCCCATGGATCGAGGCGACCCTTTTCGTCTAGGAGTCCACTGGACCCAATGAGTTGATCATCGAGGAATAGTTCCATCGATACCCATGTTTGATTTGAATCGGCTGTACCTTCGGTGAAGTGATGACCCATTCCCATCGTTCTTAACACGGTCTCTACAAGTATTGTTTCTTCTGGCATGAGAACCGGTTTTTGAGCACCCATTGGGGCTTCCAATGGGGCATCGACATCGGTACCTCGGCGGATACCGAAAATGTCCACATCGATAGAGCCTTCTAAGAATTCTCTATGGACCTCTAGTGAGGACTCACTCGTTCCAACCATATTTTTCATGGCTGTGTTTGCCCCAGGGAAGAGATGGTCGTGCACGGAGAGGATGCCATTTCCGGAGATATCTTTTGCTCCGAAATCCTTACTGGGGAGGGCCGGCATATGGCAACCATTACAATTGTTTTCGGCAGTCTTTGGGTAGTAGAAGGAGGCCACTCCATGCCCGCTGACACCTGATAACAGCCAAGAATCGTAGTGGTTTTGTCCTCGTAGCCAGCGGTACTGATTGAGTTCCTCAGGAATATGAACCTTGTGGCAAGAGGCGCAAAACTCCGCGGATTCATGAAGAGGTTTTAGGTAAGTCTGCTTGTGAAATGCAGGTTTTGCTTTGATTAACTGTCGATTGACCCATTTGAAAAGAGGATCTTCACTCATGGCAAAGGGATATAACTCCGGCTGCCCGATGACGTATTCACCATTACCGCGAGGGCCAGGGATGTCCTCGATGGCATGGCATACGGTACATGTGATCGCTGCATGGGCGGTGACGTCCTTATCCATATCGAATAGGGGGTCATCAAACGCACCGCTGAAAAAGGGAACAGGGTCGTGGCAGCCTGCGCAAAATCTGGACGCATGTACGTCTCCATCCCGTTCCAAAAGAATATCGCGGGTGTTTTTTACGCTGGCTAAATACGCCGGATTATTGAATGAACTAAATCGGTGTGCAGATTCCGACCAGCGGGAGTGAACGTCTTTGTGACATTCTTTACAGGTTTCATCTCGCATCATTCGGTGAGCAGGAATGAATTTCCCGTCACTTGTTCTGGCGAGAGAGGGTTCGAAATATTGATCTCCATTCGAAGGAGTATTTCCTTCTGGAATAGAAAACTGGTGCCAGACCAACATCAGAACCACAAAGAGAACTCCAGCGAGACTCCAGCGAGTGCCCACTATCCAACGTATGGGATTTCCTGCGAGTCTATGGAGAACGAATAACCAAGCACTGAGGAGTGGGGTTCCTACATGGATGACATAGAAAATAGATCTCCAGTATGGAGACCGTATTTCTAAAATTCCTTCGATACGTGTCAGTAAGATTCCTGATAGTAGTAGGAAAATGCTCGCGGCAAATAGACCCAGTCCTGCTTTCACCGCTCTCTTATTCGGATGGGACCACGATCTTCTCAAATGCCAAACCCCGAAAATCACGAAGGGCATGATGAATATCGTTCCAAGGATGAGGTGAACGAGGAACATCCATTGGTAGAAAGAATCTTGAAATTGGTTCGACAGAACTTCTTCTGCAATAGTCACGGAGATGAGATAAAAAGAGTTCAGTGCCAAGATTGCAAACAGGCCAAGGACGGCCATCAGCCAAGGGCGAAGTCGATCATGGACCGGTTCTGCCCACGACCGCTTTTTACGAGGTACATTGTTATCGTTTGGTAGATCGTTTTGGCTCATAATATTATTATAAACTGGAGTTTTCGATGAGTGTGGAAAATCAGGTATACGCTGACTCATGGATATCACTTTTTTAGAGTTATAGGACGGGAACCCTGTGATGAGCTATGAAGAGGTCTAATGAGGGCTGATTTACACTGTTTATCGAGGAGTGTTGGGCCAAAGGAGCCTACGGACTGGATTATGATTCTCCATGGAATTCTGGGGTCTGGTTCTAACTGGGCAGCATTTGGTAGGGAATTATGTAAGAGAAGGCCCGATTTTGGTGTTCTGATTCCCGATCATAGGTTGCATGGGAAATCGGGGAAGGGAGCTCCCCCGGATGATGTTGAAGCATGCGTTCTTGATCTTGAAAAATTAATATCGGCGCAGAGTTGTCCTCCCAGTTGTGTGATGGGTCACTCTTTCGGGTCCAAAATGGCCTTAGAACTCGCTACAAGAATACCAGAAATTCGGCAATGTATAATTCTGGATGCCGATCCCGCTCCATTACAAATGACCGGTCATTCACGCAAAGAATTCCCAGTACTCTTATTAATGGATGCACTGAGAAAAGGGCCTGAAATTTATCTCACTAGGGAAGACTTTGTTGAAGAATTGGCCAAGTCAGGTTTTCGACAGGGGATAGCGGGCTGGGTTGGAAAGAACCTCAAACGAGTCGATGGCGGATTGAAACTCAATCTCGATCTCGACCGTGTAGAGAGTTTGTTGGACGATCATCATCGTCTCGATTATTGGCCGCACATCGATGGTTGCGATTTAGAGCGTATAGACTTTGTGGTCGGTGCTCGTTCGAACGTTGTTTCCGATGAGTCTCTATTAAGAATGAAAACTACGGCTGAAAAATATCCTGAGCGTAGTCGCTTTACGAGCATATCAGAAGCGGGGCATTGGCTTCATGTGGATCGTCCCGACGAATTGTTAGAAGCACTACTTCCCCGACTATTGGACACGTAGAAGTCAGACTAGGGCTTTTCGAATGGCCCTTTGCTGACGGCCCGCTCTCCGCCAGGTCCAAATTTCTGGACCTGTTGTGACAAGCTTTCATGGGAAGGGACCGCTGAATCCGGGAAGGGATGCTCTGGTGTCGATTCCACATAAAGACTTGTCGAAGGGAATGCAAAACCGACTTCAAGTTCCTCAGCCAGTCTGATGACTTGAATGAGGAAGTCTTGTTTGACCCGAAGCTCTTCAGGGTAATCCGCCACTACCATTCTGACATTGACGAGAATATCTAGACTGGAAGCGCCAAAGTCGACAAGAGCTGCCCGAACAGTTTCTGTTTCGATCTTATTTTGAGA
>JAACCY010000203.1 GCA_009937185.1 Planctomycetia bacterium
AATCCTGGAATCTGATAACAGAGGGATTTACCACCCCCAGTAGGCATCAAGACGAGGGCATTCTTGCCACTGACAACCCGTTCAATGACTTCTTGCTGGGGTTCCCGGAACGACTCGTAGCCAAACACTTCCTGTAGAAAAATTTCGGAGGCTTTGCGGATAGCCTCTACAGGAACATCGCTGCCTGAAGATTCGCCGGTTGATATTTCGGACTGCACACCGTCCACAGCCTTCACCCCCACGATCCCCAACAGAATATCTTCAATAACGTAGAACCGGAATATCCGAGGATGGGGACTCCATCAAGGGAGAGCGTCTTCATTAGGATCATTCATGATCACTGAAGATGCCCTCAGGATCCTCGAAAGGTGGGCGTGAGGGAAGTGCTGTTCTGATCCAGCCCCACTCATGTCGCTGACCGGTGAGGCATTCAACGACGGCCAGTCCATTGGGATGCCACTCCCAAATCGCATCCTGTTGCCAGCGTTTCGCCCATTCGATGACTTCTTCCAACGGAAGCCCTATCAGGGCGACTCCAGATTCGGCCCACTCCCCATTGCCAGCCACACCTGTCCCCTCCCAAATACTCAGATTCTTGGTAGTCACTTCGGATATCAACTGCAGATGTCGATCTTGATTTTCCGAGTCCGGGATTTGAGTAGAAGCAGGATTCCAAGACGTCAAAACGTGAACCGGGTGATCCAAAGGAAATCCCCCTTCAGTATGACCCTGATCAGCTCCGTGAATCGCCCAGGCATGACCTTCGGGGTCAACGATACGTAGCCAAGTTCGCCTCCATGCTTCGACAAGTTCTTTTTTTGGCAAGGACAACAGAGACCCTATCAATTTATAAGCAAGAAGGATGTGCAGCTTCGCAGGTCACGGCATCGGACGTCGGATCGAGACCGCAATCGAAGGGGTCAGGAATCGATCCTCCAGATTGGAACAAATAGACGAGAAGAAAAACTACGTCTGCGATATTAGTCGCTCCATCATCATTGACGTCGATAGCGTCTAGGCAATCGCCTCCGCTTCCCCCGCTAAAGAGATAACTCAATCCGGCAACGGCATCTGAAATGTCTCGTGAACCATCTGCATTCATATCACCTCGCCGGAATTGTGGGCCACTAGTACCCACTTGATATGACCGTTCAGTTGTTACGAAAACGTTCCCAGCTTTATCTACGGCCCGAATACGGTACGTCACTATTGCAGCGGTCGTCGGATCAGGAATCACTCCACGGTAGAGGTCGTGGCCACCCCATTTCATTTCAGTGATCTCAAATCCACTTCCTGTAGACCATTCCAGATTCACCGATTGAAAGAATGCGCCTGTATCAGAGGTCATGTCATCTCGAACAAGAGCACGTACTCTTCGAGGTCCCTGCCCTGTGTCCACATCACCTAACTCATCCCAAAGAGGTATCTTGGGCGGAATAGAGTCAGCAACACCGCTATTGAGATATAGCCGATTCCGAAATGCTCCACTCTCACCCTGCGCTGTGATGATGTCGAGGTCACCATCTCCATCTAAGTCAGCAACTTCAATGTCTAAGGAACTATCACTGACTGAAGAGAGGGCGCCGTTGAAGAGAGATAATGTTCCGTTGCCATTATTTCTGAGCAACCTTTCAGGACCACCGATCCTGCAGATCACCACATCCAAATCTCCATCATTATCACTGTCGAAAAATTTGCTGTCATTGTCGTCCACGTTTGGGTTTGAAGAATTGGGCAATACGGTTGAGGTCACATTCGTAAAACTGCCCGTTCCATTATTTTGGAAGACCGCTTCACGGGACCCGATTCCAGAGTTCGCTCCAAAAACATCTAAATCTCCGTCACCATCCAAGTCTCCAAGGTCATAAGAGTACGTATTGGAATCACCCGGCAAATTTCCAGCGGTGATATCAACGAAGATTCCCCCATCGTTACGATATAGTTTTGAATTTCCAGCACGATGACCTTCGAGCATGTCGAGATCTAAGTCTCCATCTAGGTCTCCGAAAATACAGTCCATAGGTTCTGAGACCAGCTGGGCAGGCAATCGACTGTCGGTTTCATTGGTATAAAAACCGGCTCCATCGTTGATCCACAGTTGAGCTTGCCCAGAACCAAATCGTGAACTACCTCCTCGTGTAAACCAAAGATCTAAATCGCCATCATCGTCTACGTCTCCAAATGAACAATGAGCACTAGACATCGCAAACTGAGGAATCCTCGTCGCAGACTCATCCGTGAAGAACCCTGTACCGTCATTCACCAACAGTTTTTGAGTTGAGAGAAAGTCATTAGCAACAGCGAGATCGAGATCTCCATCGCCATCGATATCTCCGAACTCTACGTCACGCCCATACCCCAAAAGATTTCCCAGTCTTGCCTGGGATTCATCAGAAAAGGTTGCAGATCCATCATTGATCAACAACCGGACTCTTTCCTGTAAGCTAGCAGATGAGAACCCTCTTCCATTTGCGAAGCAGAGATCCAAATCGCCATCTCCATCCACATCCGCGATCGCGACCTGGCTCGAATACTCATTAAAGATGGGTAATCGTCCGGTGCTGGATTCCACGAATTGTTGCGCATGAATCTTTGGCATGTAGGAGATCGAGGCCACAACAGCGAGAGTTAGAAATGGAAAGAGTTTCAACTGTCCTCCTGGGAAATATCGGACGTATCAGACGGTAATTAGGTCGAATATATGGATCAACTTTGGGTATCAGATCCAATGAACCCTCGATGATACCAGAAGAACCGTGAATTACAGTGTCTCGCTTGATTTGAAACATATGCCTTTTCTGGAAGGGTTGCCGTCGAGGCTCATGAGCAGTTACGATCACTTCGTACGCTTCGTAGCAGGAAGGCCCTCGGGTCTTCGATGTTTCAAGTTCAACATTGACAGATCACCTGCCCCTGGAGGCCAACATGTCCGAAAAATCTGCACCCTGGCAACAATCTATGCCTGAAGATCAGTTCACTCGTATGAGAGACATATTAGCAGCCCCTAGCCCCGTTGGACTTGAGGCAGCCATGACCGAGGGAGTGCTCGCTCCCATGTGTGAATCTTTCATGCCTGAGAGCTGGAAGATTCATCGCTTTAAAGGCAATGCTGGCATCGTTCTCGATACCTATCCCGATGCTCCAGAAGGAACATTGACAGTGATGGCTATTGGTCACGCAGACAAAATCAGAATGCAAGTCCGAAGCATCGGAGACGATGGAAAGATTTGGATCAACAGCGATTCATTCTTACCTACAACTCTCATCGGTCATGAAGTGACCCTTTTCAGTGAAGACCCAAATAATCCAGGTAAATTTCGCAGCATCACGGGTGGTACTGTCGAAGCACTGGGAGCTATTCACTTCGCAGAACCGGCTCTTCGAGATGGATCTCGTGGTATCAAAGCAAACCAGATCTACCTCGAACTCCAACTCAGCGGCGACGAACGTAAAAAGCAAGTAGAGTCTCTCGGCATCCGCTCAGGTGATCCCATTCTTTTGGATCGTCCGATCCGCAAAGGGTTTGGTCCTGACAGCTTTGTTGGAGCTTATCTCGACAATGGTCTCGGTTGCTTTGTCGTCGAAGAAGCAGCGAGATTGATCGCGGAAGGTGATCGTCTCGAAAACATTCGCTACCTCGCAGCCTTTGCTGCTTATGAAGAAATCGGACGCTTCGGAAGTAGAGTTTTCGCTGGTGAAATGAAACCCGACGTCATTATCGGCGTCGATGTGAATCACGATTACGATGCAGCTCCGGGCATCGGTGATCGTCGTTACACCCCTCTGAAAATGGGCTCTGGTATGACCCTGTCAGTGGGAGCCATCGCCACTTCTAGCTTGAATGCCATGATCCAAAACGCCTGCAAAGAAAAAGACATTCCTTTCCAAGTAGACGTATGTGGTCGTGATACAGGAACAGATGCGATGGCGGGAGTACTCGCATCAGTCGATGCCGCTGCCACAAGCGTGGGATTCCCCATACGAAACATGCACACTATTTCTGAAAGTGCGCACACCGGAGATGTTCTCGCCGCGATCTACGCTCTGGAAGCCAGCCTTAGGCATATGGATTCAAATGGTGTTTGCGCTGATCAATTACGGAGTTCCCATCCTCGTTTGGATCACACCGATACGGTCTCTCACGGACAATAGTCCACATGAACAGGATCGGATCCTCTTTTGACTACATTTTTGCTCTTGTTAGTCGTCCTCAGCACGCCTGCTCAACAAGACCCTTCTGATACTCTGCAGGTGAGACCTGCAGATTTGTTGGAAGAGCTCGCTTACCCCGACCGCTGGAGATGGGTGCCCAACGATAGACTTCCAAAGGGGGGGCTGGTCAATCGACTCTTAGTGACATCCTTTGTTTCTCCCATTTTCTTCTTTGAAGGAGATGTAGGAGCAGGGGGAGGAGTCGGTGTTACAGATATCGACTTTCTAGGAAAACGCCGAAGTCAGTTTGCAAATACTTGGATTACATATACTTCAGAAGGACAACAACGATTTTCGTTCTCTTGGAGAAAATGGCTCGCCCACATCGATGATCCAGGCCGAGGAATACTGCAGGGTGACAGAGATCATGTCGGGATCTCATTTGAGAGCTCGCGAACGTTGACCAGCCGTTTTTTCGGTCTCGGAGCATCGACAACTCTTGATGACGAATCCTCATTCACACGTGCGACCGACTCTCTCGGCTTCAATCTACAAAAGTCACTCCCTCAAATTGGGGGCCCTTGGATTTACTCCCTCGGAGTCACTTTACAAACGGACGATATCTCTTCAGGGCAAGTCAGCGAAGCCCTCAACACCGTCGACGAATATCCGATCCTAACCTCTGAAGGGGACGACTTCGGAGCCGTATGGGTACAAGGAAGCCTGCGTCATGATACGCGAGATGCCCAACACCTCCCTTACGAGGGACACACTATCGGCATCAGTCTGCTCGGTTGCCCCATCGTTTCTCAAGAAACCAATACAGATAGCCTTGAAGGTGGATTGATTACCACTCTTCACGGCTCATGGGTACGTCCCGTCGCTCCACTGTTTCATTCGGGGGGGGATCAAAACCGTGAACATCCGCCGATCGATTCCATTGCTGGATATTTGAAATTATCAATGAGCTCTGGAGAACTCCCTTTTTGGTCACTCCCAAGTCTAGGCGGCAGCAACTCATTAAGAGGCAGTATAAGTGGCCGGTGGAGAGGGCAGCATGCGTGGTCAGCAGGTGCTGAATGGCGTCCATGGGTTATCCCTGAAGGCTTCGCCATCTACGAAGACATCCGACTCGAGCGAGGAGGCTTCGCTTTGTTCCTCGACCTCGGTTCAGTCTCTGAGTCTTTGGATCAACTCATCGAAGAACCTGTTCATTATAGCTATGGGATAGGTCTCCGATTTACCTTTGAGAGACAAGCGCTGTTCAGAGCAGATTTGGGTCGATCAGATGATGGTGAAATGAACATGAGCATTCGCTACGGATTGCCGTTCTGATCAGATACTCGGCAATATCAGGCGCTTATGTCGGTGACGACCCCCCATCAGCATTCACGACAAAGGCTGACACAGTTGCTACTTGATCGATTTGTTCTTCATGAAGTACTTGATGAAATTGTATGTCAGGAAGAAAAACCCGCCAAACAGGAAAGCCCCGACCCATCCCCCTTATGGCTACCGAAATACAAACCAGCGCATGATCCAGATAAGCCAACGGTGCCACATCCCCAGAAACCAAATTCAATCCAAATAGTGGTGGCCGCAGCGTCATCCATACCTGACAGATACTGTTGACGATCAGGGCCTACCCGCAAGTTGCGTTTCTTCGGTTTGATATTTCAATCTGTCGGAAACGTTTTGGCATGCCACTCCAGTGGCGCCGCCTGACTTGAAAGTAATGTAGAATAATTTTCGTCGCTGATCATTCGTGCGCCAAATCGCTGCATATGTGGAGTCTGTTGCTGACAGTCGAGGGTTCCATAACCTAAATTTATCAAATGCTCAACGAGCGCAACTATACATAACTTGCTCGCACCTGGCTCTAAATGGAACATGCTCTCTCCTGCAAACACACCTCCGATGGACAAGCCGTAGACCCCCCCTACGAGTTTCCCACTGGGATCCCAGGCTTCTACTGAATGCGCAAATCCGAGTCCGTGAAGTTGTCCAAACAAGTCTTCGATATCACGACAAATCCAAGTCTCCCTGCGATCAGCACACGATTCGACCACTGCTCGAAATGCGACATCTGTTGTGAATCTAAACTTATTTTTCTTTCGTAATTTTTGAAGGGAGCGGGGTATGCGAAAGTCTTCGCAAATGATCACGGCTCTCTCGGCGGGCCTTATCCAAAAAATCTGCCCATCGCGTTGATCAGCCATCGGGAAGCAACGCTCGGCATAAGCCCGTAGAACCCTCGCCGGACTGACCGGAATCCCCTCTTCGTCACGGATTCTTCGAATCGGCTTCAAGAAAGCACCTCTTTACTTCAACATCACCCGGCCAGAAATTCCGCATTCATCATACCCTCGTTCAAGGCTCATGCCGCATCCAAGACTCAAATCACTGCGTGTCTCAGAGAATTCCGCCCGAGGACGACATTCCAGATTCTCCAAAATCGACACTGTGCCATTGGACGCGGGTATCCAAGCTGCGAAAACTTTCCTTAATCTCTTCGAGCTGAATCGGAGATTCAATTTTAAAATGCAGTCCCGGCAATGAAGACCAGAAGAGAGCCCTCGCCGCCTCGGTCACTCCTAGGTACTCATTATTTCTTCCTTCTGTTCGAGTTAACATCACGTATTTACCGTCAAGAGACTGGGACATTTCCTTTGAAAGAACTATATCTTTCCACTTCTTGGAATCCGGCTTTCCTACTGCGCCTGAATCTGGAGCGGTCTTCACACTGAATCTCTAGGGCAAGCCATCTGACCAAGTCTGCTTTTGAACACTGAACATCGGCTCGGAGACCCAGTAGTACATTTTTGTGCTTTTCTTAGCGACTTCTATTCGGGTAGCTTGCGGATCCCCCGCTTCAAGAATCTGCCGAACCTCGAAATTTCCACCATAGTTATTGATTTTATAGTTTCTCAATTCCGACTGAATAAAAACACTGGGGTCATCTTCGTAAACGACCGTCAACTGATGAACGAATCGGTAATTACGAGATTCGATCACCATATAAATTTGACGGCCCGGAGACAATTCCTCACTTTGAATTTTATCAATAAGAAGTGTTCGATTCGATATTCCACGAACCCCCGGTCTGGAGAGTAGGAGCCGTGTAGGAATGTACAGAAATGGATCTTTTTTCAATGCTGAAAATTTCACATCAAACAATTGGGTCTGAACTCCTTCATGTTCGACTAAAAGCAAAGGTGGGTTCAAATGCACCGTTCCTAATTTTTCAGTTTGAACAGTCCGTCCGTTTTCAACGGGTTGATCTGCTTGAATCGAGAACGAGAGAGTAATTTTTGGAGACCGCTGTTGAAACGTGGGTTCACAGCCTGTCAGCAAAAATAGCAGAGCGGCCACCACAAGAGCAGTCCACAACTTGTGCTGTCTCTGGATCCATCTCATGCGCTCTCTCCGAAAATAATGGGGACGCTCATAGATCAGCACGATTATCAATTCTCAATCTGACTCCAAACCTATTCCTACTTCTTTAAAGTGATCCACCTGTAACAGAAACTCCTGATTTCCCCACCTCTATACTTGTCCAAGTGAAGGAAGAGTATCCGAGGCTGCGCAGATCGTTTTTCAATTCAACGGCTTTCGTCTCGGGGTCCAACTTGAATATGAGTCCCGGCGGTGAAGACCAAATTAGAACTTCTTCCGCAAGCATGCGCTGAGCAGCCTTCTCCTCAATATCGAGTTGCGACTTTGATCGCCGCATAGCAATAGAGGGCTCCCACATAATGACCACCGGCTCTCCCTGAAAATTCAGGTCTTCTGCGACTAAATACCTCGGCTCCACAAAAACCATATTCAGCACATTACCGACACGTGCTTCAGATCGTTGACTGGAAACCTCAAACAGCTTGGCGCCTGCATACACAACTTCTCCAGAATCAACTCCCGCTCTCTTGAACTCCGTTGCCGCAGGGTTCCCTTTTTCTGAGCGCTCTCTGACCTCTCGCATCGTATACATTCCATCAAATCGATCTTCGTTACGTGTCCAGTTTTTTTGAATGAAGAAATGATGAGGGTCATATAGATCCCCGATCATCAATCGGTGAACAATCTGGCTCATATTATTCTGGATCACTAAAAAAACGATGCCGCCCGGCTCTAGATGAGGGCTTATGGAGCTATTTCTGATTTCTACTTCTGTCATTCCGACTTGGGTATCTTCGACACCTCTCCAGCCTTGGAAAATCTGCCATGGAATAAAAAAAGACGGATCTTCAGAAACTTCAGGAATAGTAATGTCATAGAAATCACACTCAAATCCCGGCGGAATGGAGACCTTAAAGAGAGCAGGCGATAGGTGAACTTCGCCGAGCTTGACGGTATTCACCGTCATTCCGCCCTCAACCTGTTGATCTACCTCAGTGGCAATACTGACAATTATTTGCTTATGACTGCTATTGGCCATTCCGAAGCAACTGGTCAGCAGTAATAGAGGCATGCACAAAAAACCAATGTGATTAATTCGCATACGTTCTCTCCTATTTCGAGATGCTTCTTCGGCAAGTTAACTCTGAAGTGCTAAAAAGCTGTATATCAACAACCCCCCTATGGCGAGAACGAAAACGCCTACCCATCTGTTCGCCTTTTTTAGCAAACTCAAACTGAACGAGATCAGGCCGTAAGGGGAAATCATCATCAGTCCACACTTAACGGTGGTCAACCACGCCAACAGGCTCATAACGCCGGGTAAATCCCATGCAGGTTGCATGTTTTTGGAAAGCGCCAAAACACCAATCACGACCCAACCTAATAGGAAAACTCGCACTTTCACTTTTTCGTTTGAGAATCTGTCCACCCATTGTAAAAACTTCTGGTGATAAAAAAGTAACGACATTCCGACGAGGATCTCCCAGACTGCGATCAACAAACAAAAGGTATCTGGATTCATAATCTCACATCCCGTGACAATGCCCCGCACTAATGCCATGCTGTCTGACATGAATCATAAGTCCTCCCCATCTTCCCGAAAAGAGACCGCATCCGGCTTCATCGAAGGATTCGGTGCATACCTCTGGTGGGGACTCGTGACCACTTTCTACTTCAGGTACATGCGGGAGACTTCTCCCCTTGAACTTCTGACATGGAGAGTCTTGGCAGGACTCCCCGTCGTCCTTTTAATTCTCACTGTACGTTCAGACTTTAGTCAGTTTTTTAAAGTTATTCGGCAACCGAAAGCCGTGTCTCTCTTATTGGCTTCAGCCCTCTTAATCTTGGGTAACTGGCTCACATTTATTTACTCGGTAGTCAACGCTAGAGTTTCGGAAGCCAGTCTCGGCTATTACATCAATCCACTAGTATCCGTGGCTCTGGGATCCTTCTTTTTAGGAGAGAAACTACGCCCCTTACAATGGTTTGCTGTCAGCATCGCTATGGGTGGGGTTCTCTACTTGACCTGGGTTGAAGGGACTCTGCCTTGGATCAGCCTAGTCTTGGCCATCAGCTTCGCTCTATACGGCCTCATACGTAAACGAGTGGAAGCGTCTGCAGAAGTCGGCCTAGCTATCGAAATGACCATTCTCTTCTTCCCGATGTTGATACTTCAAATTTATCTCGCTCAAGGAGGCAATACTGTCTTCTTGAATTCAGACGACATGACACTTGGACTCATCTTTGGGGGATTTGTCACCGTTGTACCTTTATGGCTTTTTTCAAGAGCAGCCCGAAAATTACGCCTAACAACAGTGGGATTAATGCAATATCTCGCCCCTACGGCTCAGTTAATGGTCGCCATTTTCTATATCGGCGAAGAAGTAGGAACGAAGTGGATCACTCTATCCTTGATTGCACTAGCTATTTCGATTTACAGTATGGATTCCATTCGGGCCTCCCGCAGTGAGACACTCGATTGTTGAGATGTCTGGGCAGTTCGAGATTCATAGTTTTCCCAAAGAGCTCTGTTTCTTGGCTTCGTAAAATGACCCTACATAGCCATCGCCTCCACTGGCGATCTTGAAATGGAGCAAGAGCTTGTCCGGATCAAAAATTTCCTCTTCAGAACTCACAACTCCCATTTTTGCAGATAAAGTCAAAGAACATGTTCATAAGACTGTTGTCGGACAAGAAACCGTACTTGAACGTGGCTTAATATCGCTACTGACGGGTGGCCACCTTCTTCTTGAAGGAGTTCCTGGCACGGCAAAAACCCTTCTTGTTCAATCATTGGCCCATGCTATCGATCTAAAGTTTGGGCGAGTTCAATTCACCATTGATCTTCTTCCCTCTGATATCGTCGGTTCAGAAATTCTCGACAAGGACTCCGGAGATTTCAGAACTCATGAAGGTCCCATTTTTACGAACTTGTTACTGGCGGACGAAATCAATCGAGCCTCTCCAAAAGTTCAATCAGCATTACTGGAAGCGATGCAGGAAAGAAAAGTTACTATTGGAGATAACACATACACTCTCCCTAGTCCTTTCTTGGTCATCGCAACACAGAACCCTGTAGAGCAAGCAGGAACCTTTGAACTTCCAGAAGCACAACTTGATCGCTTCCTTCTGCGTCACCGATTGACCTATCTTGAACCTGATGACGAATCGGAAGTCCTCAAAAGATCTCTAAAGTTAAAACTACAACGATCTGAAGATGGTGGAGCCATGCCGATGTCAGCATTTGATGCCATCGACAAAAACTCTCCTCTTCAAATTAGCAACTTGACGACCGCCATGGAGCAAGTGCTAGAAGTTCATGTCAGTGATGTCTTCGTGAGACATTGCGTTGATCTTGTCAATAAAACAAGAAGCCACAAAGACATCGAATTAGGAGGATCTCCACGAGCCGGGATTTCCTTGGTGACCGCTTCTCGAGCCAGAGCATTTCTTCATGGTCGCGACTATGTAGTACCCGAAGACATTTTCGCACTCGCGGAAGATATCCTTCTGCACCGCATTCGTCTCTCATATGAAGCGGTTGCCCGCGGACGGCGTGGTGAAGATGTTCTCGCTGAAATTTTAGATCAACTGGCCTGAGGGGAGTTCTCGAAATGGGAACAGGTATAGCCCTACCCCCACCAGAAGCTCTCGGTCATCACGAGTTCGAAATGGTGGTCCGCAAACTCGCCAATGACCTCGCTCATGGTGCCGATGAAAGCATCTTTGTCGGTAGCGGACTGGAATACGCCCAATCGAGGCCCTATGAAGCTGGAGACTCTATCCAGTCCATGGACTGGAAAATCAGCGCTCGTACTGGCACACCTTTCATCAAAGAATACGACACACTCAAGCGAGTCCCCGTCCAGATCGTCGTCGACACCTCTGGATCTATGGTCGCGAGTTCCAGCTCTCTTTCCAAATATGCGATGTCTACTTGGATCGCTGCTGCGATTGGCCTAGTAGCGCAGCGGAGAATGAGCCCGACTCGGCTGATCGGAGGCGGTACTCGAAAGCTTCCATCACAAACAAGCCTCTCGCGGGGCGCACTACAACAAGCGATGGAGGCTTTACGCCATCCTGATGCTGGCGAAAAAACCCACATCGCAGATGCCCTTGATTGGGTTCGCGCAACCACGCTTCAGCGCTCAGTAGTCTTCGTTCTTTCTGATCTCCATGATCCAGAAGTCATCGATGCTTGTCGTCGTCTTTCACAAGGACATGACGTGGCTGTTATCGAATTTCAAGATCCCGTCGAAAGTGGTTTGACCCATGGCGGTTTTTACCGTGGCTCCGAAGCAGAGACCGGCCAAACCTTTCTGGGAAGTTCAAAAACAGGTTGGGGCATTGATTCCAACAAGGGACGGCGCGGAGAACTGGCAGAGGGCGGCATCGACCATCTGCTTTTAAAATGTGATCAAGATTTCATTTCACCCGTGCGCCGCTTCCTCAGCGATAGGGGACAAGGATGATTCAGAAACCACCTCTTTATATGTCGTGGATCATCGCCGTCTTCTGTGCGCTCTTCTGCATAGTTTTCGGCTCTCTGCCTATACTGGGCAACGATGCTCTTTCCGAAAGCAGCGTTGGCATCGAAGGGCAATTTGATTACCCATGGCAGGGTGAACCCTTAGAGATTACACCACTCTCTGAGAACTCGGCAGTCATCGTGAGAATCGCCAATATCACAGAAGATGGCGAAGGCACAACTTACGATATTCGTTGGTTGGCTCTGCTTCCTGGTGACCACGATCTCTCAATTTTCTTTCGGCATGGTGAAAATCGACCCGCAAAACTAGAACCGATGCGAGTATTCGCAGATTCACTTCTCGGCTCGGATCACGAAGGCAGCCTGACTAGAATTCCGGGGACGCTTTCTCCTATCATCGATTTTCCCGCTTGGGTTCTGTGGGCCGTCGTCGTGTTTTGGCTTCTTCTTCCACTCGCCGTCATCGGTATTCTGCGCTGGCTAAAACCCCCACCGCCGGTACTTATTGTGGAACCACCCCTCTCCATTGCAGATAAGTTGCGGCCCTATGTAGATGCCGCTCTGTCAGGAGATCTTGATACCGAAGGCAAAGCAGCTTTAGAGCGACTACTTCTGGCATTCTGGCGTGACGATTTGCAGTTGGGGTCTTTCCGTCATGCGGAGGCACTGCAAGCGATGCGCAAACATGAGGTTGCTGGTGAATTGATTCTCACTGTCGAACGCTGGCTACACTCCGGCAAGGAGACGAACGCTGACACCGATCAAGTGGATCAACTTTTGCAACCTTACAAGAGCATGCCCATTGACGAGGCGGCCACAGAGTGAGTTTCCTGCACCCCTGGATTCTGGTTTTCTGGTTGGTGCCCGTGTTCCTGCTTCTCTGGGAAGCATTCCGGGAAGGCCCCCGAGTATCAATCCCTATTGACCATCGCAAACATTCCAAGCGATTCTGGCTCGGCAAGGTTCTTTGGACGAGCTCCTCACTCCCGCACTTCCTATTGTTAGTGGGAATCGCCGTCGTCGCCGGCCCCCAGTTCATGGGCGAACCGGAGAAGAAACGGGAGATCTCTAACATCGAAATCTGCCTCGACGTTTCTGGGTCGATGGGCGTATCGATGTCAGACGGCAAGCTACGAAGCGATGCTGCGGTCGAAAGTATTCAATACTTTTGCAAGATGCGCGAAGGGGACGCCTGTGGCCTGACCATCTTCGGTGGAGAAACCATCAGATGGACTCCGTTAACTCGTGATTTGGCAGCGATCTCCCTCGCAGCCCCCTTCATCGATCCTCAGCGATTACCTCCTCATATGAATTCGACACGTATCGGATTAGCCCTCGAATCATGCCTCGCCACTTTATCTAAAGTAGATGAAGGGGATCGACTCATCGTGCTCTTATCCGATGGGTTTTCCTCTGATCTTGGTGGTGGCGCTTCCAGACAAATCGGACAAGAACTTTCTAAGTACAATGTTGCTCTCTATGCCATCTTTATCGGTGACGGTGCCGCTCCTGGTCAGCTGTATGAAGTAGTTTCGCAAACTGAGGGCGAAGTCTTCGCCGTTTCAGACAGTGCCGGACTTGAGCGAGTCTTCAACCACATCGATGAAATGAAACCGGTACGCCTAAAGCCAGCAGGATCTCGCCCCATCGAAGACTTCTCAATTTTCGCATGGAGCGGACTCGGGCTTCTCGGCCTCCACCTGCTGCTATTCCTACGTTGGAGGATTACGCCATGGTAGTTGAAGACGCTATCGAAGCATTGATCTACCAAGCCGCCATCATCGGTTTTTTCTGCGCATTGATCACTCTCTTCGGTGAATGGCTGCACGCACGAAGAGTCCGGGAGACCCGCAACCTCACCTTCGGACCGGATGGCCCACGTAGCTGGACACGCATCGCACCGCTACTTAGAGTCTTAGCCTCACTCCTCATCGGTTTTTCTCTTTGGATCTTGGCACATCTAGAATCGAAGCCTCCTGAGATCGATCCGTCTAAGGAACCATCTCAGCACTTACTGATCGCTCTCGACGTATCACCCAGCATGTACCTAGAAGACTCCGGACCACAACGAAACATCCGGCGAGGGACCCGTGCTTCGGAAATTCTAGAAGCAGTCTTTCAGCGACTCGACATGTCGCGAACCCGCGTTTCTGTCGTCGCCTTCTATACCGATGCATTTCCTGTAGTTCTAGAATCCTATGACATCAATGTCGTCAATAATGTTCTCAATGGCTTGCCGATGGAGTTTGCTTTCAACTCTGGTAATACGGAGTTGCAACAAGGAGTTGAAAAAGCCCTGGGGTACGCAAAAGCATGGCCACAAGGAAGTACCACAATGATCGTTGTTTCTGATGGTGACACCGTGAGTGGCTCTCTACCCGCAAGGTTACCTCTATCTATTTCTGATGTTCTCGTGCTTGGGGTCGGCGATCCCCACAAAGGTTCTTCAGTTGCGGGACGAACTTCACGACAAAATATCCAAGCACTACAACGGCTTGCGATCCGACTCGGTGGCATCTACCACAATGCCAATACCCAACACTTGCCAACGTCTGTAGTACGCAGTCTCGCGATGGCTGTTCCTAGTGTCGAAGATCAATCCCTCTTGAGAGATCTTTGCGTCGCTGGCACCGGCATCGGAACAGGAATCCTCTCTTTTCTTCCTCTACTGCTCGCCAAACTAGGTCGCAGAAGCACTCGTAAGGATACTGCGGCCCTTTCCACCTAAACCCACTTCTACCGTCGATCTCTTCGGTGATAACTGCTATGATGAAGTCTGCACACGTGCACTTCCGAAAGGACACGTCATGGATAAAAGAAAAGCCTTCTGGACAATGTGGGCTGTGATTCCCGTTCTCGTCGCTATTTGGTGGTTCGGGCCCGGACAAGAACTTCAAGCCCGAACACGTCTCTCTTCCATCATCGATGAAGCGAGAACCTGCATAGAAGCCGAAGACTGGGAAAAAGCAGTCGAGTTGTATCAGCAAGC
>JAACCY010000204.1 GCA_009937185.1 Planctomycetia bacterium
AAGTTCAGGAAACTTCAGGATAGCAGTGAACCCCTCTTCCGGTACCCTGAGCACAGCAAGATTAGGATAATTTAAGAACATCAATAATCGTTGCTATGGCTTTCACGTCACTCTTGGCATTCACATAGCAGAGGTCGTGAGTTCGAATCTCAACAGGTCCACTAACCGTTAGCCTTTAACTACCTATTGGCGTTCAATTACCAAACAGGGTGGATGGCTCGCAACCATCCAAAACATGAAAATCATGGTTTCTAAGAATTAACATCACTCTCGGGAGTAAATCCGAGAATGGAGAATAAATGTCTCATAGAATTTTGATTTCAGGTCGATGTCTATTCATCGCCCTTCTTCTCCATACCGGAGTATTTGCAGATGAAAAAGCAACTCCACCGAACATCGTCTACATTCTGGCCGATGATCTGGGCTACAAAGAGCTCGGAAGTTATGGCCAAGAAAAGATAAAAACGCCCCGACTTGACGCTCTTGCAGTAGAGGGAATGCGTTTTACTCGACACTACTCTGGCGCCCCAGTTTGTGCTTCTTCACGATGCGTTCTAATGACCGGTCTTCACTGTGGACATTCTCTTGTCAGAAACAATTGGGAAAATGGCGGCTGGGGAGAGCGACAACCAGAAGGACAATATCCCCTGCCCACTGGAACGCATACCATCGCCCGCGCTTTACAAAACGCAGGATACGCAACAGGCGTCTTTGGGAAATGGGGATTGGGCGGCCCGGGAACGACTGGCTCACCTGAGCACCAAGGATTTGACACTTCTTGCACTGTCCTTTGCCAAAGAAAAGCACATAACTTCTACCCCAATCACCTTTGGAAAAATGGGGAGAAGATGACACTAGATGGGAATGGTTGGTTCAAAGCTCACGAAAAAATCAGTGCCCCTCTTGCCACAGAACAGGAATACTATGATCGATATCTACGGAAGACATACTCCCCTGATATCTTTCTTGATGAAGCTCTCGCATTTGTCGATGACGCTCATGCTGAACAGAAACCATTCTTTCTTTACTACCCCAGCCCTATCCCTCATGTCGCTCTTCAGGTTCCGGTCAAAGATCTAGATGCCTATCCTCGCGAATGGGATGAGGTTCCCTATCTCGGGGGCAGTTATCTACCCCATCCACGCCCAAGAGCCGCTTACGCAGCGATGATCACTCATCTGGATAAAGAGGTGGGAGCCATACTTGATCACCTCCAAGAGCTAGGGATCGCTGAAAATACTCTCGTGATGTTCAGTAGTGATAATGGAACGACATGGGCTGGCGGCGTTGATCATGAGTTCTTTGGGAGCACACAAGGCCTCAGTGGACTAAAAGGAAGCGTACTCGAAGGAGGGCTTCGAGTGCCGTTTATTGCCCAATGGCCTGGGAAAATAAAGCCAGGTACGGTGAGTGAATTCCCATCTTATTTTCCTGATCTG
This sequence comes from Planctomycetia bacterium, assembly GCA_009937185.1. Classification (GTDB taxonomy): domain Bacteria; phylum Planctomycetota; class UBA8108; order UBA1146; family UBA1146; genus UBA12191. The sequence continues at coordinate 1,440 of JAACCY010000204.1, forward strand.
TTTCCCACCCTCCTCGCTGTCGCGGGCCAGCCTGATACCCGCCCTCACGATGGCCAAAATTTAGTCCCTGTTTTCCAAGGCCAAGAATTACTTAGAACGAAAGATCTCTATTGGGAACATGGCGATCAACAAGCTTTGATTTCGGGGGATTGGAAGTTAGTGCGGAGACGATTAGGGAAGAAAAATCCTACAACAAAACTCTTTAATCTGATCGAAGACCCCGGAGAAACAAATAATCTGGCGACAGAGAAACCCGAAATTTTGGAAAGACTCCTCAGTATTAGTAAAAATTCACGGTTCCCGTCTCTCGTATTTCCTAACTCTGGGCTCGATCTTCCATAAACCAAGATGGTTATTAAAAAAACGCCCATCGAACGAGATTGGAAGGCTGCTACACAGCACCTAAAACGAGTCGAGCCGGGATTCCATGAAGTCATCAAATCTCAGCGCGGTTCTCCACTCGAAATTCAAAGAAGTCGATCCCCTTTTGAAGCACTGATACGTTCGATCATTTATCAACAAATCACTGGCAAAGCCGCAGCGACAATCCATCAACGTTTTTTAGATTCGTTTCCAAGAAGAAGACCGATTGCAGAAACGATTGTAAAATTTGATTCCAAAAAACTACGTTCTTGCGGACTTTCTAGCAATAAAGCTCGCGCCATTATTGATCTCGCGAAACACCGACTCAGAGGAGATCTACCGGGCTTCGCTGCTTTGAATCGACTGAATAATGAGAGCATTATCGACAAACTAACCATGATTCATGGTATCGGTCCGTGGACAGTTCAAATGCTAATGATCTTCCAATTGGGAAGGGTAGACGTTTTACCGAGTAACGATTTGGGTGTGTGTAAAGGCGCAACGATAATACTCGGAAGAAAAAAAATGCTCAGATCCAAGCAACTAGAAAAGCATGCCAAACGATGGGCACCCTACCGCTCTATCGCTAGTTGGTACTGTTGGCGGGCAACCGAGTTGTAACCTTTTTTAAAAGCACTTCACTCTTCCAAGCCGAAATCTAATACAAAAAAACCCTTCATATTCAACAAATCAATATTGATCTGTCATCGGTACATGCTTGAACTCAGCGACTTACAAGAAAGACTGACAATATCATCAATGCAAACCCAAAGCTCTGACGCAGGACTCGTTCAGCTAATACCGATCTCAATCTATCGCCAAATACCAAACCTATTATCCCAATGATCGTGAACCAAAAAATTAAACCCCATGATAGTTCAGGTCTCTCTTGAATCGGCAGTAACAACTGAGGTGTTATTGCTCCGGCAAGAGACTGACTAGTGATTAATAACAAACTAGTCCCAGCGGCTTCATTAAATTTTAAGCCACCGAAATATATCAATAAAGGAAGGATTAAAAACCCACCACCGACTCCCACAAGCCCTGATAAGACACCAATAACAAATGCACCTGGAAGCAAGACAGACTTAAAACTTGAGAAGCTATTCGGCTCTAATATCTTTGGACTCTTTAGCATCATGAAGGAAGACGCTAATAGAACAGAAAGAAATATTCCTTCCTGATAATTATTGGATATGGAAGAAGTCAGAACAGACCCGAGAAATGCTCCCGCAACTCCAAAGGGGGCAACTATTATCGCTGTTCGAAACTGAACATTTGCTCCTCGAAGAGCGACCATTACACCCACTAATGATATCAACCCTACAATCCATAATGATTCGCTCACAGCGACATCAAAGGGGCGATCGAGACCATGAACCAGTATGGGTACTGTAATGATAGACCCACCAGAGCCGAGCAATCCCAAAGCTACTCCAACAACTAGCGCTCCACCCATCTGGATCATCTAATTATTCTTCGGTTCCAAGGAAACAGTGAGATCAAATTCGACATACCACAGTAGCCAGTCATTCCAGCCACTAATAAGCCCAACCCGATTAACCCAGTACCATAGTTCCAAATATCATTCACCGAGTAGGCCAATGAAGAGCACAGAACAATTAATAATCCGATCATGATCTGAGTCTGCCGCATCACATCAATACCGAATCCGATCCCCGCTTTATTAACCGGTAAATTGGCTGACTTCCAGGCGACAATGCCACCTTCCAAATGTCCAGCCGAGATACCTTCCGAAGCAACCTTCGCCAATATTTGAGCGGAACGAACACCTGTTCTACAGAAAAATATCGGCTTTGATTCTACAGATATCTCTCTCACTCGATTCATGGCAAATTTCGAAACCGGAATATGCAATGCACCTTTAATATTTTCGAAATCATTCTCAATCTGTTCTCGCACGTCAATCAGTACAAATTCATCATTTTCGAGGAGTTCATGAGTCTGTTGCGCAGTGATTTCAGCACCTGGGTAAAAATGGAAGTCGGCAGCTACTGTTTCTTGAAAGTTCATACTCTTACTCCTTTTCGAAATGCTTCTACACCCCCGATTAAGTTAGTGGCTTTAAAGCCTCTTGAGCGTAAAAAACTGCATGTCCTTGCGGATCGATCACCTGTTTCACACAACACAAACCAATCCTCATCTCGATCGATGGCACTTAAGTTGTTTACTATTTGTGTGTGTGCAAAATGTATAGCCCCGGGAACTGGATCTAAAGAAACTTCGGATTTCTTCCTCACATCTAGGACAGTAATTTCTTCTCTTGTTACATTTTCAATCCAAGTTTCCGGGTTTATCTCCGAGACTTGCGTGAAATAAACATCGGAAGAAGGAAGCGAGAATAAGTCTTCATCTGAAATCCATCCGACAACTCTTTCGTAGCCCACTCTATGTAATCGAGCTAATACCTCCGCGAGGTTTTTTGAATCAATAACGAGCAATATCTCTTGGTCTATATCTATGAAACTTCCAACATAGCTATGGATACGACTTTCCATCGGCACTGACCATGCGCCCACTAAATGCGTATCTCTAAATTGGTCCCAATTTCTAGTATCGATTACTTGTTTCCCTGATCGATAATGCTCGATAAATTGCTGACCACTTAAGTACTTTGGTTCAGGTATATCTTTTGTCAAAAGTGCCCCATCTCGATTGAGGCGTTTCATTTCAGAAAAATACCCTGGAGGCTCAGGTTGCCCAGAAAGAATATCTTTAAAGAACTCTTCTGGGTCATCGATCAGCTGAAAGAATCGGTTAAATCGCCGTTCGTAACCCAATGTAGACGTTGGGATTGCGCCGAGATCTTTCCCACATGAGCTACCAGCACCATGCCCAGGCCAAACTTGTACGAAGTCAGGTAAATCGGAGATTCGAGTTAGACTGTTCAATAGATCTTGTGCACTTGGAAGCATACTTCCTATTTGCCCAGCGGCCGTCTCAAGTAAATCAGGTCTTCCAAGGTCGCCAACAAACAAAAAGTCACCTGAAATCAAGGCGATAGGCTCATTCGCGCCTCCGCCAACATCAGTAACGAGTAATGAAAGATGCTCAGGTGTATGGCCTGGAGTATGTAATACTGAAAACTGTATTTTCCCAATATTGAATGAATCTCCATCGCGCAGCACTTGGTGATCAATTTTTTTTGCTGCTGTATCTTGGGAAACCCAACGAGGAAACCAATCTTCGCCACCCTCACCTGAAACAAAAACTTTCACTCCGAACCTATTCGAAATTTCTCTACCGCCAGATAAATAATCAGCATGAATATGAGTATCCAAGGTGGCTATTATTTTTAACTTATTTTCTTCTGCTATTTGGATGTATTGCCCAACATCTCTCAGTGGATCTATCAAAATTGCTTCGCCAGTTTTCTGGCATCCTATTAAGTAAGCCACTTGAGATAGTTGCTCATTTACAATTTGTCTCGCAAACATTTTTGACCTCTTTCTTACTTCTTCAATAAATAAGAGATCTAAATTTCGAAATGGTTCCGTAATATATGGATATATTTTTTACAATAATGAGGCGACGTAACTGAGGAGGTGAGGGAACAGTATGAGGGAACAGTAACGGTCTAAAATAAAAAATTGGGCAGCGTCAGGGATAGAGATTCCAGGTAATAAAGACCCGGAGGAGGTGTTTCGCATTCTGACCACTGCCCAAAAATGTATCGCAGATAATGAGCGAGGGAGGGAGGTTATGTACCCACTCAGTACCTGCGATTTACTGACTCAACACAAATCAACTGACAATGAAAACTCTACGCTGTTTGGGAGCAAAAAATTTTATAATAATTAGGGAGGCACTCACGGTCAAACCTGGTCGGGCAGCCCATGAGTACACACCCTATGGAAGACTAGACAGGAACCGAGGTGAATCCGGTTATTGCCTTTGCTTATAGGTTTAGAGCCTAGTTATTTAGAGGGGTTCCCCAAAAAATTAGAAACTTTCGAAAATCAATAACTCAGATACTGATTACGAATCTTTATTACGGCCTATCTTCTCCTTTATGCGATCTAACAGGCCATCCGGAATTTCATTGGAAGCGATTCTCGAACATACGTCATGAGCTATATCGAGAGAATCAAATACAGATTGACACCTTAGACAGATAATGTCAGACGTAAACTCCACATTGTTATCAATCGCAGATTGTTTCGCATTCAGTAAATCTAAACATACTTCTACTGAATACTGTACTGGAGGAGGCTCAATCTCCATCCTTGGCATCAAACTATCGACAATTTTTCTCAATTTCAATCTCGCTCTATGCACTCGGCTTTTAACAGTTCCTTCTTCAATTTCCATAATTCTTGAAATCTCAGGGCCCGTCATTCCAACGACGTCTTTTAATATTAAAGGCATCCTAAATTCTAAGGGTAACTGGGATATGCCTCTCTCGATTTTCTCCAATGATTCTTTCTTCACTTCTGCTAATTCAAGTGAATCTAATTCGGATGCTGTTTTAGCGAAATCTTTAGCATTCAGAGGGACAAGCTCTTGGAGCGACTCTAGGTAAAGAGGCTCTCCTGCTTTTTTTCGGTGAAGTTTCTGGCACACTCTCGACGCAATGGTGTACAGCCACGTCGTAACCTTTGATCTGCCTTCGAATGATTCCCAACCTTTGAAGGCATTGATCATTGTTTCTTGGACTAGATCTTCAGCTTCCCATTCATTTCCGCAAAATTTTAGTCCTAGGGAGTAAAGCAACGATCCGTGACGTTCTATTATCTTCTCAACAGCCTCTCCGGGATCTTCCGGATAACTATTTTTGGCTTCGGTCTGCGTCATTTATTTTACTTTCAACTCATGTTTTTAAAACGTGTCAAGAAATGACTGGCGAGGCACCTCGCCAAGATTCGCATAGTCAGCCAACCATGCGATATGTTCGTCTATCACCACCAAAAAAAACAAGTCACTCTTTAAGTGTACGTATTCGAGTTCTTTTTTTCTTCAAATTTTTTCTAATACATACTTTATTTTTATTAATATTTATAGACTCAAGTTAATCATTAGGTCTCTTGGCTAATGCATGAACTGTAAAATGTATATAGGACTCTTTTTGGCCCAATGCTTCAAAACTCAAAGACCAATCCAGATGCATCTGCATAGCAGGCATCATTTCAGGGATAACAAGTTGTACCTCTCTGCCATCGTTAGAGAGTTTCACTGACTCTATATTTAACCGAGTCGTTCCTTCTTCACCTGTTACAAGGTCTAACTTTGGAGAGCCATAGTTGCTACTCCAACGATAGTTCCAGCCTTCCAAATTAAACGCTTCTAATAAGTTTTCAGGTTTAGTGGTAATTTTTTCACTGAATTTGATTTTTAATCCCCATTGTTGCGGTTTTATCGATATTGGTATCGGCCATGGAGATTCAGTCCTTCTCACTCGGTAAAAACCTCCTGGATTTGTCTTATCAGAGGACCATCCAAAAAGTCCTGAAAGATATAAACTTCCATCCTCATTAAACCGTCCTCGCATCGTTCCCGTTGGAGTCGCGATAGGTAACGGAACTATCCCGCCTTGATGCTGACCCTCTACTTCGTCTTCCAGAATTAAATACACCTCGCCAGTTCCATAAGATAATCCTAGTAATTTGCCACTCAGATCACCCCATATTCCTTCTGGAACACGCACCTGTGCTGCGGGTGAGCGATCGACAGAAGGATGAATCCAACA
>JAACCY010000040.1 GCA_009937185.1 Planctomycetia bacterium
GACTTGTCGTCTGGCAGCGTCCCGCAGGAACCCGAGAGGGGCGGTTCTAATGCAGATCTCAATTCGATCTATGAGCATTGCAAACAAATTGAAGATGACGACTTCTCAGCAAAAAACGCGAAGTTTGAGTCTTTTGGGGATGTGGGGCGTTTTGTGCCTGTCCCTTTTAGGAGTCACTCCCTGCGGAATTCTCGCTGCTGATACTGTGATCACAGGAGCAGCAGTGGTCACCGCAGATGGCTCTGTCAATTCGGGGTGGGCGGTCATCGTGGGTCCTACTGGCCAAATCAAGGCCCTCGTCCCGAATGAAGAAGTCTCTGAGGCTTTCCAGGGGAGCATCTTTAACGCTCCTGAGGGATCGGTGTTGACTCCCGGTTTACATGATTTGATGGGTGCTTTGGGCACACGAGGTCAGACCGCATCGCTGCAAGCGGGGACCGAACTCTTTGATCCAGACTTGGATGCCAGTCAGGCCTTTGACCCCACCGACCCTTGGCTCGACGTCGCCGCTCAGCAGGGTGTTCTCTACACGACTTTGGCGGCTCCGCCCCTCGGTGTGGTCAATGGAAAAAGTGCGACTTTCCTCTGTCAAACATCGAAGACTCCTCTCCGACTTGGAGAAGGAAAACAGACGATGGCGCTTGGGGACTCTGTCCTCTCCGGAAATCGAATGCCCACCAGTCGTACAGCATTGATTTCGCTTTGGCGTGACTGGGTTGCGAGTAATCCTGAAGAGTTAAAGAGTGCGGGTCTTCTGTATGTTTACGAGGGCATCGATTTACGTCAGGCGTTGAGTTTGCCGTGGTCAGTTGTCCCTGTGTTTATACATACTGGAGGAGATGCGCGATCTCCGCTCGATCTTGTGTCTGGACTTCCAGGGCCTGTGCATATGGTGGTTGGACCCCTTCTCGAAGGGGGAGATGCGTCTCACCTTTCGATGGCGGTTCAAGCCGCAAATAAAGGGATCGAGTTGAGTTTCGCGGGTGGGTTACCGGCAGGGCCGGCAGATCACCTCAGAACGAGTGCGGCGATTGCCGTTGCAGCCGGTATGAATCCCGAGGCTGCTCGTCGAGCGTTGTTTAGTAATCCTGCAACGGTGGCGGCGGCGACAGGCACCGGAATCATTGAAGCGGGTGCAAGAGCTGATCTCGTCCTCTTCTCAGGAGATCCTCTCGATCCTGCTTCAAAAGTGATCCACTTTTGGCGTGGCGGTGAGGGTCGTCGAGTTGCAGGAAGTTCCAAGGTTGGCGAACTAGATACCTTCAGGAGATAAGAGGTTCAATATGATGAAACACCGATCAATAATCCTTCCAATGGTCCTTCTTTTAGGGCTTTACTCCCTGCAAGGTTCCTTGTCAGCGAATGATCTCTCTGAAGAGGCCGCAGCGGATTCATATGTCGTGCTGGCTGAGAAAGCTCATCTGGGCAATGGCCAGGTGATCGAAAATGCGATGATCACAGTCGTCGATGGACGAATCCAGCAAGTGGTTGCGAATGGGACTCCTCCTGAGGGAGCCACTGTCGTAAACGTTGCAGAGGTGACTCCAGGCTTGATTGATGCCAATGCAAAAATCGATGTCATGGATGCGCTTCTTTATCCTCAGCAAGATCCCCGACTGACAATTCTCAGAGCTCTGGGAATGGAAGAGCACTACCACGGAGGGGACGTTTGTCCTTGTGGAACAGTTTGTCCGGCGGTGACACTTCACAAGCATGATGAAAGTTGCCTTTTTTGTGGCTACCCCGAACACGATCCTCACAGCCATTCTGAAGATGAAGAAATCGAAGAAGCTGATTTTATGGAAGCTGAAGCCCGTGCGATGGCAGCCGGGGTTCCCCAGGCCAGTGGCTTGGTGACCGATCAGTCGAGTGAGGTGGTTCCACAGTTCTTGATCATGGACGGCATCGATCAGGGATCACAGGATTTCTCTCGCCTCCTCAAAGAGGGAGTCACCACTGTATATGTGAGTCCTGATGGTTCAGCAGTGATCGGTTCTCGTGGAGCCATGATGAGAACGGGCGGACCGGTCGAAAAGAGATTCATGGGAACAGGAGCGATCAAGACTGTGGTGGGAAGCGATGCTTACCGTTACGGCACACGGAATCGCAGTCCCTTCAGAGGGTTTGTCTCTATTTACACTCGTCGTCCAGACTCACGAATGGGTGTGGGATGGGTTTTCCGTAGAGCATTTTACGACGCTCTTATGAGAGCACGTGGACTGGAACCGATTGGAGCTGACAAGACTTCGGAAGAAGCCTCAACGGTATTGCAGGGTGTTCTCAAAGGAGAGATTCCCATGCGAATCCAAGCGAGAACCGGCAGTGATATTGAGACGGCTTTCCGTTTTGCCAAAGAGTTTAATATTCCATTTACTCTTGAAGACCCCATCGAGGCCTGGAAGCGGGTGGACCTTCTGAAGAAATCGGAGATCCCCGTCGTATTCGGCCCCATTTTTGACAATCCGAGCGGCATTCTTGCGGGATCTAGTGAAACTCGAAACAGTCGTTTGCATACGGTGAGGGATTTGTCCAAGGCAGGAATCCCTATGGCGCTGAGTGCCCAAGATCTTCGAGGTGAAGAGGGGTTGGCAAGGCAAGCGATGTTGGCGATTCGATATGGAGTGGACCCTTCAGAAGCATTGAGAATGGTCACTCAATATCCCGCGCAACTTTTAGGTGTAGATCAAGAAGTAGGAACCCTAGAACCCGGACGAAGAGCAGACATGATCTTTTGGAACGGTTCTCCGTTCTCTGCTCTTTCTCGTATTGAGAAAGTCGTTCTGGGTGGTGAGATTTCATACGAGCGTAACTGATAAATCTTCATGTCCCGAGGGACTGAACCGTTGGACTGAAGAATTGAAACTGAGGTAATCGATGTCAACCTTGACTCATAAAATGCTGATCTTCTCTGTGATCTTCTCTGTGATCTTGCTCACCTTTGGAGCGCACTCTGACTTGCAGGGGCAATCTTCTCCAAAAGTGGCTCTGACGGGAGGGAAGATCATCACCGTTTCCGGTGCACCGATCGATGGCGGGACCATCCTTATCGAGGACGGTATCATATTAGCTGTCGGAGACGGTGGCATGGCCATTCCCTACGATGCCATGGAAGTGGATTGTACGGGCATGATCCTGGCTCCAGGATTTGTCGATGCTCACAACCCAGGAGGCTTGGACATCCCCAATGAAAATTTGGCGGTTGCTCCTTTTGTCGATGTCTTTGATGCCATCGCCCCTTCCCGTTTCTTCTTCGAAGAAGCCCTGAGGAATGGCGTGACGACGGTTCATGTCATGCAGGGGAACAACTGTGTGGTTGGCGGAGTGAGCCGAGTGGTTCACCCGATCGGCCTCTCCCCTGATGAAATGACTCGACTCCCTGGACTGGCCTTAAAGATGTCCAGTTCTCCCAAAGGGGGATACGACCGTTTGCGTCACAGGGCAGAACTGCGCGGAGTTTTTTCCGAGTTTGATCGTTGGCACTCTGACCTTTCAGAGACCCGTTACGATCAGGAATCTGAAAAGAATGAAGATCTCAATCCTCTTCCTCCAGAAGAGGCTCGCGCGGAGGGCAAGGCCCTGATTCGCGAAGAGGATCTCGATGATCGTCACCGTCACTTGGCCTATCTCAATGATGGTCGTTTGGCGGCATGGATTCATTGTGGAGCCGCCACGGATGTCGCACCTGCTCTCGACATGATCGAGAAGCGTGGGTGGACAGGAAGAGCTGTACTTGTTCTTTCCGGCGACGCACATGTTGCTGTGAATGAAATCGCGGCCTCAAAGGTCCCTGTCGTACTGGGTGCCGATCTGATTCATAGGGAACGTGATTTGATCACCGGTGATGTTGAGGAAACCTTCATTCCCGAAGTCTTCCGTAAAAAGGGAGTCCCATTTGCGATTCAGGTGGGAAGTTCCAATGTGTTGCCAGAAAGATATCTCAATTATCAAGCAGCAAGACTTGTTCGGAATGGTCTTTCTCCTGAGAAAGCCATGAGAACGATCACTCTCGGAGCGGCTGAAATCTGTGGTGTCGCAGATCATTATGGTTCCATCGAAAAAGATAAGGCCGCCAACATTGTCATGTGGACGGGCGATCCTCTTGAGATGACGTCATGGGTTCAAAAAGTCTGGATTGAAGGCCAGCTGGCTTACGATCGTGAAAAAGATGCGCGATTGGAGCGTCTCTTCCCGGAAATGCCTGAGGAAGACGCCGAAAAGTCAGAACCATTGTCAGATGATGCTTCGACAGATGCGGAGCCGATGCCAGCAGAGAATGGCGAATCAGCGGTAGATTCAGACGCCGTCGAAAGTGGCGACAAAGAGGCCGATGAGGCTAAGCCCGAGCCACTGAATAAGGATAAGAAGAGTCAGGACTCAGAGGCTGAGCCGGCCCCAGCACCGAAACCGGCCCCTGAGCCAAAACCGGAACCTGCACCCGGGATCGATTCCGGAATCAAGGGAGGGCTATAGAATGCTCACTGGAAAGTTGCTCCGGTTCGCCGGGCTTCTCATCCTGTGTGTTTTGTTTGCCGGTCCTTCAACGGACTTGCAGGCCGGGGATGGATTCGTTCTTCGAGCGGGTCATCTACACACCGGATTGAGATCCATAGCGGACGGATCTCTGGTTATCAGAGAAGGAAAAGTCACGCATTGCGGGCCTTGGGCAGAGATCGAGTCGCAACTGCAGGGAGATCTTCCGGTTTTGCATTGGCCTGACGCCTATGTCACTCCGGGTATGGTCTCTGCGAGCAGTGCGGTCGTCGGACCTCACAGAGGACAAGATTCCATCTCCGCCGCTTATCGCGCAGTCGATGGGTACAACACCTATGGGGATCATCGTCCTTTTCTTGCTACTGGAGTGACCACCATTCACGTCAATCCTGGTGAGCATCGCTTGCTGTCGGGACAGGGAGCCGTCGTCAAACTTGTGGGCCAGCCACAAGGGCGCGTCTTGTCGAAGTCTTCTGACTTGGCAATATCAATGCAGGACAGTGTCGATAATCCTGACGCTCTCTTGGAGATTCCCTTTCCCGCTTCGAGTGATGTTCAGATTGAACCGCCCACTGATCAAAGACCGAAAGGCAGAATATCAAGAATTCTCGCCTTGAAGGAAGCGCTCGCAAAATCTGCGACAGATCAGCAGGCTCATGGAGAGTTGGCTCGTTATTGGGGTGAGGGGAAACCCTTGAGAGTCAGTGCTGATTCTTTGGCGGATCTCCACGGGATGCTTGCCATGATGCAAGATCAAGGTCGCAACGGTTACTTTGTGTCAGATGGCACAGTGGCCGAAATCGAAGGCAAATTGGCAAAAGCCGGCGTGCCCGTCGTTTTGAGAATGAATGTTCCCCAAGGTGATACTCCTCCGGGTGGTGTCCTCAAGTCATGGGGATTCCCGACTCTCGACTCTTCTCCTGAATGGGCTCTCGCTCCACCTGGAGATGATCTCGGTAATATGAGTTGGGCGATCACTGAGGCCGCTGCACACATGGAGAACCCGGAAAACGTGATCTCATGGGTCACTCACCATCCGGCAAAAATAATGGGAGTCGAAGATCGAGTGGGGCATCTCGAGCCCGGTGCCGATGCAGACATCGTCGTTTGGAATGATCGTCCCTGGCATCTGCACTCTCGTCCTCTTGAAGTTTTCGTCGAAGGACTGAGGGCATGGCAACCCCAAGAAAAAACAGCCACAGTGATTCATGCTGATACGATCTGGATCTCTTCCGATCATCAGATTCACGATGGTGAAGTTCTTATTGAAAACGGAAAAATTGCTGCAGTGGGTCAAAGGGTTGCTCATCCTCCACATTGCCAGGTGATTTATGGCGGCAACGGTAGCTATCTCGTTCCGGGATTTATCGATTGCTATGGTCATCTAGGATTGCAAGGCGAAGCGGCTTCCATGGGAACTGGGGATCGACTTCATCGTCTTCTTGGAGTTTCTGGGGCGGCAGAGAACAGTGTTGCTCTTGCAGGCGTCACTTCTCAACTGCTGGCTCCTAGACGGTTACAGCGCGGTGCCGGAGTCGGGTTGATCGCCAAAACTGCGGGAGGGAGCAGAGCCAGTCGTATTGACGAAGAAGTTTCCATGCTACTTCTGCAAGCGAGTTCAAGTGATTTGTCCGCAATGAACAGGTTGTTTGGCCAAGCCCAAAAGTATCTCGATAGTTGGAATAAGTACGACAAAGATCTCGAAGAGTGGAAGCGTAAAAAAGCTGCGGGCGAAGAGATCGAAAAGAAAAAAGAAGTCGAAGTCGAAAAAGCTCCTGAGGAGAAGTTGGAAGATCCGTTGACAGGTATCTGGGAGTTGACGGTCAGTGGAGGACCTATTCCTGAACCTGAAACTGCTACAGTTTCGATGCAGTTAACGGGCAGCAATTTTGAAGGACGTGTGATCGAACCCGCTCCTCCAATGCCGGTGAGAATTACAGGAACTCTTGAAGGAACCACACTCCAGGGCACGATCGAAGTTCCTGGTGACGTCCTTCCAGACTCTCCCAAAATCGAAGCCGAGTTGACGGGCGAAGACAGTCTCACTGGAAAGATCTCGATACTGACTTTTAGTGCTGATATTCAAGGCACACGAACCAGTAAAGAAGCCAAGACTTTCAAAGTTACTCGACGTAAGAAGCAAGATGATGACGGAAAGCCACTTCCTCCTCGTGTCAGAGCGAATCTCGAACCATTGAGAGCTGTTCTCGAAAAGAAAATACCAGTGATGGTGAATGTCAGTGGATTCCAGACATTGCCTGCTGTCGTGAAATATTTCACAGAGAAGGAGATTTCTTTCTCTGTGCAACTCGATAACGACATGAGATTCCAGAGGGATCTCTTGGTGGAGAATAAAGTTCCAGTCGTGCTTCCGATGTCGAGTAGTTTCAACATTGGTGACGACGCATACGTCCCTGCCACTTTCCTAGGGAGAGCGGGGATAACATTGGGCTTCATGTCTCTTGCCGAAGATGGCGCACGCAGACTTCCTCACCGGGCACGTCAGGAGGTGGTCAATGGCATGGCTGCTGATGCTGCTTTGGAAGCTCTGACCCACGGTGCTGCTCGCGTATTGGGAGCACACGATCGCATTGGGCATATTCATAAAGGCATGGATGCGGACTTGTTGATTTGGAAGGGGCACCCTTTCGAAACTGGTAGTCGCCTTGAAAGAGTCTTTGTTCATGGAGAGGAGGTCCAACAATGAGGATCTCAAAGAGTTCCATATTGTTCACGTTCTTACTGATGTTCACCTCAGTGGCAGGCCTTTCAACAGTCACTCATGCAGAGACTTTGGCTTTCAAGGTGGGTAAGGTCGTGACATTCGATGATCAGGAACGCGTGATCAACAACGCCACCGTGATCGTCGTCGACGGTAAGATCACTGCCATTGGCAAATCTAAAGAGATCATGATACCGGCGGGTGCAAAGGTGATTGAACATGAAGACCTCTGGTTGGTTCCAGGTATGGTCGAATGTCATAACCATACGGGTGGTGGATCCCCTGATTTACACGACTACGTTTATCTGACAAATCCTGGTTTGCGTACTCTCGAATCCCTCGTTCCCGACAATCCTGAGATGGTACGAGCCAGAGCAGGGGGAGTTACCACGATCCTGACGATTCCCGGAAGTGGAAACAACATGTCGGGATTCGGGACAATTTTGAAAACAGCAGGCGGCTCAGTTGAGGAATCAGTCCTTAAGGCTCCAGGTTCTCTCAAGATTGCTCAGGCCGGAAACCCAGAGAGATACTTATACGGTGTTGGAAGATCATTCATGAACTTCAATACTCGTCAGACTCTCCGCAAAGCGAAAGACTACCATTTGGCCCGCACCGAGTGGGAAGATGGAAAGTTAGCTGTCGAGCCCGCTTTCAACTTGAACTGGGAAGAGTTTAGACCGTTGTTTCGCCGTGAGACGGTTGCATCTGTTCATACCCAAATTTACCAAGTGCTGATGACGACCGTGAAGATGGTCGCTGGTGAATTTAACATCCGGACGGTATTGGATCACTCCACTTTCGACGCTTGGAAAGTGGCTCCTCTGGTGAATGAGAATGAAAGCATTTACACGATCAATGGGCCTCGTCAGTTGCATTACGACAGAACCCAGCGTCGATTGATGGGGAATGCGGCTCGCTGGTGGCAGGGTGGAGTTCGAAAGTTAGGGATCAACACCGACTCTCCGGTGGTCCCGCAGGAAGAACTTTTCTATCAGGCGAGCATGGCTTGTTATTACGGTTGGAAACCTTATGAAGCACTGAAGGGGGTCACTCGGATTCCTGCAGAAGCCCTCATGATGGATCACCGACTGGGAAGTATCACTGTAGGACTCGATGCCGATTTCTGTCTCTGGACGGGCGATCCGATCGATCCCAGATCATCTTGTGAAATGACCGTCATCGACGGAGAGGTCACCTATGAGGCCAGTGAGAAGAGGGTGTTCTGATGAACCAAACAAATAGGACGATGAGAATGAGCAAGGCGATGCCTTGGAGCTGGGGGGGGTTCATCCTTTTACTCCTCATCTCTCCGAGCCTCCTCTTCGCGTCTGATCGTGTCACTGTGATTAAGGGTGCCACCGTTATTACAGGTACCGGTGAAGAAATCAGTTCTGGTGAAGTGGTCATCGAGGATGGAAAAATCTCGTTGGTCGGAAGCCAACTTGAAATTCCTGAGAATGCTCGGGTGATCGAGGCCAATGGACTGACCCTGATAGCGGGAATGATTCTCCCCAGAACGAGTCAAGGATTACTCGGTAACCGAGTCGGTGGCGTCAGCTGTGATCAGACCGTTGAGAGTCGTTGGGTCGATGAAGAAATGGACTGGGATTCTTTTCTGGAGGCCGGTTATGTTGCTGCGGGGTTCGTACCCGCTGGCACTGGTTTCCATGGGCAGGCCATCGTTGTTCATACCGCACCAGAATCGAATGATCGCATTCTGAAAAAGAGCGTCTTTCTTCCCATAAATTTGAGCTCTTCAGCAAGTCTTCACAGAACTGTCAAGCAAGCTTTCGATGGTGCGAGATCAGAGATCGAAGGCCAGAAGAAAGCTCGTGAAAAGTGGGACAAGGAACAGGAAGAAGCCAAGAAGAAAGCCGAAGAAGCGAAGAAAAAAGAAGCTGAAAATAAAGACTCTGAAAAGGGCAAGGCTTCTGATTCAAAAGATAAGAAGGATTCAAAAGATGAAAAGCCTCAGGAATACAAGGCTCCTCCTATCAAGCCTTCGCTAAAGCCTTTAGTCGACATTTTGGAAAATAAAGATGAGGCAATGCCTCTCGTCATTTCTCTGAATTCGCCAGGGCTGCTCCTTCATGTGGATGCGGCGTTCGAAAACATAAAAGAAATGAAGGATCGAGATCCTCAAAATGTTTTCATTCTTCCGTCTTCTCGAACGGGGGCTTTTCACGAAGTCATGGAGACACTGATCGAGAGGAA
>JAACCY010000205.1 GCA_009937185.1 Planctomycetia bacterium
AACTACCCCCCCTTCTCTTGGCCAGGATCTAGCATGATCGTCGACATGGATGGCCGAGTTCTATCACGTGCCGCAGAAGGCCCGGGTCAGGCATCCGTGATCGGGCCTATCGCTCTCGGAGTTATCCGCGAAGAGCGACAGAGGCGGCAAGGACATGCCATGCCACTTCATTTACGAAGTGAGGCCTACCCGCTTCAAAGAGAATCTCATTTCCCGGGAAACCCGCATCCCGAGCAACGAACCATTTCCGGACTCGACAAGCGGATTCGCTCAGAGAAAGAGAAGCGGGGTTGGTAATTGTCTATCCCAGCATCGTTCAGGGTGTCTATAATCCACCGCGTGTCCTCATCGAGCCAAACTCGATGAGGAAATCCAACTGATAGCCCAGCAACCATTTACGAGATCGAGAGTCCATTGTCAGAAGTTCCAGACAAGAAGCCTGACCTTTCGCGCCTAAAGATCGATAGAACTCCAAAAGTAAGCTCTTCGAAATGGCCGCTGATTCTATTCATCATTCTAGCCAGCTACATCGCCTGGAAAGAAATCCCCCAATTCCAAACCTCCGATGACACTGTAGTGCAAAGCGTGCGAGTCCAGCGACGCGGAGGTGCAAAAGCACGAACAGGCACTGCGGCCAATGGCTACATCGTCCCACGAAGACGTGCTGCATTGTCGACAGACATTCCAGGGCGACTGGTTGAGCTCAATGTCGAAGAAGGATCTCGAGTCTCCGAAGGAGACGTCGTAGCACGACTCGATTCTCGAGAACTGGAAGCAGGGCAAAAGAGACTTCAGGCTGAAATCAAATCTGCAAAAGCCATCGAGAAACAGACTCGCCTCGCATTAGAGCGACAACAAAAGCTCGCCAAAACTGAAGACGTGTCAGCGAGTGCTTTGGAGAGTGCAGAAGCCTCATTCGAAGGTGCAGCGGCAAGAGTTCAATCTTTAGAGGCCTCCCTGATGGAGGTCATGGTTCGACTCGATAAATCGACTGTCTATGCCCCATTCTCCGGTGTAGTCGTTCAAAAAAACGCAGAGGTCGGAGAAGTCGTTGTGGCCAGTGGCGGTGGAACAAACGCCCGTGGCTCAGTCGCGACGCTCGTCGATTTCGACACTTTGGAAGTTCAAATAGAGTTGTCACAGACAGCCCTCGAAGCAGCAAGAGTGGGAGCGCCCCTACTGATATATCTCGACGCCTATCCCGAGGAAGGATATCGCGGTCAGGTTCGCCAAGTGTGGCCCACGGCCAGTCGGGCAAAAGCGACAGTAGAACTTCGTGCTGAGTTCTTGGAACGTGACGAGCGTTTACTTCCTGAACTTGGAGTCCGGGTCGTCTTTGTCTCGGAAGAAGAAAGTAACCCTACTCCACCGATGGTCCTACTTCCAAAAAGCGCTCTGATTCAAGGATCGGAACCTGCGGTCTTCATCATTCAAGATGGACTGCTTGAGAAGAGACCCCTCACCCTCCGTGACGATTTCGATGACTCTCTGATAGAAGTAGGGTCGGGATTGATCGGTGGTGAGACTGTGGTCATGAATCCAGACCCAGGACTCAAAGCTGGAGATTCCGTAAAAATCGGGAAGAGTAAACCATGAGCAATAAGGCATACATTCAATTGGACGGTGTGACCAAGAAGTACTCCCGAGGTGGAGAAGAACTGGTCGTCCTAGATGCTCTCGACCTTAAAGTTCCCGAAGGCGACTACGTCGCACTCATGGGGCCAAGCGGATCGGGAAAAACCACCATTCTCAATCTTGTCGGAGGTCTCGACATCCCCGATTCAGGCAAGGTTTCAGTGGCGGATACAGAAGTCGCCAATATGCCGAAAAGCCAACTTCCTGCATGGCGAGCCCGCCATGTCGGATTCGTTTTTCAGTCTTTCAATCTCCTGCCAGTGCTCACCGCTCATGAAAATGTGATGTTACCTCTTCAGCTCACTCCACTCTCTAAGTCAGAGCGAAAGATACAGGCAGACTTCGCATTGGAAATCGTCGGCTTATCCGATAGAGCCAGCCATCGCCCTTCCCAGCTATCGGGGGGACAGGAGCAAAGAGTCGCCATCGCTCGCGCCATCGCCACTGATCCGGACGTCATCATCGCGGACGAACCCACCGGAGATCTTGATCGCAATAGTGCTGACGAGATTCTTCAAATACTCGATCGCCTGAATTCCGAAATGGGAAAAACCATTCTGATGGTGACCCATGACCCGGCAGCTGCCGCCAGCGCACGACGACTCCTCAAATTGGACAAAGGAACACTCGTGTCAGATCAAACGCGGGAAGGGGCCTAATTTGGCTTTCCCTGTTCGCCTCGCTCTAAGGCATATTTTGGCCAGTAAAACCCGTAATGGGCTGACCGTTCTCGCCATCACTATCGCTGTCTTTTTGCTATGCTTCCTGTTGGCCGTCGTCAAGGGAATTGATGCTGGAGTCAGAAGTGCTTCAGCCACTCGTCTCGTGACTCAATCCGCGGTCAGCTTGTTTGTCAGTCTACCGATGTCATATCAACCCAAGATAGATGCCGTCGACGGTGTCGTTCTTTCCAGCGAGTTCCGTTGGTTCGGGGGTTACTATCAGGACCCTTCCAACTTCTTTCCCCAGTTTGCCGTCAATCAAAACCGTTTTCTCGAAATGTACGAGAAAGACATCGAGATCATCGAAGGTCCCGATGGCATCACCGGCCCAGGAGCAAGAGCTGCTGTACAAAAAGCGCTCAACAGTGATCGCAGAGCTGCCATTATCGGCGTAGGCCTGAAAGATGAAGAAAAATATAGTTTCAAAGTCGGTGACACTGTTCCCATCGTTCCAGCCATCTACCAAAGAGCAGATGGAGGTTCTTGGGAGTTCATCATCGTCGGAATATTCCGCCCCTTGAAAGAACGTATCCCTGATAAGGTGATGTACTTTCGTTCCGATTACCTCAATACCTCCATCGAATCGGGCGAAGCCATCGGTGAAATTGCTGCAGGTGTTTATTACATCAATATCGACAGTGGAGACATCGGCGATGTCGTGGCTTCCACCATCGATGACGAGTTTCTAAACGGACCCCAAAGAACTCAGACCATTACAGAAGCAGCCTTTGCCTCTTTCTTTGTCTCTGCCATAGGAAACCTGCCCCTCTTTTTGGGAACGATTGGCGGAGCCGTTCTTTTCTCCATCTTCTTCTCAGTGGTCAATGCCATGCTCATCGCAGGTCGACAACGACTGAAAGAGTCTGGGATTCTTCAAGCACTCGGTTTCACTCCTCTCACGAGTACTTTTCTACTCATCTTCGAGGGATTGATGGTCGCGCTCATCGGGGGTGCCCTGGGTCTATCGTTG
The DNA here is from genome assembly GCA_009937185.1 of Planctomycetia bacterium. Lineage (GTDB taxonomy): Bacteria > Planctomycetota > UBA8108 > UBA1146 > UBA1146 > UBA12191. The sequence continues at coordinate 3,328 of JAACCY010000205.1, forward strand.
GCAGTGGGAACCGAAGGTCTCGTTCAAGATCTCTTCGGAGCAAACATCCGCAATTACAAAATCGATTCGAATCTGATGTTATTGGCTCTCGCCACTTCAAGCGCACTGGGCATCACAGCGGGGCTCAGCGCAGGAATTCCGTTTCTGGGATATCGTCCCACTGAAGCGTTGAGGAGTATGGGATAACATGGCACTCCCTACCGGATACACCACTCGCAATCTCGTTCGACGCCGATCCCAGGTGGCTTTTACCGCCTTGGGAATTGGACTGACCACCGCTGTATTGTGTGGAGTCCTTTCTCTGCGAAACGGTTTTGAACAACTTTTCAAACCACTGGGCGCAGATCAAGTCGGCATCTACTTGAGACCCGGTTCAACCTCTGAGGGCGAATCCGGGATTCCCAGAGAATCGGCCAGAATCATCATCAAAGAGAGAGCGGAAATACAAAGAGACAGCGAAGGACTCCCCCTCGCCGCCGCTGAATGTTTCCTAGCCTTATACATGGAAAAGATCGAAGGGGGTCTGGTGAATGCCCCTCTCCGGGGTATAGAAGCCGCTTCACTGAAGCTGCACCCCGATCCACCACGACTGCTCGAGGGAAGCTGGCCCAATTGGGATGCCGATGAAGTCGTCGTCGGCCGCCCCCTGGTCAATCGTATGAAAGATTGCTCTCTCGGTGACACCCTCAAACTGAATACCACTCCCTTCAAGGTCGTCGGAGTCTATGAGTTTGATAGTGCACAAGGGAGCGAGATATGGGGTCCCGTCGACCGAATGCTGGAAGCCCTCGACCGCCCTGCATACAGCAGAGTGATTGCCCGTATGGTTGACGGTGTTGACTTCGAACAACTCAATGAGGAACTCACTGAAGACCCCAGACTTAACTTTGAGATCAGTTCACAGAGCTCATATCTGTCGAAGCAAACCACCGGACTGAGCACAGCATTACTCTACTTGTCCGCATTCTTGACCCTCATCATGGGATCCGCAGCGGTCATTGGAACGATGAATACAATGCTTGCGACTGTCTCTGCCAGAAATCATGAAATCGGGATTCTTCTCGCGATCGGATACAGTCGTAAAGAAATTTTTCTCTCGTTCCTTCTCGAATCGGCTCAAGTCGGTCTCATCGGAGGATGGGTGGGACTTGGACTCGTCGCGCCTTTCCATGGAATCGAGACGGGTGCGGCAAACTTTAATACCTTTACCGACATCAGTTTCTCTTTCCAACTTTCGCCCACCATTGCAGTGACCGCATTAGGACTCTCATTCTTATTGGGAGTTGTCGGCGGAGCCATCCCTGCCTGGGTCGCATCTTCGAGGTCCGCTGTGGATGCCCTCCGTAGATAACCGCCTCGGGCACTTCATGAAACAGTGCCTGAAGAAAGGGAGTCTTTTGAGATGAATACCCCCGATCAAATCGATCTCAAAATCGATCTTCCTGGCCTACCAGAACTCGCACCTCTGGTACAAGATTTCGCCAGTCGAGCACTCGATCTCGCAGAATTTTCTGGGACTCGTCGACAAAACCTACTCGAGGCTTTTCTTTGCGGTGTTGAACTTGTCGAACGCACACTTGCTCACGAAGGTGATGCGATCGTTCCACTCGAAATCGGAGTAACGATAGACGCCCATGCCCTGGAATTCAAAATCCTCGAGCATGGCACTCCTTTGGGAGGAGACCTCACTGAAAGCTCCGGTTTGGATATCACTGATCGAATCAGGCCCAACACCATCTTCGATCGTCTCTGGTGGATCCAAAAAGGACACGAGGGATCCGAACTTCACCTCAAAGTAAAACGAGAACATCCTACGATTGAACTCTTGGAAGAGGTCCGACACCGCCTCGATCGTGAAGAAGCGGAGAATGCTCACGCTGACACCTCGCCTTCTGACAAAACCGGTGAATACAAAATTCGTGAATATCGACAAGGAGACGGGCTTGAGGTCGCTCGCCGGATCTACGAAGCCTATGGGCGTTCATATCCGAATCAGGATTTGTATATTCCCGAGCGGATCGATGCACTGAATCAAGAAGGAAGACTTCACTCGATTATCTGCGAATCTCCGGGTGGGGAAATTGTCGGGCATTATGCGCTCGAAAGACCCGAGCTTGAGCCCATCGGCGAAGCCGGGCAAGCCGTCATCGATCACAGACATCGAGGCCATGGATTGATGAAGCCGATGCGATCGGCTGTAGAAGCCGCGGGTGCTCGCCTGGGTCTCTTGGGCATCTGGAGCCAACCGACAGCTCGGCATCCCATCAGTCAGCGCATGAACCTCAAATTTGGCTCCACCCCCACTGGACTTTGTCTCGGAACCACGCCCGCAGAAGCCTCATTACGGGGCGGCGTCTCAGGAGAAAGCGAGAGTGAGGGCAAATCTGCGCGTCATTCTTGTTTTCTATATTGGGACCCCCTCACTGAAGAACCTATGCTTCGCGCATTTGTCCCCCCCGAACTCGTTCCGATTCTGAATCCCCTCTATCAAGCTCGCCAAAGGGAGATCGTCTTCGAGACCGATCAAGCCCCCCCCGTGAACGGTCATTCGGCTATCCACACTCGATTCGATTCCACTCGAGGAGTCGCATGGATTGCACTCGATCAGGTCACGAGCGGAGCCTTTGATGGGATTCAAGCTGCGATCAATACGATGACCACTTCAGCCTCAGCAGCCACTATCTTTGTCGACCTGCCTCTGGACGATCCGGGTTGCGGCTATCTGAGTGCACAACTGATCTCCGAAGGACTACGCTTAGCCGGCGTGGGCCCTCGATTCCGAAGAGTGGACGACGAACGAAAAGCTGAAGACATACTTCGACTCCAGCTCAATCCGGCTCCCGTCGATCTGGCGGGTCTGGTAGTCGAGGGCGACCTCGGTCGAGCTCTTGCCGATACTGTCCTAGGCGCCTGCTAACCCTGAAAAACAATGCTGTAGCAGCATTTCCTGCAGATATTCCACACAGGACTATTCTCGTGCAGTTATTCGGCCTATTAAGATCATTTCACTGAGATGTTTAGAGATATTCTGGGTCTCGTTGCTGAATTTAGAATACTCCTATAGCATCCCGGGAGCGGTCGACATTTCGTCAAGCCAGAGAGGTAGGCAAAAGTGAACCGGGCTGAAACGATTGAGATTTCCGCGGTGATTCCCGCATTCAACGAGGAGGAGGCTCTGCCCCCTTTACTCGATGAAGTTTTCGCCGTACTCAATGAACTCAATCGCCCTTTTGAAGTCATCGTCATCGACGACGGCTCAAATGATGGCACACCTGCATTCCTCGAACGCAGACGAGAAACCACTCCAGGGTTAAGGGTCCTCACTCTTATTCCCAACAGTGGACAAACCGCAGCCTTTGAAGCGGGATTCTCTGCGGCACGTGGAGAGTTCCTCATCACGATGGACGCAGACGGCCAGAATGACCCTGCCGATATTCCACACATGATGGAACTCACTCCGGGAGTAGATGCTGTGTTGGGAGTTAGGGCAAAACGTCAGGACCCTTGGATCAGAACCTTTGCACAAAAAACCGCCAATGCGATTCGTAACCGACTTCTAGGGATCACATTTCAAGACGTAGGGTGCTCACTAAAGATTTTTCGCCGCGAGATCATTCAAGACGTCACACTCTACAACGGTCTTCATCGCTTCTTCCCTTACATCGTTCATATGCGAGGTGGTCGAACAGTGGAGGTAGATGTCTCACATCGCTCCAGAGAGTTGGGCACCAGCAAATACTCACCACTGGGAAGAGGGATCCCTGCATTCTTAGATCTCTTAATGGTGAGAAGAATGCTCAAAAGAGCCCTGAGATATTCAGCGAGGGAGACCCTCTAAATGTCGGCTTTCTTTACCACTACACTTTTGACTCTGGCAATGGTCAGTGCGGGTGAACCCACCTACTTCGA
>JAACCY010000006.1 GCA_009937185.1 Planctomycetia bacterium
ATAAGGAACCAGATACTGCTCCTTATTCGCTTTTTGACTCGCTTCTTGAAAACGTTCCTCAAATTCCAGGTATGTATCCATCCCCGGCTTCTTCATCAATCGAAGGGTGTCATCATCGATGTGCTCCGGTGCCACCTTTAAATGTCCGCCGACATGGTGAGCGGCAAGATCATCGATATATTCCTGATCCAGATTCGCCAAATCCATTCGCACGCCAGAGGCGACATGAACCATCTTCACTCCATCGGATTCACGAACTTTTTTCATCAACTGTTTGACCGGCCCATGATCAGTACCGAGCAACTTACATACTGTCGGATGAACACAAGATGGTCTGCGACAGCGCGCTTCGATTTCTGGACGGGTGCAACGCATGCGATACATGTTTGCAGTAGGTCCGCCCAGGTCACTGATCACTCCCTTGTAACCCTTCAGCCTTTTCAGATCCTCAACCTCTTCGAGCACACTTTCTTCACTTCGTGAAGAAACGGCACGACCTTGGTGTTCAGTGATCGCACAAAATGTGCACCCACCAAAACAGCCACGCATGATGTTGATGGAAAACTTGACCGTCTCGTGAGCAGGAATCGTCTCGTCACCATAGGAAGGATGCGGTTCTTTGTTGTAGGGCAAAGAGAAGACTCTATCGAGTTCATCCGTTTCCAGGGCTTTCATGGGGCGATTGACGACCAACGTATGATCTCCATGTCGCTGCACGAGAATCGGAGCAGAGTCTGGATTCTGTTCCCTATGAAACAGGTGCTGGGCACGGGCAAATCGTTTTTTGCTCTCGTCGTCATGACCTTTGATCTCGTCAAAGGATGGCAACTCTAAAATCTCTTCGAGAAACTCGCCATCTTGCTGCCACCAGGATTGGCCTTCTTGCCAACGTGGTTCTGGGAAAAAGTGCGGACGACCATGTTTGCCGATGGCATATGCTGTTCCAGGGATATCGTGAATCTGCGCGATCGGCTCTCCGGCCTTCAATCGATCGATAATGCTGAGTAGAGCTTTTTCGCCCATGCCATAAACAGCAAGATCCACACGGGCATCCAGAATCAATGATCGCTTGACCTTTTCATGCCAATAATCGATATGAGCCATTCGACGCATCGAGACTTCAACTCCACCAGCGATGATCGGTACACCCTTAAAGGCTTCTCGGCATCTCTGCGAATAAACGATGGTCGCTCCATCGGGACGAAGACCTGCTCTTCCCCCTGGGGAATACTGATCGTCTGAACGTGGTTTTTTATGAGCGGTATAGTGATTGAGATGAGAATCAAGATTTCCGGCAGAGATGAGCCAAGCGACACGAGGTGCTCCAAAAATACGGAACGGGTCCGCACTTTTCCAATCCGGTTGAGAAAGAATGGCAACCCTGTGCCCTCTTGCCTCAAGAAGACGACCGATCACTGCATTCGCAAAGGAAGGGTGATCGACGTATGCGTCGCCACTGACGAGGACGAAATCCACTCCGTGAATCTCTGGATCATGATCTTCTGGTCTTTGCGGTAACCACCCCAGATCGACACATTCTTTCTGTGTCATGGGAAGGTAACTAGAAACGTCCTTTCGGGAAGAGACTCCCGAGTCAGAGGGGGACTGGCGATCGACCACGTGGCCTCCACCGCTCAAAGCGGTTGCGCCCTATTCCGGGGAGCCGAAGCCTGCCGAAGAGAGCCGGTTGACCCTACCGATCATGGGGACATCCCCATGAATTCCCGGTGAGGGCTCGATGATTCAATGTCGAGGATATCGATTCGTCGAACAAAAATCGAGCAACGGTGGACATTCTCCGGAAACAAACCCACATCGGGACTCAGGACCGCTATATTCAGCCTTAACAACAGGAAGGGCCTCCGTGTCACGCAAAACCGAATGGACCGCACAAGAGGATCAGAGAGCCTTACAGGCTGAGATCCGCCAACAACTCGACACCTCCCATCGGAGAGCCAAAGAGATCATTCTTCGCGGTGGCGTGGCTATCGACGGGAACGTCGTGACCGATCCAGGGTTCCGACTGCGATCTGGCCAACAGTTGAGAATGGATCCCGATCCCCCTCGACTGAGAACAGCCCACCGCAAGATGGTGACTGAAGGCCTAGAAATTCTGCATCAGGATCGGCAGGTCCTCGTCGTTCAAAAACCCGCTGGGCTTTTAACCGTAGCGACAGAAGAGGGTGAGAATGAAATCACTCTCCAAACAGAGGTCTATCGACGCCTTCGTCATGAAGGTGAAAAGCGACCGATTCTATTCATCGTTCAACGCCTCGACAGAGATACGAGTGGCGTGATCGTCTTGGCAAGAACTCCCGAGGCACGTGATGCCATCAAGCACCAACTGCTCAACACAAAATTTAAACGCCGATATCTCGCGCTCTGCAAAGGCACACCCCGGCAAGAAGAAGGCATCTGCGATTTCCCTCTGCACACAGACGCGCGTAACAAACGAGTTCGAGTCGCCAGACCCCACGACCCCTGTAAATCAGCTATCACTCACTGGAAACTACTGAAAAAAATGGGGGATCACTCACTCTTGGAAGTTCACTTAGAAACAGGTCGTCGTAACCAAATCAGGGTCCACTTAGGACACATTCAACTACCAATTATTGGCGACGAAAAATATGGCGTCACTTCTCCATGGATTCGTAGAGCCGCTCTTCATGCACAATCACTGACGTTTATTCATCCAAAAACGTTGAAAGAGATGGCATTCCAAGTCGATCCGCCCGCTGATTTCACCGAGTGCCTAGACGCTTTAGAAAAAACCGCACCCAAGTCCTGATCAAGATCGTGGAAATCGAATCGTTCGAAACGTGAGATTGATGCGGCCTCCGGGAGCATTTCTCCCTCTCCTTCGTGGAATGGCATGCTGCCAGTTCTCTTGGGTCAGGCCTTCCATGAGCAAAAGAGACCCCGCCTCCAGATGCAACATGACAGGGTCTAAATCCTTGCGGGTTCGATGCCGAAAACGAATATCCCTGCCTGACCCAAAGCTCAGAGAAGCGATACAGGGCTTCGGGCCCAGTTCTTTCTCGTCATCGCTGTGCCACCCCATAGCGTCTTCACCATCACGATACCAATTCCCAAGTACAGAATTGAAAGCGAGGTCATGACTCAACCCTTTAAGCCGACTACGAATCCGTTGAAGGGCGGACGTCCAAGGCTCAGGTTCAAGATCAGTCCCCGAGTATCCGTATCGCGCTTCAGGATCACCATGCCAGGCTTCTAATCTTGGGATCAGATGCTCTTTTCCAAAGAGACGAATCTGGCCCTGACTCCAATGGAGTTGATCTTGTAATTGCTGGAACAATTCCTGCTCTTCGTCTGCTTTAAAAAAAGCAGGGAGATAATGAAGAGTGGCGCCCTCCATCTTCGGCGAATCAGGAATCATTGCAGGATCAGAAAATGATCTCAGTACTGAATCCAAGGTCAATCCCAGCGACGCAATACTCGAACCTTGAGATACTCCGATTCCGGAAAACGCAACAACACCGGATGGTCAGCCCCTGCTCCGAGCCGATCTTCAACAATGACTCGAAATGGAAGGTCCAGTGCCGATTGACGAAGTGTATCTTCAAACATATCGGGCTTGAGATGATGACTACAAGAACAAGTGATAAGTCGCCCTCCTGGTGCAAGAAGTCTCAACGCTGCACGATTCAGATCGCGGTATCCACGGACACCTCCCTGAACCTCTCGGCGACTTTTACAAAATGCGGGTGGGTCCAAAACAATAAGATCAAACTTAAGATTCTCTGATCTCAATTCTCTTACGACATCAAATACGTTCCCCTGAATAGTTTCGAGACCATCAAAGCCATTCAGTTCACTCGTCTCGACCGCAAGTTCTAAAGCTGTGGCCGATTGATCGACGGCCGTCACCGCTTTAGCGCCACCAACGAGCGCCGAAACACTGAAACCGCCTTGATAGCAGCACAAATCTAGGACTCTCGCTCCTTGGGCTAACTCTTGAACTCTGGCACGAGCGGGGCTTTGGTCGAGGTACATCCCGGTCTTTTGCCCAGCATAGGGACGCACCAAATGCTTCACGCCACCTTCGTCTATTGTGACTCTCTCGACAGATTCCCCTGCGAGAAGAACAACCTCTTCCGGCAATCTTTCGAACTTTCGAACTCCCACGTCATTCCTAGCCAGCACGGAACGAGGCTCGAACAACTCCATCAATAAATTCGCCACCAATTCTGAATGTGCTTCCATCCATGCTGTGGTCGCTTGCATCACCATCACATCTGCGTACTTGTCGACCACAAGTCCAGGAAGGAGGTCAGCTTCCCCATGAATCAGACGACAACCCTCTTTGGCATTTTGAATTTTCGGTCTTAAATCGGCTGCCCTTTGAATTCTTTGTCGCAAGAAAGCCTCAGGATCGGGAACATCTTCCCCTACCCATGACCCACACAAACGGATTGCGATTTTTGAACGTGTGGAAGCAATGGCGAGTCCAAGATCATGGCCCTCTTCATCCCACAAACGAACTATCGTGCCCGTATCAAATCGGGGATCGGACAATTCCCCATCCCTAAGATCGTCACGGTAGAGCCATGGATGACCGCGTCGAGCCAGTCGAGCAGCTCTCTTTTGGAGATCAATACGAGGGACAAAAGGAGTTCGAGTCATTTTATCTTCCACGCTATTTCATGTTTCGTTCTTTTAAGCCATAGAGGGCGGACTCAAAATCTGCCCCCATCTTAGAATCCATCATCATTACTATCAAACCACCCAGGGGCGGCTCCAACTGTCCGGAGGCTTTCCACCTCACATTACAGCCGCCCTTCATCTGCTGGATTTCGATCACTCCATCCACCGGAGGATAACCATCAAAGTTGAGTACATACACAATGCCTCGACCCGGTTCTGCGCTCGTAATTTCAAGGTTTCCATTACCTACCGATTCACCGGTCCATCTCGACTTGACACCTACACCAGGCTCTCCTATCGAATAGGAGAACACCATCGTCGGGTCTAATTGAGAATTCCATGGAGTCCACTCCGGCCAACTTCTCAAGTTGACAATACTTTCATGAATCTCCATTGGATCACCATCGATGAAGATGCTTCTCTCCACCACGTAATCTACGGGTAACAAACTTCCTATTACCAAAAGCAACAGCATCAAGGCGACGAGTGCTATTATTACTTTCTTGAGCATTCCAGCCCTTTCAAAATCGACGGTAGGGTTCTGAACTCATATCGCAAGGCTCCTCTTCACAGGACTCCCTGTTACCTGATACTCTATGGTGAATATCCGTTTGATACGAGGGTCCCCATGGGAGATTCATCATGAGATTTTTGCTGAAGTTCATGTTATTGGGGACTGGGCTAATATTATTGATTCTGCTCCTCCTCAGTTTTTCTATGCCTGCAAGCTGGAATGTCTCGGTAAATGTCACCAGCAAGCGAGAGCCCGAAGGCCTGTGGAATAAACTTTCCGATTTTAATCAATGGTCAGAGTGGAGCTCTTGGGATGAAGAGCAATATGGCGTTCCCCATTTCGTCATCGAAGGGGAACCCGCATCCATTGGGCACTCTTCGACTTGGAAGAGCAAAAACAGTCGCGGGAAATTAGTGATCTCAGATGTCCAAAAAACAATACTGCCCGGTCGGGGCGGTTTCGAAAGATCATTTCGCTACATCTCTTCTATCGAATCGGACGATCCCAATGGTAATGGAGAAATCACACTCTCTTTTGGTCCAAATAGACGGACTGAAATACAGTGGGTCGATCGCGGGACTCTGCCCATAGGAACAGGTTTGCTGGCCTGGATGTTAGAGGCTGCATTAGAAGCTAAATTTGAAGAAGATTTACAACGCCTTGCTCACGGAACTGAATTGAAAAAATCACGATGACATCAACTCCATGGTTTCTTCTCATATTCAGTGTCCTGCCTCTCTCCGATGACGAGGGTCGATCACGCAATCCTTTTCCGAAAGCGATTATCGAACCTCTCCAAAATCACTGCTTTAGATGCCACTCCGGAGAGAAACTGAAGGGTGGCCTCGATCTTTCAGAGATCATCGAAAGTGGCTCCGACGGAGACCCCGCCGACTGGCAAACTCTGCTCAACGTTTTACGAAGTGGTGAAATGCCTCCTGCCGATGAACCCGAATTAAATCCCGTAATACGTCATGACCTTGTGAGTTTCCTTGATACATGGAACCGACACCAACTCTCGCTCTTGCCAGAGTCTCCAGGGTCTGTCCCTCCTCGAAGACTGAGCCGTACAGAACTGAAGAGAACCATCAAAGATTTGACCGGAGTTGAGATCGATGTCCATCGTCACCTCCCCGCAGATGCATCCAGTTCCGGTTTTGATAATCAGGGGGGGCATCTCTCTCCCGGATTTATCGAACAACTGTTTCGCATCGGAGAAGAAGTAGCCCACGCTGCGGTGATCTCTCCTGAAGACGAAGGAACTCCCAAAAATATCTTTGCTTCAGAAAACCTTGAAGCTACCGGTGGGACTCGCAATGTTGGCGATCATATTTACTTCTTCAGTCGCGGATCGGCTTCGACAGAGTTCCCTTTTCCTGCTCGCGGAACCTACCGGTTTACAGTGCGTGGCTGGGGGAAACAGGCGGGGCCGGATCCCGTTGCATTTCGTCTGAATGTCGGCTCAGAACTCAAGAAGAGTCTGATCTTCCCTGAGTCCCGCAACGAATCGGGAGAACGCATTGTCGAGTTTCGGGTTCCTCAAGGCCTGCGCAGCGTCAGCTTAACTTTCATCAATGACTACTTTCAGCCGGATGATCCTGATCCCGATCAACGGGATCGCAATGGAGCCATTCAGCAACTGATCATCGAAGGTCCCCTCGAAGGTTTAAAACCCACTCCTTTTCAAAAGTTCGCACTCAAGGGTGGTGGCTCACCCCGACAAAAACTGAAACGTGGAATGGCCCGCTGGCTCCCGCGTTTCTGGCGTCAACCTGTGAGCAATGATCGATTACAGCAGATGGTGGATCTTGCTTTGGTCGCGAGTGCACCGGACAGTCCTGCAGAAGAGTTGCTTCGCAGTGCCTTGATTGCAGCCATCGTTTCACCTCGGTTCATTCTCAGAACCGAAGCCGACTCGGCGAGTTTGGAATCAGGGGATGTGCGTGAGCTCGATAACTACGAACTCGCCACAAGGCTTTCATACTTCCTCTGGGGAACCTGCCCCGACGATGCCCTCCTTGACCTCGCAAAAAAGGGAAAGCTGAGCCAGAGTAGTACCCTTATCCAAATCACACGAAGGATGCTCGCGGATCCCCGGTCCAAAGTTCTCGCCAGAGATTTCTCCACCCAATGGTTGCGTATTCGTGACCTACAGGAACGAGAGCCGGATAGAAAAATCTTTCCAGGTTTTCGCGCTGTGCTGCTTCAGGATATGCAAAAAGAAACCGTACTCTTCTTCGATCACATCCTTCGCGAAGATCGACCCATTCGAGAATTGCTCGATGCGGATTATTCCTTTCTGAATGGTCGACTGGCGCGTCATTACGACCTTCCCGGCCATCGGGGTGAATCTCATCAAAAGGTTCAGATCAACACCCCACGGGGAGGGGGCCTCATCTCCCATGGCAGTGTGTTGCTAGCGAGCAGTACTAGTCAGAGAACTTCACCCGTCCTGCGAGGGAAGTGGGTTCTAGAGGTATTACTCGACGATGCTCCCCCGCCTGCCCCTCCCGGAGCTGGAAACCTTCCTGCTCCCGGAGAATCGGGTTCAGATCTCAGCCTGAGGGAACAACTGGAAGTTCACCGTCGCAATCCTGAATGTGCGACGTGTCACAGTCGCATGGACGCCATCGGCTTTTCTATGGAACGCTTCGATGCGGTAGGACGCTTCCGGGAAGGAATCGTGGATGATCAAGGAGAGCTCCCCGACGGGACGCTCATCGATGGCCCTCGAGGCCTCCGGCAACGGGTCGAAAAAGAAACCGGTTTTCGTCGTTCACTGACCACCCATCTGATGACCTATGCACTCGGTCGGAGTTTGGACTCTGGGGACATCCCCGCAATCAGTCGCCTATCCCGTAATCTGAAACCAGAGTCGACACTTCAGGATTTGATTGAAGCCATCGTTCTCCTCGATGCTTTCCGTAAGCGGGAGATTCCTTAATGATCATTTCTTATTTGCCTTTTCCCTTTTCCAGCGTTTTCATCCATGAAGAGCCGTGTCACTCTTGCAGAAAGTCGAAATCATGAGTCAGAATCCATCGAAGATGGTACAGCGGCAGCTGGCACGGCGAACTTTCCTGCGAGGGATAGGGACCGCTGTGGCATTACCCTGGCTTGAATCGCTGCTTCCTGCTGGACTGATCTCACACGCAGCCGCAACAGCCGGCGAGATCTCAGGTTCACCTCGAAGGACCGCCTTCCTCTTCATTCCCAATGGGGTTCACATGCCCAATTGGTCGATCACCGAAGTCGAGGGACAAAGACAGTTTTCATCGAGTCTGCAGCCCCTCGAAAAAGTCTTTGAGGATGTACTCTTGGTTCGTGGCCTCAGCCATCGCAATGCCAAAGCACTCGGCGATGGTCCCGGAGATCATGCTCGTTCTTCAGCTTGCTTCCTCACGGGTGCTCACCCATACAAAACAGCAGGTTCCGACATCCGCTCCGGCCTCTCCATCGATCAAGTTCTGGCTCGTAGCAGTGCCGGCGAAACGTTGATTCCTTCATTACAGTTGGGCACCGAAGGGGGTCGTCAGTCAGGGAACTGCGACTCCGGTTATTCCTGTGCCTACTCTTCCAATATTTCATGGGCCCAACCAGATCGTCCTATCCCCCATGAGATCCAACCACGACGTGTTTTTGAACGCCTATTTCTGAAAGGCCCTGCTGGAGAAACTGCTGCCGCCCGACAAATTCGGATTCACCGGCGATCGAGCATTCTCGATTTTGTCCGCGAGGATGCCGCGGGCATTCAAAGATCACTGGGATATGCCGATCGCGGACGCTTCGATGAATTTCTTTCCGGCATCCGCGATCTGGAAAGACGCATCGATCGGCTCGAAGAATTAGATGCTCTCGAAAAACAAGAGCAAGGTCTCACCCAATTTGAAGACCTCAGCCCTACCAACTATCAGGAGCACGTGCGGCTGATGAACGAACTCATGTTGTTAGCGTTCCGACTCGACCTGACCCGGGTGATCACCTTCATGTGGTCCAACGAAGGAACCAACCGAACACACCCCCACCTCGATATCGGTGAAGGCCATCACATCCTCACCCATCACAAGGGCAATGAAGGACAGATCGAACGGGTCAAGAAGATCAATCATTGGCAGGTGAGTGAGTTCGTGCGACTCGTCGAAAGAATGAAAGAGATTCGTGAGGGGGAACAGTCTCTTCTCGAATCAACGACTCTGGTCTTCGGATCCGCCATCTCCGACGGCAACCGCCATAATCATGACGACTTACCAGTGATCGTCGCCGGCCAAGGGAATGGACTGATAGAGACCGGCCGTATCCTCCACACCCCGAATCGCACCCCCATGTGCAACCTCTTTCTCTCCCTCGCTCAGGCAGAGGGACAGAAAATTGCTCAATTTGGTGACAGTCAGGGTGTCCTGAAAGGTTTGAAATCCGGATCCTGAGTATGTGTGAATCACAGATTCAATTCAGGAGGAAACCATGCCCGACCAGATTTCAACCAGACGAAAAGTGCTCTATTACGACGGCGGCCTGCTCATGGTCGCAGGGATAGGCACATTCATATTTCACATTGCCTAGGGCGTGCTCGGTGGTTTTTAAAAATGCCGAATTTAAAGAACGATTACCCGCAGTGATGTTGAAGTCAATGGCGATCGCCGCAGTTGGTGGGTTGTTAAAAAAAATCGGTGCGAGAGGCCTCGCAGGCGCAGGATTGATTCTCAATCCAGATCGGGCACGCAAAGATCTCAAGCCATACTCGAAAATGGCCGGTGGAATGCTAGAAGATGCGCTGGAAAAC
>JAACCY010000206.1 GCA_009937185.1 Planctomycetia bacterium
CAGCCAGTCCGACTTGAACAACCTTGCCATCTTTGATCAGTACTACTCCATCTTCGATCACACCCGACCAAGATCCATCTTCAGATTTGGCCATGGTGTAAATCTTGTCACCATAGATCGCTATCGTATTTTCAGCCTGTTGGGATTCATTCAATCCCTCGGTCACAGATGTCATTGAAATCATGAACAACAGAACGAGTGTTACACCCTGGATCATCATATTTCTTAGCATTAGTGCCCCCCCTCTTCGCCACAACAGTGGTAAGCACTGTCATCTCCAGCGCCTCGACCTCCCACTGCATAGAGCAAGTGATCCGGATTCGATCGATCAAATACCTGCGCACCTTCCACCCATGTTTCCAAAATTTGGGTGTATATGCTAAACGGATCACCGCTCAGTATTGCAAAGTCAGCATCTTTTCCAACGTCTAATGAGCCGGTCTGTTCTTCGAGGCCTAGCATTTCAGCACCCGACAAAGTCAATGCTCTCAACGCACCCTCACTCGTCATACCCGCGCGCACACCCAGTGCTGCCGAACGCAGGAAGAGACGACTGTCAGTGATCCAATCGTCCGTATGGAAAGCCACGTTGACTCCTGCTTTTTCGAGAACGGCTCCATTTTCCAAACGAATGTCTCGTGCTTCTAATTTTCCCCCGGGTGAGTCAACGACAATAATCGAACAATCGGCCCCTGCCGCTGCGATTTCATCTGCCACCTTCCAAGCATCACTCACATGATGAAGAACCACTTCGAAACCAAACTCATCGCGAAGCCTCAAGACTGTCAAGATGTCGTCATGGCGATGTGTATGGTGATGCACAATCCGCTTTCCTTCGAGAGCTTCGACCAGCGCTTCCATACGCAGATCTCTCTCCGGCATCTTTTCAGCGTCACCCTCTGCTTTGGCAATTTTGTTACGATACTCTTGCGCCTTAACGTATGCCTGGCGAACGAGAGATGCAGATTTTGCGCGAGTGCCCGGAAAAGGCGCCGATCTTTGCGAGTTCGTACCGTTAGCCATCTTTAGTCCACCCATGGGCCAACCGGTATCGTCGAGAACCAGCAGATCATCGACAGTATTGCCCTCACGCAATTTGAGGTAAGTTGTCCGCCCACTGATCAAGTGGCCAGAGCCGGGCATTTGATTCACGAGGGTCAAACCCCCCGCACGCGCTCGCATGAAACTGGCAGATCGGACGTCGACAGAATCCCTAGTCCAACACTCAGGCTGAATAGGCTCGGAGCTATCGCCTCCACCTCCCCAACCGATATGACTGTGGGTACAAATCAGTCCTGGAATGATGGTTTTGCCTTCAGCGTTCACCACTTCTGTTCCGGGTGGCAGGACTACTTGATCAGTAGCACCGATCTGTTCAATTTTCCCGTTCCTGACAACAAGTGTTCCATTTTCGATGACGGGACCTGATACAGGCATCAGTCTGGCACCGACGAATGCCTGTAAATCAGCCGCTTCGACATGATCACTCCAGCCATTCAAAAGCACCATCAGCACTGCAGCGATAGCCGAAATACGTGATAAAACCATCGATAATTTTCGAGACAACATCTATGACCTCCTGGTGCAAAATCACCACCGGAAATGGGGTTAAGGCTCAAACAGCAACGATATCCGAGGCCATGACGGGGGGGAAGCATCGACACAGCAATCACGATACAATAGATATTGTTCTGGAGGGCCCAGAATCTCTATTCCTCATCTCTTGTGTCACATGCACGCATTTCAAGTCAGCATGGGAGAATGAAAATGTATCAACAAACGAAGCTCCACTCACAAAGACTTCAAAGTTCAATATTGGCCCTCATCTTCATTCATTGTGCTGGACTCTCTTCATTGTACGCCGATTTCGAATACCTCGATTTCACAGACCTGACCGGTTTAACAATGGTTGGAAGCAGTTCGCAAGTTGTGAATCGTGTCCGTCTCACTTCATCGGCCTTTTCTCAGGTTGGCGCACTTTATACCACTGAGCGCATTCCTTATTCCGAAGGTTTTGACACCACCTTCACCTACCAAATAAATCCCACCACTGGCGGTGCAGATGGAATGACTTTTTTGATTCAAAGTGAATCTCCGACGGCTCTTTATAGTAATGGCGGCCCCTTGGGCTACAGCGGCATGACCAATTCTGTCGCGATTGAGATCGACTGTTATTCCAACGGAGTTTGGAATGACCCCCCCGGGCATCACTTAGCAATTCATGGCGTTTTGGGAGCCCCAAATTCCGCAGATGAGCTCATTGGTGGTTTGGCAATAGACACCACCATTGGAAATGTTGCCGGAGTTCGGACGATGCGAATATATTACGACAGCGTCTCAATGCAGGTCTTCATCGATGATCTCACCACTCCAAGGATGACTCTGGATATCAATCTTATTGATTACATCGGAACCGATGAAGCATGGATAGGATTCACGGGATCGACCGGAGGCGTCACCCAAATCAACGACCTACTCAGCTGGACTTTCACCGATGTAGGCAGCGATTTATTGACCCGAGGTGATTTAAATCTAGACGGTTCAGTGAATCTCCCCGATGCCATCTTTGGTCTCAGTTCACTCTTTGTTCCAGGTTCACCCGCACCAGCGTGCCAAGACTCCGCTGACATTAATGACGATGGATCTTTCAATCTTCCCGACGCTATCTTTTTATTGAGCGCACTGTTTGTGCCCAATTCCACGCCAATTCCTGAGCCCTCAAACTGTGGAACAGATAATACAGATGACGGCTTAGACTGTGCAGAGACTTCCTGTCCCTGAAACCTGTAGGTTAGCGATCAGCTCCGATACCTTGCTGTAAACCCGTCACTTCCAAGACTCCATCAAGCTCATCCGGTGCGAGTTGACCATGAGGTCTACCTGCGGTGGTTCCGTCAGGAAGATCTCTGATCTCCCAGCCCAAACCTTTCAAGCCTCGATGAATACCTTCCCGATTTCCGCGTAATATGAGCCAGCCATCTTCGGGCGCGATACGATTGACGCCCCATGATCCCATATGAATTCTCAACCGTTGCTGGCCAATCAAACGATACGTCTCTGCGGGAATAGGTCCATATTGATCACTGAGGTCTTCAGTGATCACATCTAATTGCCCATTACGTAATGCTGTAGCGATCAGTCGATAGTGTCTCAATCGCTGACGGGTATCAGGAAGATAACTATCAGGAATTAGGCACAATCCGGAAAGAATGATTTCGACATCTGGCGGCTCTTCGGCAGCGGACCCCCTCAGGCGAGCTACTGCCCTCTCCAATAATCGACAGAATAGATCGTATCCAACTGCTCCAATGTGCCCGGACTGTTCTTTTCCAAGGATATTACCCGCACCACGAATCTCTAGGTCGCGCATAGCGATCTGGAAGCCGCTTCCCAAATCAGAATACTCTTCGATGGCTTGAAGACGAGTCCTCGCCTCTGGTCTTATGGGTTTGTCATCCGGCACCACAAGATAACAGTAAGCCTTATTATGACTACGACCGACTCTTCCTCGAAGCTGATGCAACTGTGCTAGACCAAACCGATCCGCGCGTTCAACGATCAGCGTATTGGCACTCGGAATATCCAAGCCACTTTCGATGATGGTCGTCGATATAAGAACGTTGGCTCTTTTCTCGATGAACTCGATCATGCACTCTTCGAGTTCGTTTTCTTCCATCTGGCCATGGGCGACGATGGCTTTCGCTTCCGGCAAGATACTTTCGACTCGTTGCTTGCATTCATGGATGCTCGAAACCCGGTTATGTCACCAATATATTTGGCCGTCTCTGTTAATCTCTCGAAGTCCCATTTGGCGGAATCGACGCTCTTCAAAAGCAGTGACCTCTGTCTGAATCGGAGCCCTTCCTTCAGGTGCTTCGTGCAAACTAGAGATGTCTTTGACCCCTACCAGCGACATGTGTAATGTTCGCGGAATAGGAGTCGCTGTCAGCGTTAACACATCCACGAGCCGTCGAAGTTGCTTTAATTTTTCTTTATGAGCCACACCGAAGCGCTGCTCTTCATCGATCACAATCAAACCGAGATCTTTAAAGTGAACATCTCCCGAAAGCAATCGGTGTGTCCCGATAAGGATATCAACTTCTCCTTGAGAAATTTTCTCCAAGACCAGATTCTGTTTTTTCTTAGAGAGGAAACGACTGATCGCTTCAACCTTGACGGGCCACTCGGCCATCCTCTCTCTAAAAGAGACCAGGTGTTGTTGTGCCAGCACAGTCGTCGGAACAAGTATCGCTACCTGCTTTCCGGCAGCGACTGCCTTGAAAGCCGCGCGCATCGCCAACTCTGTCTTTCCGTAGCCCACATCTCCACAAACCAGGCGATCCATTGGTTTTGGTTTTTGCATATCACCCTTGATCGCCTCCATTGAATGCAACTGATCCGTTGTTTCATTAAACGGAAACGCATCCTCAAAGGCTTTCATCTTCTCGTCGTCCTCCGGAAAGGAATACCCCGATCGTTCTGCCCTAATAGCCTGAACTTCCAGGAGCTCACCAGCGAGATCATGAACAGAATCTTCTGCCTTGGCTTTCTTTTTCGACCAGAGCGAACCTCCAATCTTATCGAGCTTGCCTACAGTGCGTCCTCCGCCGATATATTTTTGAACCATATCGATGCGTTCGACAGGAACCAATAACGTAACGCTCTCGGCAAATTCGAGGACGAGAAAGTCTCCCTGTCTTATGCCATCTCTGACCGCCCTCAATCCTCGATAGCGGGCGATGCCATGGGTGACCTGCACCACTAATTGCCCTTACTCTAGTTCGAGGAAGTTATCGACAGCACGACCTTCAACTCTTTTGCGTTTCGTTTTTTCTACGGTTCGCTTTCGCCCCAAGGCTGCATTTCCACTCACGAAGATGCCGCCTCCATCTTCGTGCCAACGGAAACCTGTTGAGAGTTGGCCTAGGATCACCCGTACGCCGGGACCGACGCTGGCCTCAGAAAGCACATCTCGAAACCGTTCCGCCTCTGCTTCCTGGCGTAAGAACACAACTACTTCTTCACCACGATCTGCGGTGTCAGCAAGAGCAGTCACAGTCCCCTCCAGAGATCCCTGAACACGATCTGCGGAGACAACGGGCAACTGTAGTGGTCGATGTCCGCCTTCCGGGATCAAGGGGTCGAGCTGTAAGCGGGCATGGCGCCCCGCTCTCTCCCAAAATCCTTCACACAATGGCTGACGATTCCCGCCGGCCCATTGCCCTACGAGAAACTGCACTTTGTCGATCACTTCTTTTGGCTCCCAGACCGCCACGATGGCGTTATCTGGCAGTACATCGAAGAGCAGACTTTGCTGCCCTGTCCAGCCACGAATAAACCAGGATTCACGTGGAGCGAGAGTGAGGACAACCACCTCTAAATCTCCACTGACTTTTTGATCTCTCGGAGAGATGGACTGAATCAAATCGATTTCATCATCAAAGAAATCAAGTCGATATGGCACTGCACTTTCCCGCGGCCACACATCAAAAAGCCCTCCCCGAATAGCAAAATCACCGGGTCGGGCCACCTGTGGAAATCTTCGATATCCCGCTTCGACAAGTGCCTTGGCAAGATCCCTCTGCGATCGACGATCACCTCGACGTAATACTACTCTGTGATCTTCACCAGTATCCTGACCCACCGGTTGCAATACTGCTTGCACAGGAGCGATCACTGTTTTTACACGTCCTGTTTCAAGCGCTCGAATCGTTTCGAAACGATCTCTGAAAGTATCGAGATCCGGTTCAGAATCTTCCTCGAAGAGACTTTCCCACATAGGGAATTCTCCGATGGGATGCGGTGTAAAGGTCGACACATCACTGCGTAATCTTTGAGCGGCATCGGGGCTAGAGGTCAGGATGATCAAAGGTCGGCCGACCTTCTCAGTGATGGCGGCAACAAGAAGCCCTACCGCACCCTCACCGCATCTTCCCACATGTAAAACAGGATCGGAGGCGAGACGTGAGCAGACCTCTCCCAGGACCGATGAATCCGTGAGGATCCTTTCGATCAGAAGATCACGATCTAATTCGGCACTCCCACCTGGGGTAGGCACCGGCTGCTCCGCTCTTATCCGCCCTGCCTGGAATCTCTGGTTGAGAGCTTCTTCAGGAATCTGGAAATATTAGGATAACGGAGAAATGGGAAAAATCACCTGAACCCGCAAGGTCTATCGCAAGGGATTGAACAGTTCGCGATATCAGGACTGGGTGGGATCTATGCCCAACTTTTCAAGAGCGGCTTTTGCTGCAGACTGCTCTGCTTCTTTCTTGGTGGTGCCTTCACCAATGCCAAGAAGTTCTTTTTTCAGAAGAGCCTGAATGATGAACTCTTTAGCATGATCAGGGCCACTCTCACTCTTCACTTTATAGTTAGGAGTAGATCCATCTTCCTTCTGTAAGTATTGCTGAAGGATCGATTTGTAATTCACCGAGTGTTCTTTTTGATTCACAGCAAGGACCTGATGGTAAAGGTTCCGAACAATAAACTCTTTGGCTTGCTCGATGCCGCCATCGATATAGATCGCTGCGATCACTGCTTCAAAGACATTCGCCATAAGACTATTGGGTAACTTACGGCGACTCGTGACTCCCTTGCCGACAGCGTAGGCTTCATCAAGTCCGAGTCTCATACTTTCCTCAGCGAGTGTGTTGGTGGAGACCACCGCAGACTTGATCTGCGTCAGTTCACCTTCTGGGCGATCTGGGAAAAAGTTAAAGAGAAATTCCGTCATCACCATTCCTAAAACCGAATCCCCCAAGAATTCCATACGTTCATTGCACGGATTATCGATGGTTTTCAGCGAGGAGTGGGTGAGAGCCTGAACCAAATGGTTCGGGTCCTTAAAGGAATAACCAATCCGTTTCTCACACGCTTCTAGGCGTTTGAGATCGGTAGGAGCAATATTTTCGTGTTCAAATCCGCGAGGACCGACCATGACACTTATTTCCAGGAACGATCGCGGGCTCGAATGCGTCCCCCGGGGGGCGTACTTCCCGGAGGTCACGCATGCGAGCCGGAAACCGGCCAACACTGGATACTTCGGCACTGAAACAGGCAGACTTCAGGAAAATCCCCAAATATCGGGAATAATAAGGACCTGAACGTCATAACGCTGAAGAATGACTCCACAAGAGTGGAAAGTCACCCGTCGACTGGGCGTGCCGTATACCTATAGTGGCGAGGATACGGCTCACTCTTGGTGTCTGCAACCAGCCCTGTTCAAGCTCTTGCAGAGAATACAGAAAGACGGCATATGACGGACTCTCAGAAATTCAGGCCGGTCTACGGCGTCAAAGACCAACGTTGGAGCCTACTCGATCTTCTGGAGCGATTTGCCGATGAGACTTTTGTCTCTGAGGGAGTGCTACGGATCAGTGATCTGCATCTGCGACCCGGAAAGCCGCCCCACTACCGATTTGACGGTGAGCTCATCCCACTTCCCGGAGGATCTGATCTGGATGACGACACTGTCAAAACCTTAATCGCTCCGATTCTTCGCGAAGGTGCGCTCGAACGCCTCGAATCTGGCGAAGACATCGATGCCTCTTGGGA
>JAACCY010000041.1 GCA_009937185.1 Planctomycetia bacterium
GGTGCTTCATTAACGCAGGCTTCATTAACGCAGGCTTCATTAACGCAGGCTTCATTAACGCAGGCTTCATTAACGCAGGCTTTTTTTTCAGGAGTGCACCGATTACAAAACATCAGGAAGTGGACATGGGATCGGGCGAGAAGATGAAATCCTCTCGCCCGATCCCTGCTCACAATTGCCCTAAAGGATCTATCTCTTACCGCGCCTCGAAAGAGAAGCCGGTGAGAAATCACTGTCCTTCAAGTCTGAAACCCACTTCTCCACATTCCCCTTGGCATTGAAACCAATGGTGAGGTAACGACCATTATCAAGGTCATAGTGGGAGAGAAGAGTGTCGTAGAGAGCAGGCAGATCATAATAAATGATCGGATATGCCTCTGAGACTCTCCAAATATTGTCGGAGTTATCATACTGATCAATCACAAGTGCCTGCCATGAATCCTCATCGAAGAAGAAGGTTCTTCTCTTGTAGAGATGACTGGTCCCATCTTTAACGACAGCTTCGACTTCCCAAACACGGTGCTTCTCGTAGCGAAGCATATCCGGATTCAAGTGACCGGCCTCGATCAGGTTCTTCGGATCGACCTCTGCATTGTGAGCCTTATAGCAATTGTAGGGCACCAGTAGCTCTCTGCGTCCGACCAAACTCCAGTCGTAACGCTCGGGGCTTCCATTAAACATATCGAACTGATCATTGGTTCTCTGACCGTCACTGGCTGTCCCTGGGTTATCAAAGGAAACCTGAGGAGCACGGCGCACTCTTCTCAACCCCTTGTTGTATACCCATGCTTTTCTCGGGTCTGAGGTTTGATCAAGAGTTTCATGGACATGCAACTTGGTTCCAGCCAGACGCGGAGGCCCGGTGACTCCCTGATAGAACTTTGCCAAAATGTTTTTTGCGGATTCAGGAGTCATTCACTCAGCATTATAGCGGTATAGAACTTCCTCTTCGATGGTCACCATCGTGTGGCGGCCATCCGCGATCGGTGCGACCTGTCCCACTGTTCTGCGTGTGGACTTCCCACGATAACGCAAGAGATGGTTCCATATTCCGTGAAGACCTTCGGTAGGGACTGGGAATGGAGAAGTTCGGCGACAATCTTTTACGCCGTTTCCTTCATCCGTAAGAGAAGCGGTCGTCGCGTTCTCTTTGGCAGCCGCATAGATATCTTCAGGGTATGCCGCAGTACGTCTCGTCTGGTAGACATTGAGCTTCCAAGTGTCGGGATAACGCTGAAGCATTGCCAATTGCCCCGGGGACAATATGTCCTTGTACTTGTCTGCATTCTCTGCGGTGACCGTGTAAAGAATCTTGTCGCCAGGGAAGGGATCGGCGTAGTGATCTCCAGATTTCCAACCCGCGACAGGCTGGGTCAATCCGCCGGTCCATGCAGGGATGGATCCATCTTTGTTCGCGCCTTGGATGGCACCCATCGGCGTTAAATCTTCACCTAATCGCTCAGCCCCATTATGAACGGGGGCTTCTCCTGCTGCTAACATGAACAATGCAGAAAGCAGTAGCAGAGTCGTGATCAAAGTTTTATTCATCATTTGTACTCTCCTCCTAGAAGGAATAACTCGCTGTGAGTGACATGAAATCGCGGTCGGTCAGAAGGTTGTAACGTCCCCCACCGAAACTATTGGTGTACGCAAGTCGCACATCCCAAAGACCTAGAGCACCTGTTCCGACGGAAAGACTCACTGTCTTTCTGCCCTCGATAAAGTTCGCCACTGGAACCGGTGAGGTACCTTTGAAGTCGTGGTAGTAGGACACCTGCGGTTGAAGGGGCAAAGGTCCAAAGAAGTTGTAGTAGGTTGCTCTGGAGAGAAGACGATATCCCATCGACAATCGATCCGGGAAAGCATCGATAGATTCGGTATCGGGCTGAATCCCTAATGAAGTAAAGATCGGATTTCCAGAAGTGTAAGTACCGACGGCTTCGTATCGGAAATCTTCTTGGTCCTCAAACTCATTGACAAACGTCGCTCCAAATTCACCCACTAGGGCCACTTGGTCTGCTCCAAAGAGACCTACGAACAATCGGCTCAGGGAGAACTGTGCTTGGGCAACATCCTTACGCACATATCCCGTAACCTTCTCTCCGTAATCAAAGGTCCCTAACTGATTCTGTCCGAATACAGCGTTGAGAGGCGAAAGTGAAGCCAAGAGGATTTCCACGTCATCGACCTGCAACGGTTGGTCGAGGTGCAGAGAAGTTTCACCCTGAATCGCCCACCCTGTCATACCGAGATCCGAGTTGAAGCTGACTCCCAAAGTCGAAATATCTTCGGGGAACTCGAGGAAGAATTCCGCAGAACCTCCGTAGTTTCCCGCAGCCACTCCGGCTGGGGTTCCGGTCACGGAACTGATCAACGGCAGACGACTGTGCAACTGTGTGTAGTAAAAACCAACTTCGGTACCTCCGAAGAGATCACTGTCCCAGCGTGCTGACAGTCCATACTGGCCACTGTCACTCGCTTCACGGTCACCGGATCTTGTCACCCCAACACCTACGGGAGCGTTGTATCCCGGTGTGGCAGGTCCAGGCGGTGTATCGATTACACCGGGATCCACTCCGAAACCGAGAAGAACGACATTGCCTCCAGGCGATGCGATATCACTGGTACTGAAGAAGGTGCCGTAAGGCTCAAGACGAGTTTTTCTCCACCCCAACTGGTAGAAGCCTTGAAGTGAAACCGATTCGTTCAACTGGTAGTCAAACTTCAACGCCGGAATCGGAACGAGGACATCCTTGATTTCCGCGCCTGCGGCTCTGAGCTTCGAGACGTCAACAGGGTTTATAGTATTGAGACCATTTTGAATAAATGTACTCTCACCCCAGTTGATCACCTGCGACCCCAGTGTCAGCAATACGGGTTCATCCCCCAGATCAAAATCTCTTCGCACCCAAGCGTCCAAGAGAACCGCATTACGTCCCGCGAACCGCATGGAGGTCCCGGTCAGAGGCTGGCGCCCTTCTTGCAAGACTTTCCCCTCTGAGATAGCGAAATCTCTGAAGTAAAATCCACGAACGAAAAACTCGTACTCTTCGAAATTAACGGAGATCTCATGACCGATCTTGAAATTCTTGGAGAAGAAATCGCCGTTGTCGTAGTTGAGGTTTCCATCGTCACCATTCAGCGAGTAGGCGGATCCGCCGTTTGTAGTTCCAATGATGGATTGATCTCTATCAGAGACTCTCCATGAGAAACCCAACGTCGCTGTGGTATCAAACTGTCCGGTCACTCGTCCATTCATCAAATTAAAATCAATCGCCTGTGCGCTACCTGGCAATACGGTAACGAGTATTAGCAATGCCAATTGATAGGTGATTCTGCTCAATGACGGATGCGGGAATCGGGGTCCTCGCATATGGCGTACCTCCTTAGTCTATCCAAATCAGACTCTGCCAAAACTATCAGCAGGTCCAGAAGTCTAATTGTGATTCGCATGAAGAATCTCATACGAACGAAACTCTCGTCTTCCCTCGGATTTATTCCGAAGAACACATCACTCGGAAAAGTGATGACCGACGAGCCATCGTCTTCCTTGAGGGAATGTTATGCCGAGGAAAATCCCCGATCATTTCCGAAGATCAGATAGAACATCTGACAGAGGAAAATTTGACACCACCCGCAGGAACTTCTGGGGCGACGCATCATGATGCTCTCTCCCCCTCACGATCAGGGGAAGATACGGGATTAAAGGGGGTTTAGACAAGGGGACACCTTCCCCAGATTCGAAGATAACACTAACATTTCCTCCGGAGGACCTCACAGGGTCGCAGAATCGGCTATCACTGGACAGCAACGCATGTCCCGTGTGCGATGCGAAAGACTTACTTTTTTGGAGAGGATGCCCAAACAATGGATTCAAGTGAAGATTACTGGCCCATAAAGATCCCCCTCAGGGTCACTTGGGGAGATATGGACGCCCTCGGTCACGTCAATAACACACGTTTTATAGGCTGGTTCGAGGAGACTCGATTTGAGGCTTTCCAGAGGATTGGTTGCGGATCCCTCGGACCAGAGAGTTTTTCAGGTCCGATTCTCGCGAAGGTCGAATGTATCTTCAGAGCTCCTGTGGTCTTCCCAGAGGAATTGGTCTCCTTCATACGAGTCGGTGATATCGAGGAAGATCGCTACACTCTCGAACACCGTATCGACTCATTGACACACCAACGCATCGTCGCTCTCGGGTCATCTCGAATTGTCGAGGTCGAATACGCCAGCGGAAAAAAAATTCCGCTGGCCGACGAAGTACGAGCCGCTCTGAAAGAGTTCTCTCAGCAACCTTGAACTCACGCTGTAAAAGGCGAGTCCGGAGTGTCGACAAAAAGATCGGGCATCGGTGGAACGTTGGGATCGGTATCGTACCCAGAAAGATCAGTGATCCCCACTCGTGCCAATATTTCCTCATCGATGAAGAACTCACCCGTACAAGTCTTCGGGTCCTGACTGACCAAAGCATGCAGTGCATCTGCCATGATCTCTGGCTTTCGGGTCGCTCTTCGATCCATCCCTGGAATCATTCGAAGAGCTTCCGTATCAATCACCGTTTTGGGCCACAAACCGTTGACCGCGATTCCGACAGAACGAAATTCTTCACTCATTCCAAGAACACACAGACTCATACCGTACTTTGAAATCGTATAAGCCGTATGACGAGCAAACCAAACCGGTTTCATGGAGAGAGGTGGAGACAGATTCACAACATGTCCCCCAAGGCCATCTGGCGAGGTCATCGCTGGAAGTGCCGCCCGAGTCAACGTGTAGGTTCCCCTCACATTCACGTCGAACATCAAATCCACACGCTTCATAGGAGTCGCGGAGACAGGGGTCAGATTGATCGCACTCGCATTATTGACCAGAACATCGATTCTTCCGAACTCGGCCACAGCCTGCTGAACAGCAGCGTCCACCTGATCGTCGTCTCGGATATCCATCTTTACGGCGAGTGCTTCACCACCGGCAGATCGAACCTCTTCGGCTGTCTCATGAATCGTGCCCGGAAGTTGAGGATGAGGATCCACCGTCTTTGCTGCGATGACGACCCGTGCGCCATCCTTGGCAGCTCTTAAAGCGATGGCCTTACCGATCCCTCGGCTTCCACCGGAGATAAAGACCACTTTGCCCGCAAGTTGAGGTTGATTGGCTTCACTCATTCAATTTTCTCCCATCGAAGCTCTGTAATCGGGTCTTCTTTTTTCAAGGAACGCACGAACACCCTCCGGGAATTCGTGGCCTCCTGCACATTCACTAAAGGATCGGGCTTCCGCCTCGAGAGCCTCTGCCAAATCATACTGGGGTGACCGTAAGAGTCTCCGTGTTCTCGCTAAAGCTTTCGCCGGACCATCCGCCAGTTGCTCACACCACTGCCTCGTCGCCGCTTCTAACTCTTCAGTGGGAACAGCACGCGAGAACAATCCCCAATCGACGGCAGTTTCTCCGTTGATTCTTTCATTGAGCAAAGCCAATTGCATCGCTCTCTGACGCCCGACACGACGGAGCAATTGAAATGTCGATCCTCCATCGGGGCTCGTACCGATTCCGCTGTAAGCCAACGTTACTTTGCAATCACTGGCACACATCACCAGGTCGCAGGCGGTCGCCAAACTCAGGCCAAAACCGGCGCAAGCGCCATGAACTTGTGCAACAACAGGGAATTCCATGGCGTCGATCAGTTGAATACTCTCATGAACCTTTCGTATCTCCTCAAGCACCACTTCTTGGCGACGCTGGGGATCCGGTTCGGCTTCGAACATTCCGGCGAACCAGCGGAGGTCGCCCCCGGCCATGAAGCCGCGGCCTTGCCCCTTGATTCGCAATACACGCACCGACGAATCTTCGGAGATTTCCCTCAGAACGATGGCCAACTCAGACACCATGGTGCCATTCAGGCTATTGATCGTCTCGGGCCGATCGAGAATCAGGGTTTCTATCCCCTTTTCGTCGACCCCCTCCCTGCGCAGAACTTCCACGTCCACTCTCCCTCTTCCCCGGTTATTTGCAAAACCGGTCTTCAAATAGCCGAATATAGCAGTTTAAGGCCATATTGAGGGGATGGACCTTCCAGAACAAGTGACCACAACAAGGATGGTGCATAGCGAACAGATGTTCGCTATGCTCGCTCTTCCCACCGACAAGGAGTGCCATGGATTCCCTCATCTTACACGTCGACATCGACGCCTTTTTTGCTTCCGTCGAACAGATTCGAAATCCCCGACTGAGCGGTAAACCCGTTGCCGTGGGTAGCGGCGTCATCGCCTCGTGCTCCTATGAAGCTCGGGAACACGGACTTCGTGCAGGAATGCCCCTCGGGAAAGCGCTACGTCGTTGCCCAAATCTCATCATCGTTCGTGGACGCGAAACCATCTATCGCGCATACGCACGACGCCTTTTTGACATCTGCGAAACGCTATCTCCCCGTGTCGAGGAACATCTCGATGAAGCCTACTGCGACCTCTCGGGAACCCGACGAATATTTCCGAACCCCGTCAACGAAGCAGAACGCCTCTGTCGGGAAGTCACTGAATCCACAGGGCTGACCGTCACCGTTGGATTGGGAAGAAATCGTATGTTCGCAAGACTCATCGGTCGAGACCACAAGCCGAACGGTATTGGACTCATCCGTCCCGAGGATGAAGAAGATCTGCTTCTCTCGATGACGGTCGGAGATCTTCCGGGAGTCGGTCCTCGTACCACTGAAAAGCTCGGTCGCTTGGGCATCGAGACCATATCCCAATTGAGACAACTTTCAGCCCCAGCTTTAAAAGGCCTTCTCGGAAGGAATGGAGAAACACTTTATCAACGCTGCCGAGGAGAAGATCATCGCAGTATCGGTGGCAAAGAAATCCCCCGAACTCTTCAGCGAGGAACTTCATTTGATGAGGATGTTTCTTGCCCACGAACTCTGGATGCCATGCTGGAATATCTCACCGAGAGAGCCGCATCTGATCTTCGAAAGCGTGGATTACTGGCAGGCGGAGTCTCGGTACAAATCGCCTACAGTGACCATATTCGCGATCGACGACGAGAATCTTTAAAATTCCCCAGCCAACTCGACCCTGATCTGATCAGGATCGTTCTTCGATTGAGGCGAACACTACAAAAAAGAAGAACCGCCATTCGGTTCATTGGTCTGATCCTCGATAAGATCCAACCCGTCTCCTCCACAGAGCAAGGAACTCTTTTCGACGACACCTCTACGGTCTTAGAAGACGGACCACCAGCAGCGATCGGAGTCGAAGAATCCCATTTCCAAAAACGACAACAATTAAACTGGCAAAAACTATTACCTCAGGTTGATCGCGTTCGTGAACAACATGGTCATGGTCTGTTACTTCGGGGCAGTGCTCTCGCTCTACAACAGAAAAAAAATCCCGATTCTCCCGGAATTCCACGCCAACGTCAGGGATTGATTCTTCGAACCTCCTGCCTGACACGTTAAAAAGAAGTTATGATCAC
>JAACCY010000042.1 GCA_009937185.1 Planctomycetia bacterium
ACTCAGTTGAATCCCGCCGTAGGTCAATGGGTAAAACACTGCGAGAACCGCCAAGACTGCGAAAAAGAAGGGGACCAAACGTTGATTCGTTCGCAAGAGAAGTGCTAACGGAGAGCCAAGTAGCGCAAATGATAACACAGCAAGGGCCATCGCTCTTCGCCGCCAGATCTCCGTATCGCCCCGCCTCAAGGATCGGGTTAATGCATTTTTCTCTGATTGAAGTGCTCTTTTTGTATCCGGGTCTGATGGCACATTGAGCATCGCTTCAACAGTGTCCAACTCAGATTTTTTTCCATTCATTAAAGAAATCAAATCCGCTGTGGGGAGGTCGTTTTGCCTGCGTTTGCTGGAGTTGATCGGGAAGTCCACATTGAATTGGTCGAAGTTAATTTTTTCATGATCCCAGTTCAATAAATCTCTGGTGCCATCCTCGGATCGATTTACAGGGTACATGACTTGAACGTCTCTTAAGGTGAGACGAATCACCGCTTTGTTCTCTGCAATGCTGAGTTTTGCTCTATCCGCCAATATCGTCGTTGGGGGTTTTTCGTCCATATCTGCGAGAGAGGGAACAGCGCTTCCACCTTGGGCATCCAATTGTTTTTCGATGTAGACCATACTCATATCGGTTCCTTTGCGGATCTCTTCCCAGTAGATGACTCCGCCCTGTTCGTCCAATGGGATCTGCCCTTTTCGACCGTCTCCAATATTTTCGAGTTGCTTGATAAAGAAGCGGCTTAGATCCTGCTTGCGGTGTTGAAGCTCCGGCAAGAGTGTCGATTGGGTTAAAAGTAGACCGAGCATCACTGGAGCGACAAGAAGAAACATCGGAAGGAACAGTCGTATCGGACTGATACCGCTAGCGACTGAAGCGGTGTACTCACGATCGGCCACGAATCTTCCGTAACTGAGAGTACACCCCGCCATCACAGAAAGTGGAACCGTGAAGTAAAGACTGTAAAGCAAACTGTCCCCTAGCCAGGGGATGACGATACCCAGCGAGTATCCGGAGCTGACCGCCTTCATGGAGAAGACGATGCTGACAAGAATACTGAGGACCATCTGACAAAAGATGGACGACACAGTGAGATCCTTTAGGAGATATCGATCGAGAACGCCGATTTTTTTCATGAACTCGCCGGGTTGTCTTCTCGGTGTTGACAGATACAGGGCTGACTCTGGCATCTGGGGCAGCCAGTTCCATATTTCTCGTGGACGCATGTTGCCAAATCCACACCTCTGAGTGAGGCAATGCTGGCGAGCCATGCTAAGACGTCAGCAAACTCAGCACGTTCTTCAGGACAATTGGCTTCAGAAGAATTAAGACTGCGTGCCAATTCCCCGACCTCCTCGACGAGCCACATGAAGGATCCCTCGACACCTCTGTTGGAATCCTTATCAAAATAGATCTGCTCGATGGTCTTCTGGAAATTTCTAAGACCTAGATCTTCGACTTCATCTGTGGACATCGTGGCCCCTCCTGTCTCATGGTCATCATGAGGTCTTTCGGGGGAGAGAACCAGTCACATCAATCGCTGAATCCAAAGTGTTCAAGTGCTCGATTTTTAACGGCTTTGAGGTCCAGTTTTCCTGATCCCAGTCGAGGGACTTCATCTACTGGAACAAAAGCTTCAGGGCGTGGGATCCATAGGTTTGGTAGATCTCCACGACTGCGCAGGTTCTCAATGATCTCTGGCGCTTCCACGGGGAGCTTCCCGTGAATCACGACCAGTTTCTCTCCTTTGGCGTCATCTGGTACAGACGTCACAGCAACCATGGCCTCACCCCCGGACTCTTCTTCGTCGGGGATTTGCTGGTCGATGTATTCTTGAATGGCCTCCTCGATGAGAACGTGAGGCACCATTTCGCCCCCCAATTTCGAGAATCTCGACAATCTGTCCGTAATGATCAGGAAGCCGTCATTGTCAACTTTGGCGATGTCTCCGGTCTTATACCATTCGCCTTCGAAGGCTTCTTTGGTCAGATCATCTCTCCCCAAGTATCCAGTCAGGACGCTGGGTCCTTTGATGAGTAGAAGTCCGGGTTCGCCGTGGGGTAAATCTTCCCCATTTTCCGGATCGACGATCCGAGTGACTACGCCGGGAACAGGAAGCCCGATGGTGCCTAATTTTCTGGTTTTCTGGCGGAATCCTGGGACGTCCAGATCTGGAAGATTGACAGAGACCACGGGGCTTAATTCTGTACAGCCGTAACCTTCGAGGAGGGGAGACCCAAATTTTTCTTCCCAAGCTTCAGCCAAGCTGGCTTTCAGTTTTTCTGCTCCGGCCCCAGCGATACGAACCGATTTGAAATCTTCAGGATTGAATTTACGAAGATAGGTTCTGTAGAAGGTGGGGGTAGAGAGGAAGATCGTCCCTTTTTGTTCTCGTGTGAGCTCTGCGATAGCATCGGTGTCCATGGGGTTTGGATGGTAGATCGCTCCAATGGCATTTCCTAAGGGGAACCAAAGGGTGATCGTGTATCCAAAGACATGGAAAAAGGGCAGTGAGCCCACAACTCTATCATTGTGGTCCACGTCGAAAATCTGCGAGACGCTTCTCACGTTGGAAAGAATATTGTGGTGAGAGAGTCTGACTCCCTTTGGAGTTCCGGTCGATCCACTGGAGAACATCACCGAGACATCAGAGTCAGGATCATGGGGAACAGCCGGAAGAGATCTGAGGAAGGTGGATGGAAGCAGAGCGGTAAGAAGAGCGATGACTTTGTCTTTGGTAGTGACTTCTCTGGCCAAGAGCGCTGGCAAATCAATCACTTCGACATCCGGTGCGAATTCTGAAATGTCGAGATTAATTTTTTTTGTAAAGAGGTCGGCCGAGATAATGGTTTTTAACTCAAGCTGTTCACAGGCAGATTTCAAGGGGCCAGTTCCGGCAGTAAAGTTGAGATTGCTGGTCGTTTTTCCTAATACAGCCAATGCCAGGTTTGTCGCAGCTCCACCGATACCAGCGGGTAAAATTACACCGATATTCTGCTGCCCCTTAAGGCGGTGTCTCAGCTTTCTTCGGAGTACCAAAACAAGAATCAATAGTTTCCTGAAGTTGAGTGACTTCCCTTGTTCAATCACTGCAGTTCTTCTACTCGATTTTCTGGCAACAGTCAGGAATCGAGTGGCCAAAGTAATTCCGGGTTGTTTTCTAGAGTCGAGTGCCTGTGCGCTCAACTCTTCGACCTTATCACGGACTTCACGAGAGGTAGCAGTGGAGGGAAGTGGCTCACCGATGGTGACGGTGACGGGGTAAGGCAATCGCAGTGGACGCTTGAAGAAGAACTTTTTTCCTCGGAAGGAAAAGATGCTTCCCCAGACCCTGTCCAGATACATAGGGATAATAGGCACATCCGCTTTGCGGGCGATTTTCTCGAGCCCTTTTGAGAACGGAAGCAGGTTGCCGGTGCGGGAGATTCCACCCTCAGCAAAGATGCAGACGATGTTACCTTTGCGTGCTCTTTCAGCGGCCTCTTCTAGAGACTTAATGATGGCTCTGGGCCCATCTTCACTAGAGACCGGAATCGCTCGCATGAGATGACTGGCCCAGCCGATCATGCCCATATCTTTGAATTGTCGATGCATCAGGAAGTGAACAAATCGGGGTACGCTGGCTCCCACGAGGAATGGATCCGCATATGAGAGGTGATTGACCACGAGGAGTGCTCCACCACGGCGAGGAATATTCTCCATTCCCATGATGCGGATTTTGTAAAGTGTATTGA
The DNA here is from genome assembly GCA_009937185.1 of Planctomycetia bacterium. Classification (GTDB taxonomy): domain Bacteria; phylum Planctomycetota; class UBA8108; order UBA1146; family UBA1146; genus UBA12191. The sequence goes on from JAACCY010000042.1 coordinate 3,730, forward strand.
CCAGAATCCAGACCGGGAATCGTACGGCAATGTGAGGAACCGTGAAAAAGACACCTAGGGTTCCTACGAGAGTTAAAGCTGCGATAGCAAGGAGTGTTCCTTCAGGGCTGAGTGCTAAAGCATTGCTATGGACCAGAAGGTTCCAGACGATCGCGGACATGAATATGAAAATAAAAGTGACCAGTACCTGAGCACCTTGAACTCGACCTGTTTCTTCTCCCTTGGATCGTTCTTGAATATAGGAAACGAGGGGCACCAAAAACAGTCCTCCTCCGATTCCGGCGAGGGTCAGAGTGGTGCCGTAACCGAGCAGGGTTTCATCGACGATGGTTGTTAAGGCGAATCCAGAGCTCATCAGCAAGCCGCCGATGGGAACGATGCCGATTTCTACTTTCTCTCCGGACAACTTACTGGCCAGCAAGCTTCCGATGGCGATACCACCTGCAACGAAGAAGAAGAGACGGGATCCTCCGTCATCCATATTGAGGATTTTGATGCCGCACTCATTCAGCGAGACCATCGTCAGGCCTCCGATGAGATAGAACCAGCCTGTGGACAGGACTGCTCCCAGAAGAGGTTTGTCTTTTGCGAGAGCCTTCAATTCGGTAATCGGATTCCATTCCAATCTTCTCATTGGCGCGCTGGGCTTTTTTCCAGATTCAATAAATCGCGCAGAAATCCATCCGATGAGGCCGATAGAAATGAAGAGGATGCCGCTCCACCAATTCGGACTTCCTTTGGAGAGGTCGCCTCCAGGATTGAGGTAGAGAAACATTAAACCAGCAAAGGCGGTTCCTAGAATGATCGCCAAATTGGTGGTCATGCTGATGATGGCATTGGCTCGGGTGAGATCGGCTTCCTTGACCATCTCCGGGATAATTCCGTATTTGGAAGGTCCGAAAAATGCGCTCTGTGTTCCCATGAGGAAAAGCACGCCCATCATCGCCATGACGCCCAGATCCTGATCCACAGAAGCGAGGGCAAATGCGAGCATCCCGAGTGCCATGATCAGGACTTCTCCCAGTTTTGCCATGATGATGACGGTCCTCTTTGGGAATCGATCACCAATAGATCCACCAATGACGGCAAAGATGACGAATGGAAGAGCAAAGAGGCCCATGGCCATGCTCTGTGAATCTATGGGAAGCCAATCGAGGGAGAGTGACATGGCAATCAAGAGAACGAATTGCTTAAAGACATTGTCATTGAACGCACCCAAGAATTGGGTGCATGTCAGCGCTGAGAAGGAACGGGTCTTGAGCATTAAGATTCACCTTCACTATCGGACGACAATCAAATCTGATCGCTGAATGATATCCGCTATTCACGATTTCTTCATATAAATCCACCAGGCTCCAGTTTTGGCATGGCAGTTGCATATGTTATTTCAGCCTGATTAAGAATGTGACGAAATATGACAAATAGCCCTGAGGGGGTATCGTTTTGAAAAGAATAAACTTGGACGAATGGAACTTGTTCGGCAACTGGGAGATCGAGACTGAAGAGGAGGATGCCTTCAATGAAGAGGTGTTGCCTCATATCGATTCATTGAGAGCCTTTGCCATCTCATTGACGGGAGATCGGAATAGAGCGGATGATCTTGTACAAGACACGCTATTGAGAGCTCTTCGTGCCTTCGATTCATTTTCCAGAGGAACAGATTGTCGCTCCTGGTTATTCCGGATCTGCAAAAATCGTTTTTACGATATTTGCCGCAAAAAGATGAGGCGTCCTCTTCATGAAGATGTGGACTTATCTCAGCCAATGGCCCCGGAAAGGTCATGGGAGGTCGAAAAGGAACTCAAGAGAATCGAAGCGGGAGCAGATCCCAGTCTTGAGTTACTGGGAGATCGGGTCCGTCATGCGGTCCAGCAGTTGGCAAAGGAGTTTCGTGTTCCATTGCTGATGTGTGACCTGGACGGCTTGGCCTACCACGAGATTTCCCGAGAATTGGATGTACCATTGGGGACAGTGAGATCACGTATCTCAAGAGCTCGTAAAAAGTTACGGAAAGAACTCATGGAGTACGCCCAAGAGAATGGATTCGCGGATAGACAACTCTCTGCTGCTTGAATCCTGACCACACAGCCCATCCCTGCACCCCTCTGGACTCCAAGTTCAGAGGGGTGCTTTATTTTGACGCATATGGGGCACTGCGTCATAATGACGCAGTGCAGTACTGCATTATAATGAAGCACTCTTGAATGAGGCCTTGGGGGTTGGCGGCGGGGCCTTGCGGGTTATCCTCATTTTTCACAATGAAAAGAGGCGCATTATGTTTGGGGTCAACTCCCGGGCTCAGCCGGAAAATCAGAATCGATCTTTCGGACCTGCATTACCCAAAACCCTTCTGGGTTGTCTTGCCGCTTTGACTCTTTGGATTTCTCCAGCGCTCATCGAGGGACAAGATCCAGAGAAAATGCAGAAAAACTATGATGAGAAATTGGCGAAAGCTTTTGCCAAAGCAGTGCCTTGGCAGAGCTCGTTGGCAGCCGCCCAAAAATTGGCTGCAGAAAAAAACTTGCCGATCATTGCATATTTCACTCGCTCCTACGCTCCCTGACCGCCTTGTGAATACATGGAGGGGGGCCCTCTCCTATCAGCATGGTGGAAGAATTCAACTCAGCGATTTATTCCTTACCTGAATATCAGTGCATCTCTGGAAGACAAACCGGATCAGAAAATGATGGATCGGTATGGGCTGCGTGGATTTCCTAGTTTTTTGATTCTCGACGCCGAAGGTGCGATGTTGTTTGGCAAGGAACCCTATTGGCGTCCCGACACTCCGGAGAATCTGGACTACGGGATCGCTCAGGTCGAACCGCTGTTGAAACTTAAGAAACGAGTGTTGGAACATCCCGAAGATCGAGTGGCCAAAGCGCACTTGACGTTGCTCATGGGTCTGCTTGACCCGGGGCAAGCGAACTTTAATGAGATGGAAGCCGCAACGCAGATGGAGGGCGTTCCAGCAGAAGTGATCGGCCGTTGGTTGCGCAAGGGAGTCAGCATCAAATTCCTGGAAGTCTTTGGTCCGTATCGAATGGCATTTTCGGACAGGAAGCCTAAAGAGGTCGTCCTTGATCTTCGTCAAAAGGCGATGGATCGTGCGCACCAGATGGTGGTGGCGGGTGAGCGGCTCGATGTTGAAGACATCAATTTCAGAGCTTTTTGGGTACTCGCATTCGATGGAGCGATTCATGCCAAAAATGTGGACTCAGCCGGCGAATGCTTAAAGGTCTATACTGAGACCTTTGGTGCTCAGGATCGGTTCCTGAAAGAGATGAGAGAGAAGTATCTGAAGTTAAGCGAAGAGAAAGAGGAGTCCTCGAAGAAGGTTCCTGTTTCTGGCAGTTGAGTTGAGACTGAGAGAAGTTTCAGACATAAAATTCAGTCTCAGTCGGATTCAGTCTCAGTCGGATTCAGTCTCAGTCGGATTCAG
>JAACCY010000043.1 GCA_009937185.1 Planctomycetia bacterium
CGGAGACGCAGCCAGCGATCCCGATCTGCCCATTCCAAAGATCGATTGGTCCCCGGTTGTGCCCGACGAGTCATTTGCTGGCGAGCCACAAGAACTCTCTCCAGAATCTGAGCGGAAGATTCCACTGCTGTGGAAGAAAGTTCATCTGACAAAAAGGAAACGGGCTCCCTTTCCAAAACCACACGAAGATCAAATCGATCCAAGAGAGGCTCCGACAAACGTCGAGAATATCTTTGGTGATCAGCGGCTCGACAACGACACTTTTTGCGCCCCCCTCCTCCACAAGGACAAGGGTTCATCGCGGCGATCAATAAAAACTCTCCAGGGAATGTCATCGTTCCACTCGCCCGCGACAAAGTGATGCTGCCCTCCTCAAGAGGCTCCCTCAATGCTTCAAGAGTTGCGGCAGAAAGTTCAGGAAACTCATCCAGAAACAAGATTCCCCTATGAGCTCTCGAGATTTCTCCAGGAATAGGAGGGGATCCCCCTCCTATTAATCCCGCCGCTGTGATGCTGTGGTGAGGTGAGCGAAATGGGCACTTCGTATTGAGAAATGTCGTCGATATCGATCCCTCGCTCCACTCAACGGAACACTCTTCAGAAGAGCGTGGAGTCGCGCTCCACGGTTGAGAATCATCTAGCGAAGATTCTCCCGACAGTTCTGTCACCTGAAAAACCTCGAGGGCATGTTCGCGACTTAATCTCGGCAGGAGTCCCTGTAATCGGCGAGCCAACATCGATTTCCCACAACCGGGGGGGCCCACCAATAAGAGAGGATGCTCTCCAGCAGCACAGATTTCGAGAGCTCTTCTTCCTCGTATCTGTCCTTGAACCTCGGACATATCCGGAAACGAAGACAAGTCCCGCTTCTCGCACTCGTGATCACTCCCCACAGACTCCGCCCTAGTATTAGGATCTTCAGTCTGGTGAAACTCTGTACTCGTCTCCTTTAACTCTGTACTCGTCTCCTTTAACTCTGTACTCGTCTCCTTTAACTCATGGACCACCTGCTCCAAACATATGGCAGCTCCAATTTGAATTGGGAATCTCACGACTTCCTTCGCCAAGGTCACATATCGAGCAGGCACATAGATACGAGGAGCGGGTAGCTCTTTTTCGGGTTCGACGAAATCCACCTTCTTCATGACCGAATGCTCGGCAATCGCACGAATGATGCTCAAACCTCCTCTGATCGATCGGATTCTTCCATCCAAAGCCAGTTCACCCACGAAAGCCTGATTACGAAGTCTCGATCTTGATATTTGGCCACTCTCGACCAAAATTCCGATAGCGATCGCCAAATCGAGTGTCGATCCGTCCTTGGCCCGTGCGGCCGGAGCCAAATTGATCACGATGCGATGACGGTCGGGAAAGACGAACCCCGAATTCTCGAGCGCAGAACGAATACGCTGTCGAGATTCTCGTATCCCGGGGCCCGGTAAACCCGTGATGACAAATGCCGGCAAAGCAGGGATCAGATCGACCTCGACTTCGACAATACGTCCCTGAAACCCTGCCAAATCCCCGGAAAATAGACGGAACGCCATGAGTGACTCCTGCGTTTCAGTGGTAACCCGCACATTCCCGACAGAAATCGTATTCTGTCGGTCTGCGGATAAATTTCGTACTTGTTGAGCAAACTCTTCTGAATACCGAGTTCTGAGTACCGAGTTCTGAACGCTGCGTAGAATCATCTTCTTCAGGAGGCCTCGTCAACGATTTTGAGTAAAAGCCTCAGCCCTCCTGCTCTCTGATCAGACAGTCTCCCCCCGAAAATGGCTGTTCTGGTTCTTCTGGCGTTGAGGGGCTATACTTCAGCCACTTCCCAAGGAATGACCAGCCTAGGTCGTCATGGAAATTTTCAAGGACCCACACCTGCTCCACCATGAAGGGGGCCCCATGCCATTTCTCTGGTCCAAGATTCCAACTCAAAACGCATCTGACTCACGATCCGAGATCTCGAGATCCGCTCAAACGGGTATTCCTGCGTTTGTATTTTCAGTTTCAGGCTGGCTCCTCTGCGGGATTCTGATCCTCGGAATCTTGTCTTCCTCGACCACTGAAAGCCATGCTGCAGTCGCGCCGTATTCGGACGGCAAGGTCAGCAAAATTGTCGATCGACACGCCGGAGGTGATCTGGATCAAATCTGGAAGGGATCCACCGAATTAGAACGTCTTGGTGACGCCTCCATCGGTGAGATTCAAGGGCTTCTCGGCCATGAAAATACGGGAGTCCAATTGATGGGAGCAAAAGCACTGCTCTCGCTAGGCGAGCTCGACGGCATACGCGACGTTTTACTCAAAATCGTGAATAACGCCGACAACGACTCTTCAGAACGCAGCTCCGCTCTCTACCTATTGGGAGAGTTCAATGACAAAAAGACCACAGAAGGCCTTCGAGGAATGATCGAGAATCTCAAAGGAGATGCTCTTCTAAGAATCGAATTAGGCCGTGCTCTCTACAAGGTGTCGAAGGATCGCTCTGAAACGAGAGCTCTTCTACAACCACTCCTCACGGTCGATGACTCTGTAGCACGAACTGGGGCAGCACTCGTCCTCGCAGAACTCGGCTTCATGGACGGGGATGTGAAACGGGTGCTGAGATCCATAGAGTTGGAGCCATCTCGCCAGGGAACACTCGCACGCTTGCTTCTTGCCCAAGACAATCTTCTTCGAGCGATCGAAAATGAACAAGATGCCAGCCCCCCTGAAACAGATGCAGAAAAGGAACTGGAAGCGTCACGAAGAATGGCAGCCGCCCAGTTAGAAATCCTGTCTCTGGAAAAAGCGATCTCTGATAAGGATGTACAGATTCAGAGACTCCAAAGACGGGGCTCTCGAAACAGTGGCGGACATCCTCTCCTCGACGAGCTGCTTCAGCGCATCCAGCGATTCTATGTCGATCCAGCCTTGGTTGACGAAGAAGAACTGATCAGCGAAGCGGCCAAGGGGATGGTCGCCAGCCTTGATCCCTTCTCATCTTTCATGGACGTCGATGATACAAAAGAATTCTACGAAGGTATCAGCGGGATTTACGCCGGGATTGGCGCACAAGTTCAGAAGGACCTCGATACCGATACTCTAAAAATCATTCGCCCCATCTACAAAGGCCCCGCCTATCGCGAAGGTATGATCAGCGATGACCTCGTCGTCGAAGTTGACGGGATTCCCACGAAGGGAAAACCACTCGATGAAATCGTCAAGGGCCTCAAAGGAAAGCCCGGGACGCCTGTAACCCTCAAAGTGGTTCGTAGAGGCTGGAGAGAAGCCCGAGACTTTATCGTGACTCGGGAAACGATCCAGCTCGACTCAGTACTCCATCAAATGCTTCCGGGAGACATCGGATACGTGTCATTGGCTCAGTTTGGAGATACGGCTGTCGAAGAAGTGTTTGCGGCCCTCGATGATCTCGAAACCAAGGGCATGCGCGCTTTGATCCTTGACCTGCGAAGAAACCCCGGTGGATATCTTGAATCTGCGGTCAAGCTTGTGGACGAGTTTGTCGACGACACCTCAATGCCGATCGTCGCTCAACAATCAAAAAGCGGCATCTTTGAAAACTCGGAACGCTTTGCCACAGAAGGAAAACGTCAGGATTACCCCATGGTAGTCCTAGTTGACGAATCCAGTGCCAGTGCGTCAGAGATCGTTTCAGGTGCACTACAAGATTTCAAGCGTGCGAAACTGATCGGTAAAAAGTCATACGGCAAGGGAAGTGTTCAAAGACTTCTTCCCATGTCCCGACAGATTCAAACTCTCCTCGGTGGAGAATCGACTCTTCGTCTCACCGTTCAACGCTACTACCTCCCGAGTGGTCGCTCGATTCACACCGAAAGAGACTCCGACGGAAAGATTATCGCAGAAGGTGGCGTTTCTCCTGATCTCGAAGTGAGCTTGAAAGAGATTCCTCTTTGGAGAGCCGAAGCCGTTGGAAAAATGATCGACGAAGAAGCCTTCAAAGTCTGGATAGATGTGCACGCAGAAGAAAATGAGGAACTGATTTCAAAAATCATCCTCGAAGGTACGGGAGAAAATGGCCTGGAATACCCCGGATTCGCTGACTGGCTCGCAGGATACAAAGATTCGGGTGTCACCGAAGAAGACGCCCGCAATGGTCTCAGAAGTCGGCTCCGTCGTCGTGAAGAAGATCGACGAGGACAACAGTTCGCATGTGACTTCGTAGAAGATCTTCAACTGCAAGCGGCCATCGTTGACATATTGGCCAGCCTAGGAACAGAGCTTTCAACGATTCCTCAATACAACAAGATTGAGAATGAATCACCGGACAAGAAAGAGACGGAACCCGAAAGTCTTTAATCCAAGACCGTAGACAAAAAAAGCCCTGCTGCGCGATTGC
>JAACCY010000207.1 GCA_009937185.1 Planctomycetia bacterium
CACTGCTTGAACCACACTGCTTGAACCACACTGCTTGAACCACACTGCTTGAACCACACTGCTTGAACCTCACTAGGATTCAAGGGCAAGCGTTGGTATTCGTGGTGCAGTCCAAATCATCATCGGTGGGGTCTTCTCCGCAGTCGACTGGGCCTGGCGGGGGAGGGACAGTTTGTGAGCAGCAGATTAAGTTATTCAACAGAGAGATGGCGTCTGCAATATCGAGAGACCCATCATCATTCACGTCGCATGCATCTGGACAATCCGGTTCCGCCTGATTGGAAAACAGATGACCCAGCAAGAAGATGGGATCCGCAATATTCAGTGCTCCATCACCATTACAGTAGCCACGTAGGAATATTGCAGCCGGTGGAGGAGGAGGCGGGGCCAGCACCATGACTTCTAGAACTCCGAAGGGAGAAGCGGAGTGGCTTTCTAAAGTGACGATCGTTTCTACTGGAGGAGCATCGGCGTCGAAGCCAAAGTTGTGCATCCAGCCCCACGTCAGTGGATTCGAGGGGAGCCCCGATGATATTCCAGGTGTCGACCAAGAAATCTCATCGGCGGGGTGACTCATGACCCAGGGGTCATCGGAGTGAAAGGGAGATCTTTTGACGGGAGCGTAGAAACGAGTGGCACTGATATTGACAGCAGGATCAACGGGAATATTGAAAGACCTGATCCCTGCACTGAAATTGAAATTGTATATCGCATATTCATATCGCCATGTGCCATCTGGGTTTTCTGTAACCTTGTAGGCCAGATCGAGAGTGCCATCAATATTTGCAGGAGGGCTCACCGTGACGATCTCAGAGCCAGTCCATGCATTTTGAATCGGTGAGCTTTCACTGACTTCAGACATATCAATCGACCAGCTATCCCCAGGGGTTCCGGAAATCGCTATGGGTTCCCATGCTCTATTCGTTGAGGTGTCAACGTCGCTAGGCTGAATGACGTAGACCTCAGCAAGATAAGTCGATCCCACATTTTGTGCAGGATCGAGGTCTCTATCTTCGATACTGAGACGCTCCTCTGTTTCATTCCAAGGACCTGTATCTTGAGACATGTATGAGCCATCCCAGACGAATCCACCTCCCCAAGGGTTGATTTCGGAGCGGGGACCCATATTGATCTGAGCAGCATTTCCGGCCGCGCCATAGGTATCGGAGCAACCAATACCGGTTTGTTGATTTGTAGGACTGGGTTGGCAGCCGAACCCACAGGCGTTTGCTTGAGCTGAACTCCAACCATGTTTAGCCCATGAACCTCCGATTTGAAGAATACGATCTTCGTCGACTCGGAACATGTTAAACACCATCATGGGATGTCTTGGGTCAGGGTTTGCATACCAATTGAGGGGCTCATCTCCGCCATTACAGATGACGGATTCCATACCAAAACTGGCGATGCTACCTTCGCGACCCACATAAACGGTGTTGTTCGTGTTGCCCATGATCAAATCTTGTCCACCCACCGGTAACGGCACAGTGTCAAAGAATTTGAGACAGACTTCATTAATGATTCCTGTGTTTCCAGAAATCTCATCGGAAACAGAGAGAGTCCAAACACCGGGTTGATGTAGACCCGTGAATGAAAATAGATTTCCTGATGTGGGTTGCCAATATCCGCCGTCTGCAAATTCGGTGCTAGGTTCAAGACCATTCATCCACCATGTGAGATCCAGTCCGCTCCCTGCGGCTGCGGCGGGTAAATTGTGTAAGAGTTCCGTGGTTCCATTGGGATCGGTGAGCTGAATCTGAAGATCACTGGCATCGGGATGATCGATCACGAGTTGTACTTGTAGGTCCCAAATATTGCTATCGGGACTGCCTGCGACGACGATTGGAATTTCAACCGGTTCACCCGAGTCAGGGATGGTTGTCCCTGGGCTGGAGCAGGCCTCGTAGAGAATGGGGCTGAGAACAGCAACCGAAGTGCATTGCTGAACTCCCGGCGTTTGCCCGAATAGGGGGGTTACGCAAAGCGTGGCCATGGTCTGAATCGAAGGACTCGAAATCTGCGCATCCACCATCTGACCCGCGCTGAATGGCCCCAGCACCTCTAACGATTCGGAAGCCACCGAAAAAAGGAGTCCTGAGCAATCCCCGGACAGCTCTACCGAGGCATTTATCTCATACGATCCGGGAACAGAGTTTCCCTCGAGTTGTGCGATGACGTCAGTGACGAACTCCAGGACCAAATCACCGGTGCCATAGTCATTGGCGCCCCAACCACCAATTCGGAAATGAAGGATTTCGCCTGCGGTGACTGCCAAGTTATCAATATGGGAATTCCATGACTGGGTGGAACTCCCTTGTACGAAGCAGTTGGGCTCATCTCCACTGCATGCCACTTCCTGCAAGTCGTCGCACTCTCCGGAGTAAACCATGAGATCGGTATCAAAATTAACCGTCTCGCATGTACTCAAGTGAATATAGCCATCCTCGGGAGCGACCCAGCGAAACCAGACGTCTGCGGTCATTTGACCCAGAGCACTGCACCCTGTTGCATTGGAATAGGGTTCGGGGCTGGTGGTGGCATTGATGGAATTGACGGGATTATTACCGATTACAGCGGGCAGAGCGTCGACGCACTCATTATTTGGAGGAGAAGGGGGAGGCGGAGGAGGCGAAGAGAGGCTGAGGTCGAAAGTTCCGGTTCCCTGATCACTGGTTCCCCAACCTCCGAGACGAATCTTAAGGGTGTCACCCTGGGTAACAGGGAGATCGGGAACGATGGTATTCCACGAGTTAGTGGTGCCCTGGACAAAGCAATCTGGGGAGTCGCCGTAACATGCAGTGGGAAGTAATGAATCGCATGAACCCGTATAGACGATCACGTCTGTATCAAAGTTCACCGTGTCACAAGTAGAGATCGTAAGAAAACCGGTTTCGGGAACATCAAATAGAAACCAAGCATCGTACAGAACTTGTCCTAGGGTTGAGCCAGGACAGGTACTATCAGGGATCGGTTCCGTACTGGTGGTTGCCTGAGTGGTATCGATGGGGTTGGATCCGAGAAAAACAGCAGTAGCACCAGAACAATCATCATTTACAGGCTGGGCGTGCAAAATCAGGGGAACCTGACTGATTAAGAATAAGGAGACTAGAGAAGATAGAAGATTCTTCATAGGTTTTTCCTTCCCGCATTGAAGTCCATTATATTCTCTAGCGTATGAATAAGCGATCTTCTGAATTGAGGAAAGGTTGAGAGAGAATGTCCCCTGAAAGCCTTACAGTTCTCGGTTCTGGTGTCGTGGGCTTCTCAGTGGCTCGCGAGGCCCGCTTGAGAGGGATACCCGTCCAACTGCTAGAAGCCAGAGAACTGGGAGCAGGGTGCACACCTTCCGCAACTGGGGTTCTTAAAGCTCCTGAGCATCGTAGATCTCCTTATCTCGATCTCCGACACCTCAGTTGGGAGGATTGGCCATTGTTGGCGAAATCTCTTTATGAGGAAAGTGAAGGGCTCGAGGTGGGCTTTTCACTTTGTGGTGGGCTCGATCTTCGCGATCGCACCATGAAAGATCCACAGCAGGCGATTGAAAAACTTTACGGTTCCGGGGGAACGGTTCGTGTTGTCCCTGAAGCGGAATTGAAATCGACTCTTCCAAGAGTTCGAAGGCCTTTGGGAGATGCCGTATTTATTGAGCACCAAGCCGTCGTTGACCCTGGTGCATTAATAAAAGCACTGACGTTATCTTGTCAAAATTTGGGAGCTCAACTCCGAAGTGGTTTGGGTTCCATCACTCTGTGCTCAGAAGATGGAAAAGTTGTACTGAAATCAGAGACGGACATCAAACTTCACGAGCCTTCTGAAAAGCATCCGTTGGTGATCGCTGCCGGGTGGGAAAGTGGATTCGTTGTCGATGGAGTTCGGGAAGGTCAACTTCCTTTGGAACCCGTCAGAGGAGAAGCCATCGCTTTAGATATACCAGCACCTCCGCACATCGTGACTTTTGATGCCCTGTTACCAGATCATCCTGATCCGGCTGGAAACAGGAGTCGCTTTTCTTGGATTCCAGCGCCTGATGGATCTTCGTGGTTCGGAAATAGTGTGGGTGCAAAAGACTCGACGAATGCGAGAGATCCCCAGCCCACACAGGCGGGGAAATCGCATCTTGTCGCTGCAGCAGAGACGATTTTTGGTGATGATGTCGGCTCTCTTGTTCGAGGACACTGGGCGGGTCTCCGACCTAAGGCGACACGGCATGGAGGGCCACTTCTCGGTCGAGTTAAAGATGTTGATGGAGTTTGGATGGCGACAGGGCATTATCGAACCGGCATATTGATCGGGCCGTTGACGGCTCGCTGGGTGGTCGAAGCGATATTGGGAGAGAGAGAAATCCCCGAGAATTTTGAAGAGCCCAGTGCGGGAGATCTTTCCCACTAAAACGTGACTAAGCGCTGCTGATGAGTTCTTGTCATGCGACAGGACTACTTCAATTCCTGCAGAATCCAAGCCTCTATTTTTGTTCCTCTTCGTAGCAGAGCGAGGGTCCAGTCGCCCTTTTTACGGGGAAACTTACGTCCAAGAGCTGCAGGGTCTTCTTTCACTCCTCTGGTTTTGATTGCGCGGGGAGCTTCTCCACGTGCCTTAAACCAGTCGATTACTTTTTTCTCGTGCCAGCCGAGACGATCGACGACTTCAAAGCTTCTAAACCATGGACTCGTCTTATGATCTTGGCCTGCGAGCCAACCCAGTCCCGGGTGTAATTCTCCGGCTGCTAAATCGGCTTGAAGATGTCCAGTGAGGCCGGATCGTTCCAGAACGGGAACAGGTTCGTGCAAGAATTGAGGTGTTTTTTGAGTCTCCTCCTCAAGTGGAATCGGGTTTCCTGAGACGGATAAGCCCGTTTTTACAAGGGTGGCTCTTCTCCGTTTACCTCCATCGAATTGACCACACCACAATGTGGCTTCTACCAAGTCAGGTCCATCTTGTATCCATTCGATTTCCCCAGCAGGAAGATCGTCCGCAGAAACCCCGGGGCCACATTTGAGAGCAACGTCTCTATGATGTTCAATGATGGATTCGATGACCGCGGGACCAGGTTGCATCTCAGTGTAAGCATGCATGCGTTGAGTTCCTGAGCGGCGTGCTGGATCGATGTGTATCGGTAGGGGAGCGAGGGGGAGATTTTCAGCTTTTGCGCGAATCACTAAGTGAGAATCATGAGATTTGTTTTCAGAAAAGCGACGGAGGTTTGCACTCGCAAGAAGCAACTTCATTGGATCATGGTCAACGAGAATAACAGGCCCTCTTTTTGACAGAGCCAAAGCATCGCTCCCGATTCCGCAACAGAGATCGATGATCGGTTGTTCTCCTGAGACTTCTCGCACTCTTCGGGACTTGTGTTCCGCAACGATACTGCGAGTCGCTTGCTCTGCTCCTTCCCTATCGATCCACCACTCATCGGGTCGGCTCAATCGACCTCGAGCACGGCGACGGGCTTCTAGAAGTTCGAGGACGGTGGAGACTTGTTCGAGCGACCCTTTTTTTCGGAGCCTCGAAATAGTTTGGACGTCATCGGGAACGGCAGACTGAGCCGCTTCGATGAGGATGTCCAGATTCCCAGATATGAGTTCATGCCAAGATGTTTTCATTTTCGAATAGTACGCCATAGGGCCGTAAACGTCGATATTTGGACAAGTCACCGAAAGTTTGATAAATATTTCATCTGTTTGGGTTGCCAAACAATGGGGCCTAGAGTACATACTCTTCATAGCCTTTTCGGTCATTTGAACGTCAGACACTCAGATTCGTAGAGAATCAGGATAAGGAGCAAGAAAAGTGGACAAGAGCAGAATTCGTGGTCTTCAAACTCTCGGAATGTACCTATTGGCACTGACTGTTATTGCCATGCCAGGGACTCTCCACGCCCAAGTCGACCGTTACGATGGACGGCCTGCGGCTGATGGCGATCGTGATATCCGTGTTGGCGGGTATATGGATCTTGAATTGTTTATGAATGGGGATCGATTCGATTTTAAGCAACATCGACTCGTTCCCATGTTCGATGCCAATATCAGTGACAAAGTCAGTTTCTCTGCTGAAATCGAATTTGAGTACGGAGGAAGTGACGCTGCTGCAGGCGATGGAGAGACAAAAGTCGAATATGCCTATGCGGATGTTGATATGGGGAATTGGAGTCTTCGATCGGGAGCGATCCTCATCCC
>JAACCY010000208.1 GCA_009937185.1 Planctomycetia bacterium
CCCAGACCGCGATGACATCTCTGCCCCTGTAGTTGATGAGAGAGATGGTGCGTTTGTCCTGCAGGAGGTTCAGTTTTTGCAGAGCATCCCAGGTCATCACCTCGTGTTCGCAGGGATCGACCACGAAGCCGAGCATCAGACCAGCCCGGTGACCCAGCAAAAGGCGGATCCATTCGATCTCGTCCTGCTCCACGGTGGCGATCACACGCAACGACACCCAGGCAATTTCACCCGCACCGAAGCGAACCTCTGCAAAAGGCCCCTCTTTCGCCTCTCGCAGGGATGACTCTGAAATCCGGTTGCGATGCATGACGAAGATGCAGCGGAACTCGGGAATTTGAGTGCGCAGGAATCGACCTGCGGCGTCGACAAAGAAGGGTGGGTAAAATTCGCCTTCGCTGTTCTTTTCAGGAAAAACAGGCTGCTGAGACATGGTTCATGACCTTCCATCTGTGCATCAAGAAGGTCGGAAACCAACAACACAGCACTGGTTGAGACCATTGAATCGATGAATCAAATCCATGGTGATCAAAATCAGAACTGCCTGGGGGTTCCCTGGAAGTTTTGTTTCGAGGTCAAAGACCTCGCACATCGACCGGCGCAACACACGCCGATCAAGGCACCTTGGTTTTCTCCATAACCAGGTTGCCAGACCCAAACACGGGTCGTTCTTGATGCAGGTTCAATAATACATACCTGTACGACCATTGCCAACCAAAGCTGAAATTAATACAGTAGCGACTCAACCCTATTCGACGTCATCTGCCACGCGATCACTTCTTGAACACCTCACGCCCGTGCCACTCGAGAAGATCTCGATCAGGCAGATGTTTCTTTTCACCCGGTAACTGAATCGTCTTTCCGTTGAATGCATAACAGACCGTGCCGTTGTTCCAGATCCACCATGAGCTCAACGGCTAAAATCGAAAGAAGATGCGCGAAGTGATCTATCCGTGATGCGGATGTTCTGCAACTGATGAAACTTCGCGGAGCGAGGTAAAGACGACACCCGCCCCGCGAAACTCCTAGAAACGGCACTAGGCAGCATCAGGCCTTGGTCGCACCTCGGCATAGATCTGCTGCGGTGCCTCGGCGAAGTACTTGAGCAGTGCCGGACACAACCAACCGACCATGTCGAGTTCGTTGCACCGGTAGACATTTCCTCCGCACTCCTCGTGCATCCATTCCAGCGACACCTGATACCCCGGGAAGGACAGCTCCGAGAAGACCAGAGTGAAACCGTTGCGAGCGTCGGGAACCTGCTCTGCGAGCCGGTCCATGATCAGATCGGCACCGGCCACGAACGGTTCCTTGACGAGCCCGACGGCATCGTCATCGAAGACCCACAGGCCATTGTCAAGGTAAGGGTGTATCGCTTGGATACTGTTTTTACTGGGCATGATTTGCCCCTTTCACGAAAGCCCCTCCACGACAGCAGGGTGCTGCCAGGGAAAGGCGCTAAGGAAATGAAGTTGGAGACTGCAGAGCCACTTGGCCTACTGAGGGTCCCCCGGGACCAGTTACGTATGCCCCTTCACTACGTTCAGGGGCATACTCACTGGTCCCAGGGACACTGAATTTCACTCTCTTCGGAACAACGTAGATCGATATTGCGTTATTCTTGAGCAATAGACGGGTAGAGCCGTCGAGCCAGACAAATAGGAGGGCTGAAGATAAGTAACAAACTCGCTGGCGAAAAACTCATGAAGTTCTCAGGCATCATGATGTTCCTCTGCATCTTCCCATTCTTGGTGGCGATGATCCCTGGTGTGCTTCCCCACGGAAACAATGGCCTTGGGTTGGCATTCCGTGCCATCTGGGGTTTCGGAGTCTTCGGCTCCTTAGCGGTCGTGGGCGCAGTCATTTCTGCCATCGGACGAGTAACCGATTCTCCTGATGCCGAGAACAAGCCTGTTGATCCCTACAAATACAGCAAACTCATCTTCACGGCATCGTTCTGCCTGGGCTTGATGATCGCGCTGAAAGCCATCATCTTTGAAAGTGCCGATCCATTGAAATCCCTGGGTGTTGTGGGCTTATTTTTTTTGGGCTCCGGGCTCATCCTCGGAATACCCAGCCTCCTCCTAGAAATGATCATTCACTGGATAAGAAAAAAGCGAGGACTCGTCTCCCCTGCCAACCCTGCCACCGAAACCGATCTCCCGCATGAACCTCAGGACCCACCCTTCAAGCCAGACAACCTTCACGGCCAAGAACCCGTTACTGTTGACCCGCTGATCACTCGATTCGGAAAGCTGGTGTTCAATGCATCGGGAATTACATTCTTTCTATGCATGTTACTCATGCTTTTCTGGAATGTCCTGAGCAAGGTTGAATGTCCTGAGCAGATCACGATTGTATCCACGTACTCACTTCGAGGGGTCTTGCTTGGAATCCTCATTCGTACCATCGGCGCTATTTGGAAAGCGCTCAAAAAGAGATGGCAAAGAGACACACCTGCCACCGAAACCGATCTCCCGCATGAACCCCATGATCCGCCCTACGAGCCAGACACCCTTCACGACCAGTAACCCAACCAACCCCTCGGCGACCACTTCTATACGCACGAAATCAAGGATGTCGACACAATAATTTCGACCTTCAGAAGATGGGGAACCGGGCCTGGCGCTGGTTCAGAGGCTGCTAGTGTGGCTTCGATTCCTCCCTTAGAATTTCGTCGGACCCGTTTCCACCCCTGAGTTGGAGATTCCGATGGCGCCTGTGCCCTACCGTTCCATGACATGGCTGCTCGCCCTGCTCCTGTCGGCCAGTTTCTGCCCCACTGGCCAGGGGGC
>JAACCY010000044.1 GCA_009937185.1 Planctomycetia bacterium
AACGACGGGGCCTTTTTTTGACTTCAGAGACGAATAAAACTCGTCTTTAGAAATCAATGATATCGAGGAAGTATAAATCTGCCCTCTGGTCTCCGCCTCGCATTTGACTTCCGAAGTACTCGAAGAAATCGGAGAGTCCAAACAGATTAGGTTCTGTCTGTTCAGGGTCTGGTCCTACTTGCTCGAAGGGGGCAGTGGGCGCAACTCCACCGCTGAAGAGGTAACTCAATGTGTAGATCACGTCACTGATGTCATGAACTCCGTCACCGTTTGCATCCGCAGCGGCAGCGGGTATTGCTTCAGGTCCACCGCTGAACAACTTATCCAAACTACCAATGGGGTCTGCGACATTGATCTGTTGGTCACGGGTAAAGTCAGCCCTGCGGAACCAGTCCCATGGGACGCCGATGACGATGGGGCCAGGACAGATTCTACGCTTGATGGTATCGGGTGTAACGTCGGCTACCTCATGATTTAAGTTCAAATCGACCAAGACGGTTATCATATCCGTGATTCGTGGAGGATCTTGGGGTGTCGATCGATCAATGTTTAATGAGTGAACAGGACATCCTGGAAGTGTTCCGTCGGGTAAGGTTCTGACGATATATTCGTCGGCTGGACCATAGCACCAAGTGGTAGTTACACCACTGGAGAAGATTGTTCCGTCGAATAACTCATGTGCGTCGGTGAGAATCTCAACGTTGGTCGATCCATATCCGTAATAGAAGATGATATTACCGTTATTCTTGATTCGAAGAACGGCACCCTCGTTATCGAAGGCTCCTCTTCCAGCAAGAATAAACTCACCGTTCATGGTTTCCCGGATGTCTCCATGGGAGATGAATCCGTGGTAGCGATGTTGGTGAATCAAGTTCAGGTTGACGGGTTCTAGGGTGAAAATCTGAGTTGACAGCGGAGCTCCGGTGACCTCAACGACATGGCTGACTACCTTGACGAGTCCGGTGGAAGTGAGCTCGATGGCTCGCCCTTTGGAATCGGTGAAGGTCGGGCCGTAGAGACCAGACTTCAGTGGGTTTCCTCCAAGATCGGTCCTGACGACGAGTGTCTCCGCAATTCCCGGTGGGTTCATTTGCCTTGTTCCGCCGGTGATCAGGTATCCCTCAGGTAAGAATGCACCTGTTTGCGGATCATCTACGGGAGGGGCGACCACGATATCGTCAAAGTTTACTCCAGATCCGAAGCCAAAGAGATTGTTAAAGAATCTCACGTCATGATAGAGCCTCATAAAGTTCAAACCGAGGTCAACGTTGACATTTAGCATAAAGGGAACGATGCCGACATTGTCTGTCAACAATATCGAACCCACGACAACAAGCTCTCCTTGATGGTTTTGAATGATCTTGTTGCCCACACCTCTCACCGGAGCAATGTTTGCTCCTGGAATCGGAATGACGCCGCCATAAGTTCTGAACTGGAGGACATGGCCATTGAGGTCTGTTGTCACGATAAAGATGGGATCAGGACTATTCACTTGGAGGTTATATCCTGTGATGGCATAGCCGATCGCGGTACCTGCGGCGTCAACCATCTCGACGACTGATAGGGGGAGTTGATTGCCCGGTTGATTGTTGGTGGGCATCTGGCCAATTTTCCTCGACCAAATGACGTCACTGTTGTCATCGATCTTATTGAGATAGATCTTCAACTGAGGACCGGCGGTCGTGTTAAATCGAATGACTGGAGATACAGTGACGTAGTTTCCATCTGACGTGGGCGTCATCTCCATGGACATTTCAAACCCAGGAGTTCCAAAATTGGACATATGCTCTTGGGCCATGACCGGCATGGACATTCCCAGAATTAATAACAAGAAGCCCAATAGACGCGAGGCGGGCATAAACCTTTGTGGATTGCTGGAGGACATGAGGTCCCCTTTCGGCGGGCTGTGTGGTGAGGAGCTTCGTCTCCAAATTCCGCCTGAGGACATGTCAGGATGGTTTCATCCGGAGTTGGCGAGGGGTAGGACCAAAAAAACCTGTTCCTTGCGGAGGCACATTTATCGGCCCCGACCCGGGTTCATTTGACAAAAAATTCATGATTCGATTACCGTATGGGTGTTCCGACACGGTCGCCGCGGTGTTCGGAACAGGGATTGAGGGAATAATGGGAAACTGGACAAACTCCGTGATTTGCGGACTCATTGGTGCAGTGGTGGGTTGTCTTGCATACTTCGTGGTCAACAAGATCGTTGCTGATATCGATCTGTTCGCCGCTGTGGGTATTGCATCCTTCTTCGGTGCGTTCTTCTCGAACGTATTCACCGCCAACAAGGAGCAGATCACAGCCTAAATGGTTTGAACTTGCTAACTTGAAGCCCTTCCGGTTTTCCGGGAGGGCTTTTTTTGTCTCAATCTTTCATGACGAGTGATCTTGTAAGCAGAGGTATTCTTGGAGGGATCCGGAAGTGATACTGATGCTGTGGATTCCTGATTTTGGAATCCTAAGAAACCGGATAGGAATTGGAAGAAAGATGGTTCCCTTGATAATCATGACTCTTATCAGCGCGGCGATGCCTGGGGATGAACAGGATGCGGAAGCGGGTGTGGGGGGTTGGAGATTGGCGAATAGTCCCAGTGCATATCTCCGAGAGCATAGTGAAAATCCTGTGGAGTGGCATCCTTGGGGCGATGCAGCTTTCGAGGAAGCCCGAAAACTTGACCGTCCTGTTTTCCTTTCCATTGGGTATTCCAGTTGTCACTGGTGTCACGTGATGAGGAGAGAGTCCTTCTCTGACGAGGCGATCGCTGCCTATCTCAACGCGAATTTCATTTCAATAAAAGTGGACCGTGAAGACCTTCCGCATGTGGATGAAGTCTACATGGATGCAGTGAGAGCGATGACGGGGGGAGGCGGGTGGCCTCTTTCTGTATTTTTGTTTCCAGACGGAAAACCTTTCTATGGGGGAACATATTTCCCTCCGCGTCAACGATTCAATCGACCCGGGTTTCTTGAAATCAGTGGTTCGATTATCAAGGCATGGAATACAGATCGCGGGAAAATGCGTGAGAGTGCGACAGGTCTCCTCGATCATTTATCGAAAAGAGACCAGCGGCAGCACGAGGGACAATCGATGGAGTTGTTTCTCGGCGGAGGAATACAGTCTGCTGCCAGTAGCTATACATTAGATCCTCCGGGGTTTGGAGCAGCTCCCCGATTCCCTTCCCCCCGATTCTTACAGTTTCTGGTAGGAGAGGGATCCCTTTCAGGGGACGAGACATCGGTGAAAAGAGCCGTGTCTGTTCTTCGGGAGATGGCGGCGGGTGGAATCTATGATCAGGTGGCGGGTGGATTCCATCGATACAGTGTCGATGCCCCATGGCAGGTCCCGCACTTCGAAAAAATGCTCTATAACCAGGGGTCATTGGCTGAAAGTTATCTAGAGGCAGGAAGAATCACGAGTGACGATTCTCTTCTTCAAATAGGGCGGGCCACTCTGGATGCCATGCTTTCCCAGTTTCAACTTCAAGACGGATCATTTGCAGGCTCTTGGGATGCTGATTCTGGAGGCGTTGAAGGATCGTATTATGTATGGACTCCTGAGCAGGTGAAGGAAACAGTCGCCCCAGAATCTGTCGAGTTGGTTTGCGATCATTTTGGCATCGAAGAAGAAGGTAACTTTGAGGGTGGTGAAGCCAGCGTTCCACGTATCGCCATGAGCTTAGAAACCGCCGCTAAAAAGCATGGGCTTTCCCTCGAGTCGGCTCAGAAGCGACTGGATCAAGCCGTTTCCAAGATGCTCAAAGTACGGGATACACGGGTGGCTCCCAAACGTGATGATAAGGTGGTCTTGGGGTGGAATGCTCTGGCGATATCGGGGCTAGCCCGAGGGGCTACAATTTTAGACGAGTCCCGTTTTCGTGAGGCCGCTGTTCGTGCCTATGGAGCATTAAAAGGATCTCTTGTTGAAGAAGAGAGATTCCTTCGGAGACGAGATCGTCATGTCTCTGAAAAGGGAGAGGCTCATGTTGTCGAGGGAAATCCCGCGACTCTTCAGGATGCCGCCCTTTGGATGAAATCGGTTCTCGACCTGTACGAAGCCACATTTCGACCTGAATTTATTCTGGAAGCGCGGCGTTGTTGGGAAGTGATTCTGAAGAATTTTGGCCCGCTAGAGACGGGTGAGGCCTTGTATGAAGCTCCTGAGGGAGCAGAGATCCTCATGGGACGTCGTAAGGATTACTTCGACGGTGCTATTCCTTCCGGGAATGCGACGACGGCACGCAACCTTCTCCGTCTATACGAGCTTACGGGTGAGTCTGTGTATTTGGAATCTTCGATGAACATCGTCGAGGCGGCATTGAGCAGAGTGGGACCTTATCCCATGGGGGCTTCAGAGTTACTTCTCGCTGTTCAGGCGCTCCAGCGTCGGGTTCCCGTCATTGTGATTGCGGGTGATCCTTCAAAAGAAACCACTCAACGGATGCTGGAATCTGCTCTTCAGTCGAAGGTCCCATTTTCTGTGGTGGCATTACGACCTGAAGGAGAAGCTGGAGAGTCTGCAGAAAAAGCGATACCTCTTCTTGAAGGTAGAAGTTCAGGAGAAGTTGAAGCGCGTGCTTTTGTTTGTATCGATCAGGTTTGTGAAGTCCCCCTCGAAAAAGTTGAAAACCTTGTATTGCGCATGGATCAACTCTCAAGAGAGATTCGTACTGACAATGAGAGCAAAAGCAGCGAATCCAAGTCAGAGTAGGTCACTGAAACATTGAACAACACAGGAATGGGAATCTGATGAATTCGGGAAATCAGAAAAAAGATTCTGATCATGATAAAGAAGGAAATAAGAGAATCCGAATCGTCGTGGATTCTGATGGGTGCCCCGTCAAAGACGAGGTCGCCCGGGTGGCAAAACGTCTTCAATTACCGGTTGTTTTTGTTGCCAATCGGTTTATGAAAATTCCATCGGGGTCTGATTTCAGGCTTGAAGTCGTCCCTGAATTGTTTGATGCCGCAGATGACTGGATCGCAGAAAACTGTGATGAGTATACGGTGGTGGTTTGCGGAGATATCCCGTTGGCTTCTCGTTGTGTTGCTGCAGGTTCACAGGTCGTTGATCCCAGAGGTCGTATCCTCGATGAGGAGACGGTCGGAGAAGCGTTGGCTCGAAGAGATTTAGCGACCCATCTGAGAGATCTGGGATTGCCAACGAGCGGGCCTGCGCCTTTTGAACAAAGGGACCGATCCGCATTCTTACAAGCGATGGATCGGGTGCTTCAAATAGTGATGCGTCAACAACCCTGAGGGGGGCTGAGGCATTCTAACGGATCATCTGTCGGGTCTGGCCCACAGATGTCATTCGGGGCAGCCGGAGGTGATCCTCCCGTGAAAAGGTGACCCAGAAGAAGGATGGCATCTCCCAAATTGACGTCCCCATTATCATCGTTATCGCAACTGTCCATGCATCCGGGTGCCGTGCCACTTGTGAACATATATCCCAAGAGGTTTACAGCGTCACTGATATCTAAAGCGCTATCGCCATTGAAGTCACCTCTGATAAATGAGGTTCCTCCAATCACAGGGTAAGAGATTTGACATGAAATGAATTCGAGTGAGAACTCGATGCTAAAAGCGTCAAAGACGCCGTCTCCATCAATATCAGTATCCGGGACGATGCCTAGGAAAGCGAAAACCTCTGTCATTGTCGTGTAGTTGAAAGGAAATCCATCGAAGGGGAACGGTGCAGGGATCGCATCAATGATCAGAACAGGAACAGCCGCAGGTATTGATGGAGTGATCGCAGAGGCTCCTCCGGGCTCAATCGTAAGTTCTAGCAGCACGTTAGGAACTGGGATTCCTCCAGGGAGTGTCAAGTCTGCCGGACCCGCAGAGAGTAAGCCCCCTGTGATGGAGCCTGGAGTAAAGATCACAAGTGGGTTTCCCACATCGTCGAGGCTGTCTGGGGTCACTTCAAAGAGGTTATTTCCAGAGAAGTTGTTGGAAGTATCTCCATCGAGATCAATGCCCAGAACAGACGCGACTTCAACCTCGGGGTCATCTTGCATCGTTGGATCGTCCAAAGACCGAACTTCAAGTAGATTAAACTGCGGACTATTGGCCAATTGATCCTGGAGTATGGGATCGATGAGATCAGAAGCGACCGCCAGAGACCCTCCGGTTATCGTGACTCCAGAATTGACAAACGCTGTCTCGATGGGTTCTCCAGCACCAAGAGAAGGTGTAAGGAGTAGAAACAGACATGTAATTGTCAGTAACATTTTCACGATAAAGCCTCTCGCTGACGGAGCGAACGTGCAATTTATTTGGCAGAAACGAGGCCGGCACATCATCTGCCAGCCAGTGTCTGTAGGGACTGATTTATTGTACAGGCTCTTCCTGTAATGAGATACCGGGGGTCGAGTTGGCGCATATCCGAGATAAGATAGACTGTCTGGAGTGGGATTATTTCCCGGGAGGGGCTGAAATGAGTCTGAATTTGTCCAAAATTTCTCCACTGATTTTATTGTTCACAGCGGTGATGCTTTTATCTGGATCCGTTTCTTCATCCGCCGCGGATATTCCATTTGTCCGTGGAGATGCCAATACGGATGGAGTCGTTAATCTCTCTGATGGGATTTGGTTACTGCAGTATTTGTTTCTTTCGACTCCGGAAGGCGAATGCGCTGCTGCTAGAGATTTCAATTCAGATGGGCAAGTCGATTTGGCCGATGCCTTAGGAGTGATTTCTTTTCGTCTCCTCGATGGTGCGCCTCCAGCGCATCCATATCCTTACTGTGGTGATTCAAGCATCGGTGAATGTGCCAGCTATCCCACATGCCCACCTGTGCCAGATGTTCAAGTGAACCGTGATGAACTAGGGGTCTGGTTTATTGAAGGCGGGTCTATTTTTGAGCTCTACGAAGCTTTCGGTTACGAAGTGGCCGTTGATCGACTTTGGCAAGCAGAATACTTCCGACGATTGTGTCGTGGAAGATTAGCAGAAGTTTATGGAGTCGATCAGGCTCAGACCGATATCAGTATTCGATTGTTGGGGTATTCGGACGAGGAATACCTTGCTGGATTTGAGAACATCTCCGAACGAGCCAAGGAATTGGTTTTAGGATACATCGCGGGATTCAATCGGCGTATCGAAGAGTTGGGTGCTGACCCTACCGACTTACCTTTTGAATTCACTGATTTCGGATTCTTTCCAGAGCCATGGACCGTCGTGGATGTGATGTCTCTGCAAGTAACACTGTTGAGGAATTTTGACTCTGAGGCACTCTCTACCCATCAGTTGGATAATGCAGTGCTTCTGGCAGAACTGGAGGACGAGCATCCTCAAGATGCCTTAGCGATGTTCGATGACTTCGTTGGCTCGATGACCCAGATGCTCCGACGATGATTCCTCCGACAACACCGCTTCAGGGACTTCAGTCAGCACAAGCCTTACCTACGCCTGTAGCGGGACAATATCAGGTAGAAAATCTCCGATTGTTACGTGATA
>JAACCY010000209.1 GCA_009937185.1 Planctomycetia bacterium
CTGTTTTGCCTTGGGATACCTCATGGTGTCTCAACGAATTCGATACATTCACATGGGTACAGTTCTTCTCAGCAGAGGAATGCAATTTGACCGCTTCACCAGTTTTGTGTTCGGCATTACCCTTCTCGTCTTTTTCGCTGAACCGATGATCTTGCTGGGATTCTCCATATACGGAATATCCCCATTCCTTGCGTTTGTGACGAAACCATTTCGTCGTTCTGTTTCGAATCCTCCTGTCGCAGGAGACACCTCGAAGTCTGAGGGTCTCGAAAATGATGGTGTGGAGGAGTGATGGAGTACCCGGTCCGACTGGCGCTGGGTTCGAACCTGGGAGATAGAGGCGCTCATTTAGCAAGTGCCAGAGAGCAGATCTCATCTCGCTTATTGTCTCAGATGATCAGTTCTCCGATTCATGAAACCGAACCGGTGGGCCCTCCACAGGGAAAGTATTTCAACCAAGTGATCAAGGGTTACAGTTCGCACACCCCCAAGGAAGCTCTCGAAATTTGTTTAGATATTGAGCTGGGAATGGGGCGAGAGCGGAATGAACTTTGGGGACCGAGAACTATTGATATCGATATCTTGACCTTCGGTGAGTTTCACATGGAGGATGAGTTTCTCAAAATCCCTCATCCCCGATTGTCTGAACGTCGGTTTGTATTGGGTCCCTGGGCTGATCTCGAACCTGATTTTAATATTCCTGTTTGGGGAAAAACAGTTCAGGAACTTCTCAATGCATTGCCGTATTCTTTGGAAGGGTCTCCGGGATGATAATTCTCGGTCATGATCAGAGTGGGTCGAATGCGCCTTCCTTGATTGAAGCCGTTCGGAGCTGGAGGGGGCAACTTCCCGCAGGGGAGAGTTTGGCCCTAGTTCCCACCATGGGGGCGTTACACGAAGGGCATCTGTCTCTTGTTCGAGCTGCGAGAGAAGAATGCGACCAGGTGGCCTTGACGATATTCGTGAATCCCACGCAGTTCGCTCCTGGTGAAGATCTGTCTGAATACCCACGCACTCTCAAAAAAGACCTAGAGAAGGCTCGTAAGGCCGGTGTCGATCTCGTCTGGCTGGGTCAAGCGGAGCTTTTGTATCCTCCGGGCTTTTCTACAGAAGTTATTGTTCCAGAGTTGTCGGAGCGTCTTTGTGGCCTTTCGAGACCTCACCATTTCGGTGGAGTGTGTATCGTCGTATTGAAGTTGTTCAATATTTTTCAACCGACTCATGCCTACTTTGGAGAGAAAGACCTTCAGCAAGTCACTATTATCGAACGAATGACTCGAGATTTGAACTTGCCGCTAGAAATCGTAAGTCGTCCTCTTGTTCGAGAGCCGGATGGATTAGCGATGTCGAGCCGGAATGTTCGTCTTTCAGACGAAGAGAGGGTGACGGCTCTCAGTCTCTCCACAGTTCTCGGCCAGATAGTTTCAAGTCATGCCGCAGGAGAGATGAATGTCGAGAAGTTATTGAAGGACGCTCGAAGTTTGTTGCCGGCGGAAGTCTCTCTGGAGTATCTGGAAATATTGGATCGATCTTCATTGCAGCCCCTTCAAGATTTGTCAGAAAGCCAAGATGCTGTGACATGCCTCGCCGCTAGGGTGGGTGAGGTAAGACTGATTGATAATATGGCTTTGGTACACCCTCAATGATGGCTTCACTTCTTCAAGTAGAGTCTCGGGACGAACTTGGAATTTCTGTTTTAACTCCGGCAAAAATTAATCTCTGGCTGGAAGTTCTCGGTAAGAGAGAGGATGGGTTTCATGAAATCGTTTCCCTGATGCAGCCGGTTGGCTGGTACGACCACCTCTCCTTTCAGTTTTCAAAAACGCGAGACGACTTAAAAGTACAGGGTGGAGCCGCTCCGGAAGATAGTAGCAACCTTGTGATGAAGGCATTGCACCAGGCACGACGGAGTCGTGACATCGCCCCCGTGCACATCGTATTGAAAAAGTCGATCCCTGCAGAAGCCGGCTTGGGTGGGGGGAGCAGCAATGCCGCAGCAACTCTCGCTTGCTTGCATGAATGGGCTCCTGATCCCCGGGGATGGGCTGGAGTTCTGATGGATGCTCGCTCATTGGGTTCCGATATCCCTTTTTTCCTAGGGGAAGGGCCTGCTGTCGTCAGAGGCCGGGGAGAGCTTCTCGAGCCCATATCACAGCCACTCTTCGGAAATACTGAAATGTACGCCTGTATTTGGAAACCCGACTTTGGTTTGGGGACCGCAGATGTGTACTCCGGCTTGACAGGTCCCTTGACTTACGCCACAAATTGCCTCAATTTTAACCAGTTGATCTTCAAGGACTCCGAGTCTTGGAAGCATCAATTACATAATAGGCTTCTGGACGCTGCGAAGGTTGTGGATCCTCGGATCCGAATCATAGCAGATTTACTGGAAGTACATTTTGCCGGTCGGTGGCTCATGACCGGGAGTGGCTCTGGCTTCGTGATACTGTCAGCTCAACGTAAGTTTGCTCAGGAAGACAGAGATCTTCTCGAGCGGACACTCAAGGAATCAGTATCTGAAGATCGAAGTGAAAGTTCGAATATTCACTCGGGTGAAATTAAAGTTGTTCCCCTTCTCAAACGTTGAGGGGTCTGCGCCCGGCATATAAGAATGTGAATATTCGATATCGGTTTTTTTGCAGTATCTCGTGGCGCGAATTGTGGGACATACGTAATGGGACATCATTCTCTTGGAGGAGTTGTCCACCTCGTATCGATGAAAGGTGAGCACCGTGGAAATTACAGAAGTTCGAGTCAGTCCGGCAGGATCTCGAGAAGATAAACTCAAAGCATTTTGTAGTGTCACCTTTGATAATTGTTTCGTCGTCCGTGATATCCGTGTCATCGAAGGAAGCAAAGGGCTCTTTATTGCGATGCCTAGCAGAAAGTTGACTGTGAGATGTGGCGGGTGCGGATTTAAGAATGTGGTCCGCAGTCACTATTGCAATCAGTGCGGCGATTCGATCGATCGCTCTCTGTCGGATCAGGTGGAGCAGGGTCGCTCAAAACTGCATGCCGATATCGCTCATCCTATTCTCACCGAATTCCGTGAAGAAATTCAGGATCACGTTCTCGATGCATACGAGAATTTCTTGGATGATCAGGAAGATGGGTTCTCCGAAGACTCCCGTGAGAGGTCGGTAGAAAAGCCGACAGCGAGAGCTCCCAGAGGCCCTCTTGAAGACGAACATCATGAACCGCAGGTAAAGCGCGAAAAAGCAGAGTCTGAAGCTCGTTTCTTGGGCAAGACAGAAGAAAAGGTTCCTGAGCCTGCTGACGAAGACTCGGATGCAGCGATGCCGCCTCCCGATGACAATTTCAGTACGGGTATCTTCTAGTAGGATCTTCTGGCATTTGTCCCCAAGTCCTGATATTCCGGTACTTAGGGAATGCGATCCCCGCTTTTTGAAGCGAGATCTACTTTTTCGGTGAATCGAAGTTGGCGGACTCTTCAGTCAACCCGTGTTTTCAGGCCTGCATGTTTCAGGCTTGAGGTTTCCTGACTTCTGGAGACCAGAATGCGCCTGCGATACACCAGCATGAAGTCCGCAAATGACTTACAGGGGGAATCTTTCTTTGAGACAGATAAGGTCCACACCAATCGGCGAAAAGGATAGGCTGCTATCTCTGGGATTCTCCCCGGTGATATTCTCAGCACTGATGATGTGTTTCGTTCTGGGCTTTCCGTTAGCCGTCGTTTCTCAGGAAATCCCTGTGAACCCCGTCGAGCCCGCTTTGATCCCCGAATCTTCTCCTGCTGAGATCTTGTCAAAAGAGTCGGAAGTCAAAACCACTATATCGATAGACCCAGAACTTCAGGATCCTCCCACTGAAACTGAGGCCGTCCCAACAGACCCGGATGAACTCTTACGTGGGAAAGTGACATCCTTTTTCGAATCTGAAGATGCGGTGGACTGGGTCAGAGCTCTGACTCTTTTGGGGGCTCGATTAGAGCGAGAAAATGCACCCGAGTGGATTAATCCTCTTCTGCTGACTCTGCTGACCGATAAAGCATTGGAAAATCCCTCAAGAACTCGGACGATTCTCAGCGATGAATTGATCACCAATAGTAATACAGGAATCTTGATTTTGACCGTCCTTCTGCGCCAAGAAGCGAACTGGCCCTTCCTTGAAGAGGTGGAGCGAAGTTTCAGAAAGTGGGCACTGGATAAGCCTGTTCGCGATCGTTTGATCACGGAGTTCCGTGTTGCGAGTGATGTACTTCTTATTCGACGTCTCTTTGATGTTTTGACGGTGGGTGAGCCCCGAGATGTTGTCGAGGCCGCCATCGATCGATTGAGTGCCACAGAAGCTGTTTCTTCAGAGGTCGTTTTGAAATCCTTGAACGGGTTCATGAAACTTGATCTCGATCGTGAGAAGTGGGTCGAATGGTGGAAAGAAAATAACGCAAAACCGATTTTTGAAGGCATCGTCTCTCGAACTGAAGAGGCGGGGCGGTCGAGAGAGTTGGCCACCTGGAGTCGAGCTGATCGCCATCTGAGAGAAGCGGGTCTTCCCGAGCGATATCTCGCATGGTTGCTAGAGTCTATGGATGTTTCAGAAACCATCCCTATTCGCTCTGCTGCGATTGTTCGAAGCGGGCAATTCGCCAGAGATTTGATGCGTGCAGAAAGCGCCATGAGCCCCGCAGAAAGAACAGAGTTACTCAAACCGGGTCTTGATCGATTGGTTCTGATTCTGAATGGGGATGTCAACGCTTCAAAGAGGTCGGGTGATTTTCAAGACCTAGCCTTACTTTGCTTGGTTGCGCTTCGAGAATTCAGCGACTTTGAGTCAGAGTCAAATTTAGTCAATGTTTTGAAGTTTCATATCGCACGATTAAATCCCAACTTGCGAAATGGTGCCCGTCGTTTGGCTCGAGAGGCGTTGGAGACTGCGAGTGCTCTTCGATCGCCAGTGGTGGAAGACATCGATGCTGCGTTGGAAAGATTCCTACCGGGAATCGATGAAGTCGCAGATGAGGGTGAACTTCGGAGACTTGTGCTCGCTGCGAGGACGGTTGGGTTTTCTCCGGATACCGTCGAATTACTTTTCCGAGTTGCTGAAGTTTCCCCCGAGCTTGACGAAATGGTTTTAGAGGCTTTAGTGTTTGGCCGAGTTCCTCAAAACTCCATTTCCAGGGTTCTTGAGTATTACGGTTTATTGATGGAGTCTCGAAAAGAATCCAATGTGCGCTCTCTCGCCATCAATGGCATCGGGAGACTGGGAGTTCCTGAAGGGATTCCGTTATTGGTTTCTATGGTTCTCAAGGAAACCGCCGAGAGTGTTGCTGAACGTAACGCTGCTTTGGCAATGATAGGCTCAATCGGTGGTCAAGGAGCGATCAATGGTTGCATGGAGGTACTCTCCGGGTTGCCCGAAACTTCCGAGCTTTACAAGTTGGCTCTCCAGCAGACCTTGAGCTTGATCTCAGCAGATCAGTCTTTGATTTTTGCTGAGTTATTCGTTATTGATGATTCAGGTGAGTTCAGATCATGGGGAACGAGTGCGCTGAGATCAGAGGATCTGATTTCTGTCTTACGTGCAAATGGTCAACCGACAGATTTGAGGGAGAGAGATCCTCTCAAGTTTCTTCGGTGGGTTCGCCTACAGGCAAAGAGATTCGAAATACTTGTGGGCGACTTAGTGCAGATAGCTCCGAACGCCACAGATGAATGGACCCCGCTCAGGCAAGAGTTGGTCGATTCTCTGAGCCTACTTGGAGATTCACCCTTTACTGATGATGTACAGACACCCGCCTCCCGATTAGTTCAGCTCGCAAGAGAGCTCGACGGACGTACCGTTGTCTCCGAGGCGATTGTCGGCGGGACTGTAACTCGTGTGGTGGATACATTTA
>JAACCY010000210.1 GCA_009937185.1 Planctomycetia bacterium
ACACGAACTCAGAGTACAGAAATCATCAGGAAACTCCATAACGACCGTAAAACTTGTTCTCATGCCCCTGATTGAGCAGAATAGAGCCAGAAGCACCATTCATGAGGTATGCCCCTGATCGGAATGGGATCACGATATGGGGTCACGATATGGGGTCACGATGAAATGATCGCCTCCCTCATGGGACTTTCGCAGGTTAGAGTGGCTTCAGGATTTGAGGAGATCGCCTTGGCAAAACAAAAAAACAAAGTACGAGGAGGATTCACGCGCGCCTTTCTTACAGGGCTTGCGACTCTGCTTCCTACTGTATTGACCATTATCATCATTACGATCGCTTACAATTTCCTCGACGAAAAAATCGCTCAGCCCATCACCCAAATGATCCGCAAAGGTTTTTCATCCCAGATTGCTCAAGAGTATTTCTGGAAAGGTGCATTAAACCTACAGGACTGGCAGCTCGATGAAGAGATCGACAGCAGTGGTTTGCCCGAGCGAGCAAACGATGTTCCGCTCTCGATAAGAGTAGAAGAGATCAGTCCCACTTGGATTGGTTTTGTTCTGGCAATAGTTCTAGTTCTTGCTGTAGGAATTATCTTCCGAGGAGTTCTTGGACGTCAACTACTCAGACTGATCGAAGGCCTCATCCGGAGAATCCCTTTCATAAAGGTGATTTATCCTTATGCCAAACAAGTCACAGAATTTTTCTTCGAGGAAAAAAACAAGATTGAATACGATACGGCTGTTGCATTGGAATATCCCCGCAAAGGGATTTGGTCACTTGGATTTGTCACCAGTGGTGGATTCAGTTCGATCCAAAATTTGACGAAGACCCCCATGGTCTCCATATTCATCCCCTCCAGCCCGACTCCCATCACCGGATACACCATCATGATCCCTCAAGATGAGACGATCCCTCTGGACTTGAGTGTCGACGAAGTGCTCAGATTCACCATTTCAGGGGGGGTCATCGTCCCTCCGGGAGAAATTCCCAAGACTGCCATCTCTGAGGCAGTGAAAGGGCTTGAAGACGATTCAACCCCAACGAATTCAGATGATAATGCTCCGAAGGCTTGACGAGAGAAACTTCCCGACTAGCATCGGGAATCTAACCAAAAGTTTGATTGTAAGTCGGGCCGTAGCACAGTTTGGTAGTGCGCCACGCTGGGGGTGTGGAGGTCGGAGGTTCGAATCCTCTCGGCCCGACCATTCATTTCATTTATCTTGGTGGAGCGTCAACACGTGAACGCAAATCCCACCCCTGAAAATTTTCAATCTAAACATCCCAAACCTGAAAATTTTCAATCCGAAAATAACTCTTCTGACATTCCAAACCAAGATACCGGGGTGTCCCCTAGGCCACTCCGTCAAACTCGTCATGGACAACGTCTTGTGATGTATTATCCGGAGTCAGAAACTTTGGTCATTGAAACAGGGTTTCAAGACGGTCACCCAAAAGTTCGCCAGCATTCAAGTCTTCCTGGACGAACAGATCATCCTGTTTACGAGATGGGTCCAAACCTAAAAGTGATGTGGAAATCATGTTTGAGAGGTGGTTGGCTTTCTCTCTTTAACCGTCGCACATATTTTGGAACAAAAAGATTTCGACGAGAAATTGAATCTTCAGATCTTCTTCGACGACATCAGATTCCAACTTCTCATATCCACGCCATCTCATTGACTCCTGGATTCCTGGGATACCGAGTCGAAATGCTCATTCAAATAGGGCCGGGTGTCTGCTCTGTTCAGGAACTTCTGGAGGATTCCTCCGGGGATCATATGGAATCGGATCGCGTCACTGCCATCGCTCGACAGATTCATGCATTCCATGAACTCGGTTTCCTTCACGGGGATCTGAATTTAATGAACATCCTGGTGAATAAATCAGCATATTCTCCTACGAAGGTACTACTTGTCGACCTCGACCCAGGAGGTTTGAGTCCAGGAGTGGATCGTATTTCTAATCTCGCTCGCCTATGTCGCTCCTATGCCAAAGTTCTCTCTAAAGGAGGAACAGCTCTCGCCAGTGGAGATCGTTTTAGATTCCTCTACCACGCCACAGGTGGAAACAAATCCTTACTCAGGAAAGCGATAGTTAAGTGCATGTCGAAGGTTCCTGAGAAAGAGCGCTGCAGATGATTCCAAAAATCGGCTCTATTAACTTTCTCAACGCTGACCCCCTTTGCAAAGAACTCGGGGCGGTCGAGAACCGCTGGGAAATCATTGAATCACTACCGAGCGAACTCGCTTCTTCATTACGCAAGGGAGACCTGGACATCGCACTTGTCCCGCAAGTTGAAGCTTGTCTAAAACCTTCATACAGAATCATTCCCGGATATTGCATCTCGTGCGATGGCGCCGTCGGTTCTATTTTGCTTTTCGGCGATCAACCTTGGGAAAAGGTTCGCCGGGTCGCAGTAGACAGAGCGAGCAATTCTTCTCTGGCACTGCTATCAGTTCTTAGGCACCTCGATGGACTCCCACCCCTAGAGATTGAGGAAGGTCCCTCAGATCTTTCAAAATTGAAGGGGCCAAAACCCGCAGATGCCGTTCTTCTCATCGGCGATGCCGCTCTGATGTATGCGAAAAATGATATCCAGCAATATGACCTCGGTTCGATGTGGAAGAGTCGAACAGGCCTTCCTTTTGTCTTCGCTGTATGGCTGGCAAATTCCGATCTTCCCGAATGGGTGATCAGTTCGATCAAGAATTCTGCACTCAGAGGTCTTTCTCGACGTCGTGAATGGGCCGAACACTTTTGTCGCCAACATTCTGGAGTCCTCGACGTGGAGCAAGCTCTTCATTACCTTGAATACAACATTCGCTATGAACTCGGCGACGCCCAACTGGAGGCACTGGTTTATTTCCACAAACTTCGCTGTCAGCTAGATTCCTCACTGAACACATCATGGGTTCCCAAGTTTTTCGAGTTGAAGGGGCAGTCATCATGATCGATATCACAGCGACGATTATCACCTTCAATGAAGAAAATAACATTCGTGCCTGCCTAGAATCCTTAAAGTGGGTTCCCAACATCGTTGTCCTAGATTCCGGATCGACCGACAAAACTGTAGAGATCGCAAAAGAATATACGGACCGCGTCTTTGTAACGGACTGGCCTGGCCATGTAGAACAAAAGAACAGAGCCATAGATTTTGCACCCACTGAATGGATCATTTCATTAGATGCAGACGAACGAGTCACCGATGAATTGAGAAAACAACTTCTGGAGCAACTCGCTCAAACTCCAAAAGTTTCTGGGTTCTCGATGCCACGCCTGACCTGGCATCTCGGTCGCTGGATTCGACACGGGGGCTGGTACCCCGACAGAAAGATTAGAGTTTTTGATCGAAGATTAGCTCGTTGGGCTGGTGTGAATCCACATGACAGAATTGAGATCAAAGGTCCAACCATTGCTCTGAGTGGAGATCTCCTCCATTACTCCTTCCGAAATCTGCACCATCATCTCGAAGGCATGGATTTCTTCACTGGAATTTCTGGGCGGGAGATGGAACTTCGAAATGAGAGAAGCCCCCTTGTCGGCATGCTGATCAGAGCACCCTGGATGTTCTTCAGGATGTACATATTGAGACAAGGTTTCCGAGATGGATTTGCCGGGTTCGTATTAGCCGGAATAGGAATGCTTTATGTTTTCCTAAAGTACGCCTGTTATTGGGAACGACGACAAATGAGATCGAGAGGGATCGATCCCGACGAACTTCCTCGTCATCACAGAGGTCCTGAGTGGCGTCCCCCTAGAAAAGCCCCAGAGGTTGAAATGGGTAGCGACGAAGGAGGAGACAAGATTTGAAAATCTTCCATCTCTTCGCAAATCATAAGTTCACCGGTCCTGCAGACCCTGCCCTTCTCCTTGCTGCTGCTCAAAAAGATGCCGGTCACGATGTCACTTTCATTCCCAGCACGATTTCGGATGGCGATACCAATGCTGTTCTCAATATAGCCATCGAGAGAGGACTCGATACTCGACAAGGCCTTAGACTCTCGAAGCATTTCCACTGGAAAAATACACTTCGAGACATTGGAAAACTGAGATCATGGCTAAAAGAAGATTCTCCCCATGTGATTCACTGTCATTTAAAAGGTGATCATCTCGTAGCGAGTATCGCCAAAGGATCAAGGCCAGGAGTACTCGTAAAAAGTCAGTACGATCTGGATCCTCCCAATGATTTCCGCGGCAGACTCTGTCAGCGAAATACAGATCTCTGGATCGCCCCCACCTCCAAATCTAGAGACCGATTGATCGAATGGAAGGTCGCGGCAGAGCAAACCATGGAAATGCCGCCTCCTACGGACATCGATCGATTCAGACCTTCCGACTCTGAAAAAGATCCGTTGCCGGAAACAGATGTGATAAAGGTGGGCGTCGTCGCTCGAATGCAAAGACATCGAAGATTCCCCGAATTGATCGATGCATTCTCCAAGGCTGCCAAAACCGATCCACGCTTGGTTCTCGAAATCTTAGGCCGAGGTACTCATAAGGAAGAGGTGGCAGAAAAGCCCGCAGCAGCGAGTGGCTTAGGCGAGCGTATTCGATTCCCTGGTTACATAGATCCTTCCAGCTACCCGGAGAGATTACGCCAATTTGATATGCTCGTGTTTCTGGTTCCCGGTTCGGATGGAACCTGCCGGGCAGCGAGAGAAGCATTAGCCTCTGGAGTTCCAGTCATCACTAGTAAAAGAGGACTCCTTCCTGAACTGATCCCCTCAGACGCAGGACTTCACCTCCCGACAGAATCCTCTGAAGATCTGAGCTCTGCGATCCTCCGATTGTCGAATGATCCCCAAAGGCGAAGAATAATGGCCAAAAATGCACGAAAATTCGCAACCCAACATCTGGACGTGAATCGTCATATCAACACTCTAAATGACCATTTAGAGCAATAGAGTTCTCTTTCCAGAGACCTCGTTTTTAAGAATTTGAAAATTAAAACTTCAGTCTCCCCCCGTTCTTTGCCGACAAACTCATTGGGCACGGATGGACCGTCCCCGTGGGCCAAGGCCCGTACGAAGGGCCCGTGGGCCACCAACCGAAAGGGATTGAGATGAACAACATTGCTAATGGTCAGAATGTGACCACAAACGTGAATAGTGTGATTTTTCCGACGGCACGCGTCGTCAGTGGTCTTTTAGGCTTTTATGCCTTGTGCACAATTGCTACGAACTACTCCATTACAACCAACTTCGACGTCAACGTCTTCGCAGGTATGGTTGCCACAGCTTTAGTCACCTGCTTCGCAGTGTGCACTGCCAGTATGTGGAAAAATGGATTCCAGGTCTTTTCAGGAAACGTAGACAACATCTCCGAAGCAGGAACCTTTTGGTCAAATCTTGCAACCGGTTTTGTGATCTCATGTGTCGTGTTTACCGCGGGGGCCTTCTTTACCAGTGCCGGTAGCACCAACATTGTGAACGCCCTTGCTCCGGCTTTCTTCCCCCTCTTCATCGGTCTCTGTGCTTACTACAGTTGCAAAACTGTATCTTCAGCTTGCGCCACAACTGCTGTTGCTTGGGTCAATGCGAATGCCATCAGAAATAACGTAAGTGGGATTGCTACCTCAGTCGTAAATGACATGAATGTCACAAACGACTCGAAAGCCGCTTCATACACTTCCTGAATTCGGTAATAATTACTTACGTAAGTATTAAGCCCGTGCACCTTTATCTGGTGCACGGGCTTGTTTTTTTTACCCCTATGAATACCAAGTGTCCCTATTCAGCGAACAATATTGATTGTGATTATTGAGTTTACAACGCTTGTACCCGGCTGTTTGTAATCATATTGTTGTGAAGTATTCAGTTTATTTACCCACCATCCGTTTTGGTGGTCATGTTTTTGATTATGCCTTTGGGAGGTGTGCCCCCCGCACTGAAAGTGCGAGTGGATTCTTCCTTGGGTCCATTGACTCTCTTATTCCAACCAGGAGAAAGTATGTATCAATATTTAAGCCATCGTCCACTGACGATTCTCCTCGCGGTCGCGACCCTATGTATAGGACTCGCCCTGCCAACCATCTCCATAGCTGGAGATGCTGTATTCATCGATTCTGCCCAGATCAAAGTCTCTGGAAATCGCAGTGACGCTAATCTTGGTAAATCAACATCAGGAGCAGGTGACGTCAATAATGACGGATACAAAGATGCGATCCTGGGTGCTCCCGATACAAAAAATGAATCGGATGGCCGAAGAGGTCACGCTTACATCATTTTGGGATCACAAAACATGGACACTGAGATTGATCTCAAAACTCCGACACCGGGGACCACGATCAAGATCAGAGGTCTTCATGCAGGAGACCAACTCGGATTTTCAGTTTCCGATGCGGGTGACGTCAATAATGACGGATTCGACGACTTCCTAGTGGGTTCTCCGGATGCCCACGGCAGTGGTGGAATGGACGAAAGCAGCAACGGACGTGCGTATCTGATCTATGGTTCCCCAAACCTTCCAGATACGATTTCCGTAGATTCTCTTGGATCCATGGGTGTCACCATCATTGGTGGCCAAGAAGATGGAAGACTGGGTTACTCAGTCAGTGGTGCTGGTGACTTCGACGGAGATGGTTATCCTGACATCCTCATTGGTGCACCTGAAGAAGATCATGGTGATTCCTCGAGTGGAGCGGCTTATCTCATCCGTGGTGGATCTCTTCCGTCTGTCATCGATCTTAAGATGAGTCATGCAAGCGTCACACGTTTCAAAACCGGAGGAAACAATCACAATGTAGGTCACTCTGTTGCCGATATTGAAGATTTCGATGGTGACGGGCATGCAGACATTGCCATCACTTCCATACGTCATGGAGACGATGGTGGACTTCATGCAGGCCGTGCCTGGGTTGTTTACGGAGGAGTTGTTCCTCCAGCTGAAGCAAACCTGAATTCACTTTCCAGTTATGGACTCAGCGGAACAAAGATCAGAATTCCAGATGGTGATCATGAACTTGGACAGGCTGTAGCAGGTGCCGGAGATGCCGACAATGATGGCGACTCCGAATTGCTTCTCAGTCGTTCGCTCCATGATCAGGATCCCACAACGTTACAAACGGTGGCTTACCTTGTACGTGGATCCAGTGACAGAGCCGAATTCATCAATCTTGCACAGGGTGGCCCAGGTATTACAGCCTACAAAACTCTCTTCGATAATGATGAAGACGGCCAAACTGTTCACGGCGTTTACGATCACTCTGGAGACGGTTTGGACGACCACATTATTGGTATTCCAAGAACAGTGATCCTCGAACAGGAAAAAGGAAGTGCTCACAGAATTGATGGTAATCAAGACCTTGGTTCTAGCGAAGTCCTTGATCTTCATCAGCAAGAAGGTCGCGCATACCTAGGCTCCAAAGACGATCAGTCCGTTGGACGCTCCGTCGGTGGTGCTGGTGACCTTAATAATGACCGTGCCAATGATTTGATGATCGGAGCCCCCGGAGATAGCCCCTACGGACGTCTTCATGCTGGAGTCGTGTACATCTACCTCGGTAATGAGCTGCGCTCACCGAACCAAGTACAAACCAGTGCCGTCGGTCAAACTGTAGACATCACTTGGAATAACAGAGCCATTTATGACGTCATAGAGTTATTCAAGGATGATATTCTGATTGATACGCTTGGTGGAGAAGATACTTCCTACACTGACGAGAATGTTCAATACGGAGATCACACTTACGAAGTTCGTGGAATTCGTAGAGATATCACAACCAAAAAGCGCGGAAGTTCTATCCGTGTTCTGAATCCCATCTCGAACTTTATGTGTAGGTCTTTAGGCCGAAATGTCACCCTGTCATGGGACAATAATGACGCCTTTTACACAGCAACCGATGTTTATCGTGACGGACTTTTGATTGCCAGTGTTCCAGGTGAAGCGGTGTCCTACTCAGATATCGACGTCGACTACATGGGACACACTTACCAATTGGTTTCACGCGGAGATCGCACAGAAACATTGCCTG
This sequence comes from Planctomycetia bacterium, assembly GCA_009937185.1. Classification (GTDB taxonomy): domain Bacteria; phylum Planctomycetota; class UBA8108; order UBA1146; family UBA1146; genus UBA12191. The sequence goes on from JAACCY010000210.1 coordinate 7,971, forward strand.
TATCTTGCATGATTACAGTGCTGCAAAATCCGATTAATCCCAGCTGCTCAGCCGAACCAAATCCCATAACTAATAATGTTGAGGCCACCATAACTTGGAGTAATGGGCCTGACACATTATACGAGAGCATCAAAATTTACCGTGATGGAAATGAAGTGGCCAGCCTTGAAGGATGGCAAACGAGTTTCACAGAGGTTCTGTTGGAACCCGGCACTTACATGTATTCCGTCGAAGGTCGGGCTGACAACGACCGAGCCATTTCGGTCCGCGCTTATTGCGAGGTCACTGACCCAGTAGCACCTAAATTGCTGACGTGTAGCGCTGAAGGTAACACTGTATTTTTCAACTGGATCAATACGGATGCCTACGACTTTATCGAAATTGAGTTTGGACCTACAAACGGTAGTTATCCCGTTGCTGTCTTAGCACAACTTCCAGGAAACACACAATCTTACCAAACGGACTCGCTTGGCCCCGACAACTACACAGTGTCTATCAGAGGTCGCAAGTTCAACGGTAAGAGTGGCAGGATCGACTGCACCCTCTCCGTACCCGTTCCTCTCAGTAATCTGATGGCCTCCGCGATGGGACAGACCGTCCAACTTTCCTGGATTAATGGCGGGTTATACGACTTTATTGATATCTACAGAGACAATCTCTTCCTAGAGACCATCTCTGGAACTTTGAGCAACTACACAGATGACGAAGTTCCCTTCGGAGAACGCAACTACATGTTGAAAGCTCGACTTCGCCTTGGAACGACTGATCCTCTCATGAGAGGCATCACTGTTCTCCGCAGACCCGAAGAATTGACATGTGTGGGTGAAGCAGATCAAGTCAGACTGAGTTGGACAAATCCACTTCCAAGTTACTCCGATATCGATATTTATCGTGGAGCTAACTATCTAGCGACAGTATCTGGAGATGACATGGAGTATGTCGATATGGGTCTCAGCCCTGCGACATACGATTACTCTCTCAAAGCAAGACTCGACACGAGTACGAGCGATGCGACTGAGTGTGAAACTGTGATCCCAGAACCGATCAATACGATCAGTACGGGACTACTCGATGGCTCAAACGCTATCATTAGTTGGTCACCCCCAGTCCCAGAAGCCACTTCCATCAGATTGTTCAGAGACGGCGAAGAGATTGCATCATTGCCGCCAACAACTATCTCATACATTGACCCGGATCTTTTTCCCGGAGTTTACAGTTATTGCGTGAGGGCCGAGATCGATGCGAATTACAGCACTAACAATTGTAAAAACGCTATCGTCCCCGAGCCACCCACAGAGATCATTTGCTCTGTAGATGCCGCACAAACGACCATCACATGGACGAATAACGGTGTTTATGATGAAATCATCGTGACACGTGACGGCGGAACCATTGAAGACAATATCCCAGGAACAAGCAGTTCTTACTTTGATCCGAATCCGGGGCCTGGTCCTCACCTTTATCAGGTCTATGGAAAGATTGCGAATTTCGTCTCTAAAAGTCTCGATTGCACAGTCACTGTTCCATATCCGCCCGCCCAATTGGCTTGCAGCCTGAGTGGTGGTACGGACTCGGTACTGACATGGGAAAATACTGAACCCTCGACCAGCATCGTTGTCTACAGAGACGGCAGCCTGATCGCGACTCTCGCTCCTGATTCAGGTGGATACACCGATGCAGGTGTGGCTCCCGGAACTTATGAGTACTGCGTGGTCAACGTCTTCGATCACTCCGACGGTTCAAAAACGAGTGCTTCGACATGCTGTACTCTGATCGTGCCGTTCCCGCCGACCAATCTTTCATGCGTATCCATTTCTGGAGATGTTGCTCTTTCATGGACCAATAACGACAGTTACGAGACCGTGGAACTTCGTCGTGACGGGAATGTGATTGCAGAACTCGGTGGAACTGAGACCAGTTACATCGATTCTGCAGTGACCCCAGGAAACAGAACTTACACCGTCTCGGGCGCCATTCTTGGAAATGATTCCACCGCGGATTCCTGCACCGAGGATGTCCCTGCGGCTATTACCAATCTAAGCTTGACGGCCCTCGCAGGCACTGTCAGCCTTTCTTGGGATCACAGCGGTCCGGGTAGTGAAGTAGATATCACTCGCAATGATACTCTTATTGCGACCCTCGACAGCGGCACGACGAGTTATCAAGACCCGGGTAATGGCATGGGTGATTATGAGTACTGCCTGACGATGCGCATCGGAGAAGGAACCAGTCCAACAGTCTGCTCTTCCATTCATGTGCTGGGAGATCCAAGTGCCCTCGCATGCAGCTCTGCTGCGGGATACGTCAACTTATCCTGGGAAAACAATGACACCTACGCCACGCTCACCTTGAACAGAGACGGCGATTTGTTGACGATTCTTGATGGAGACAGCACCTCCTACACTGATGACTCCGCTACTGTGGGCAGCCACACTTACACGCTGACGGCGTTGAATGGTCCCAGTACTAGCGCAACCATCGATTGCACTGTCGATCACTTCTTAACCGCTCCACAAGGGCTTGCATGCTCTGTCACAGGTGGCGAAGTTGATCTGAGTTGGGCCAATGGTGATACATATGAATCTATCACCGTCAGTCGCGATGGAACCCTGCTGGCTATCCTTCCGGGTGACATCACCAGTTACCACGATGCTTCAGCCACACACGGTGCCAGAAGTTACTCCTTGGTCGCTTCCGGTGGATCCATCGACAGTGATCCGACCTCATGTAATGTGGATGTCCCGGCAACACCCATGGACATGGCTTCTTCTACACTGGACAACACAGTGACCCTGACCTGGACCCTTGCGGCACCAGGGAGTGAACAACTTGTGACACGTGATGGCAATCCGATTGCAACCATCTCTGGAGCTGCAACCAGCTACTCTGACACCGGCGTGCCACCTGGAAACTACACCTACTGCGTGACAAACACGATTGGTGCCAGTACCAGTGCGACAACCTGTACATCAGCACGAGTCCTTGCGAATCCGAGCGGATTCTCTTGCGGCTCAGCAGCAGGTCTCGTCAGTCTGTCTTGGAACAACAATGACACCTACGAATCAATCCTTCTCGAAAGAGATGGCGTGAAGTTGGCACTTCTCAATGGAGGCACCAACACCTTTGTCGATGATTCGGCAGCGACGGGTAACCATACCTACTCAATTACTGCGAGTGTAGAAACTGACTCAACAACTAGTGGAACATTTGATTGTTCAGTTCTTCATGAACTGGCTCCAACCACTGGCCTAGCATGCTCCGTCACTGCAGGTGAGGTAGATCTCTCCTGGAGTAACAATGACACCTACGCGTCGATCTCCCTCAGTCGCGATGGCAACTTCTTGGCACTGCTCCCGGGTGATGCCACTTCCTACCATGACAGTGATTCCCAGGCCCATGGTGCACATACTTACACCTTGGTCGCTGCTGCTGGATCCATTGAAAGTGATCCCACCAGCTGTACTGTCGATGTGCCCTCCACTCCGGAGAATCTCTCTTGCACGCTCTCGAATGGAGCTCAAGTCCAGATGAGCTGGGATCTCCCGGCTGCTGGTATTGCGGTGGATATCTATCGTGATGGAAACCTGATCGACTCTCTGGGTGGATCCTCGACCAGTTACACCGATACTCCCGGATCGGGAACTTATGAGTATTCAGTGGTCAACAGGAGTGCCGACGGCACCTCACCTGCCACTTCTTGCTCTATTGTTGTTCCGGTTCCACTTTCGGGCTTCAGTTGCTCCACCATTGGTGACGGCAACAACCTGAGTTGGACGAATGGCGAAACCTATGATGCGATTGCTGTCTACAGAAATGGTGACAAGATCGGCTCTGCCAATGGTGGCACCGAGTTCTTCACAGACTTCCCTCTGGACGCCGGCACTTACAACTACGAGATCGTCGCAAGAATCGGTACTTCGGAGACAGCCGGACTCACATGTTCGGTCACCATCTTGCCTCCACCGATCAACTTGGCGTGCACTTTCTATGGTGCTCCGGTCAATCTGAGTTGGGAAAACCAAGCCAGCTACACCACGATTCATATCGAACGCAACGGTGTACTGCATGCCTCGATTTCAGGGAACGCCACAAGCTACCAGGACATCGTCCCGGTGGAGGGTGACTACTCCTACGTGATTTACGGTGATCATGCTGACGGGGTAACCACCTCGACAACTTGTGCCGGACATGTGGAGCGATTCCTCCGAGGTGATGCCAACGGTGATACCAACTGTGACATCGCAGACGGTATCTGGGTCTTGAACTGGCTCTTCATCGGCGGACAGGAGCCGACTTGCTTCGACTCTGCAGACTTCGATGACAACGGTTTGGTCACCATTGGCGACGCCATGCTGATGATCTTCTACTACCTGCATGCCGAAGGAATGCCCAGCATGCCGCCGGCGAATAACTACCCGGATGCAGGACTCGATCCGACCGACGATACTCTGGATTGCATCGCATCCCCCTACTAGGGCTGACGCTTTCCGAAAGTTCGAAAGATACAACCCCCGCCGGCAATGCCGGCGGGGGGTGTCCTCTTTTCAGACGGCCTTGACCCCACCACCGTCCATCTGCAAACCACCGTCAATCTGGGGGTGTCGATCTCGCCAGTTCGGGGTATGCTTCCTTACGAGTGGAATAGAAAATAGGCCCCCGAGCCTGATTCCACTCTACAGGTCACGAAACGGACGGTTTGAAAGAAATGTCGATCACGGGTGCAGGATTACCTCCTGGTATCACAGGAAACGAGAGTTTGACCCCCGGGGCCTACGGTCCCGTCTGTTCTCGCTGCCCGATCTTCTCCCAGTGCCTCAAAGTCTGTGATCTGATTGAAAATGTGATTCCGAGTATGGAAAAAGGTCGGGTAGACGCCGAAGACCTCCCCAGACTCTATATGGGAATACGAACTGTGAACGTTCTGCTGGACAATATTCACCTTCTGACCCCCCGCCAGCAGCAAGTGGTTCAGTTGTATTATCGTGAATCACTCCAACAACAGGAGATTGCGGATCGATTAAAGGTGACCCAGCAGGCGGTGGCAGATGCCCTTGTCCGAGCTCGAAGAGCCGTCGGCAAGCACTTCGAAAACCGGGAGTTCTCTCGCAACTCAGGTGGATAACCCTCATCCGGTAACTATTCCCCAGCAATTGCCCAGATAATCCTTCTCAAGGCTGTGTTGATTGACATGAGGCCTTCCCCGGCTAGAATTCATGTAGGTAGTTCATTTGTGATCCCCTCAATTCGGGGTTTCAGAGACTGGGTTACGCCCCTTCATTGAGGCGATATAACTCCTAATTCCGATCTGTTTCTTTGATGAACCTACCCCCTGAATTTTGTTGGTGTGAGTGTTATCGGACCCTATGGTCGCTGAAGATATGAACCACCACCCATTTCCGCTTCGGACACTGTCCGCATGCGGGGCCTTTTGCGAGGTCAGCTCGAGGAAAGAATGTCAGATGAAGTCATTCAATGATTCGATTATTGGTTCTCAAGCTACTGGAGCGCGCCCTGCTCTTTGGTTAGCGCTGATCACATGCTTCGTGCTCTTGGGTTCTCTTCCAGGGAAGGTTGAGGGACAAATATTTTGTAACCCCGCAGCCCCCACATACGGAACCTGCATTCTTCAATCAGGAACCTTTCCTGGCGACCTTCCCTTTGCGACGACGATCAATGTCGGCACAGGAGATCTTTTTGTCGCAGATTACCTCAGTGGCGTTTTCTATCGCTTCTCAGGACAGGATATTACCATCATACCTATCGCTCAGGCCGCTCCAAAAGGACCCGCAACATACCTGGGTCTTGCTTGGTCGGGGATCGACAATAATCTCTACTGGATTATCAATGATCAAGGCAACGACTTGTTGGTGGTTTCGAGTTTAGGTGGAAGTCTGATTTCTGAAACTCCGCTGAACCTTCCAGCCGGCGTAACAAGTCTGACAGGACTCGCCTGGTTCCCCAGCACCAATAGTTTCTGGACCAATGATTTTGAGAACGACACCTACCATGAACTTCAGCCTGACGGGACGTTCACGGGACAAACTTTCGGAAACCCCGAACAAGATGGCTCAGCAGCTGGCGCATTTGGTCTCGGCCTCACAGTCGTTCAGGATTTGAATACTCTAGAATTCTTCTTAGATCTCCCTGTCGGATCCCCTGCAGCCAATCGCACCAATAAGGTCGAGCGCGTCTCTGTAACTGGCGAAGTACAAGGACTCTCCTTTCCGTTGGCCAGCCTCAATAACATGAGTGGCTGGGTCACGGGTATTGCTTGGACTCCCTTCGGGTCCTACGGAGGTCCGAGTAACTATCTCCTCGATCTCACCAATGGAACAGTGGTCGAAGTCCCGGTTCCCACTCCTTTAGCACCCTCGATTACAGACATTGCCTGCTCTGCTGACAACAATAATGATGTCACCCTGAGCTGGACGAATCCCATCACATACGACACTATCCGCGTTCTCCGAGGTGGTACTGAAATCGCCGTCCTCGGTGCAGGAGTAGACTCCTATGTGGATATGGATGTCGACCCCGGAACATACGCCTACGAAGTGATACCGACCCCTGCTGGATCCCCTGACGGACTTCCAGCTGCAACCTGTGAAGTGGTCGCAGGCTTCGGTAGATTCCTCGGTGCAGTGGCTCACTCTGGCTCAACGCCCGGTGGCGTAGCAGTCGTGGAATCAACCGATCAGTTGCTGGTCGCTGACAGCTCCGGCCTCAGCGCTTGGTCCTACCAAAAAGATCTCACCCCCACTGGAGTTGCTATTCCTGGACCCTTCTCCAGTAGCCAAACTCTCTCGGGCATCGCTTGGAATTCAGATACGGATCAGTTGGCATGGCTCACCGAGAACGCAGATTTCCGGATCACAGATCTCGCTGGAGCAGAAGTCTCCGCTTCGTCGTTGAACGTTGCCCCAGGACAACTTCTCAGCGGTCTAACATATTCACCGACTCTGGGTAAATACCTGACGGTGAACCTGTCCACACAACAGATTTTGACCATTTCCACAGACGGTATCGTGGAGGTTCATCCCGCAGAGATACCCACGCGAACCAGTCCTACTGTTTTCTTTGGCGGAATAGCAATACGAGGTGGCAGCACACTCGTGTTTGACCTTGCCTATGGATCTCTCTCTTCAGGTGGAGTCACTCGCCTAGAACGTTTGGTGGGCGGAGCCGCCGTCGGTCTTGGTTTTGATCTAACACCCTCTGTTAATTCTGGAGACATTCACGGACTCGACGGCACCGAATCGGGACCATTTGGCTTCCCGGTTAGTTATGTCATTGGACGTGACTCGGGTGTGATCACGATGCTTTCCGCAGATCTCAGCGGAACTGGATCCGATTTCATACGGGGCGATGTCGTTCCTGATGGGGACATCAACATCGTGGATGTGAGTCAGCACCTCATCTTGCAATTCGCACCTGGTCAAGAACCCAGTCTTTGCCTCGACGCTCTCGATGCCAATGACGATGGATCTGTAGACATTTCAGACGCCATTTACATGCTCTCCTTCCTGTTTGAAGGAGGACCTCAAATGCCTGCTCCCACGGGCACTTGCGGAACAGATGACACCGTCGACAACTTGATCTGCCAGGAATTCGAAGGCTGCTAATCAGGTCACACGACAACGAAAAAATGAAAAGAGCCCCTGCCGGTTACCGACAGGGGCTCTTTTTTTTCGATTACATTTCTGCTGACGCTATCGCATTAGGATAGTGTGTCCGCGAGTAATGGGAGAGAAACATCATAACGATATTGAATCGACGAGTGATCGTCATCGAACTCTTCATATCGATGAGGAACACCGAGGTCCTCGAATCGCTGAGCTAAGATTCGAGCTCCATGATGTAAGCGATACTGATCCCTAGAACCACAATCGAAAAAGAGGCATTTTAACTTTTTCAAATTATCGACGTGTTCTTCTGCCATTTTTATGGGGTCCCAACGAAGCCATTGCTGCCAACGCTCATCGATTAATTCCCCCGTCCGAGCATCAAAGGGTAACTGAATACGATCAGGGTTTTCGAGGTCAGGGTCGTAAAAGGCAGCGAGTGCGAGAATCATGAGCGTCATGATATCGCTTCCTCGTAGTTTGATTTTCGTTCTCATTTTTTTAAGGAAGGCTGCCGGGTTTCCTTCAAATCTTCTTAGAGTATCGATCGCCATAGGAAAATCGGGAAGGCATGCATAAGGGAAGTACATGTCACCGCTATGGCATGCAATCCCTCCCCAAACATCGGGATGAAGCATCCCATGAACAAGTGCACCGTATCCCCCAGAAGAATATCCAAAGACACCCCGGTGCTCACAAGCATCCAGAGTCCTCCAATTTTTATCGACAAAAGGTACCAGTTCTTTGGTGAGGTAACTCGCCCATGGCCCCACAGCCGGAGAATCGATGTACTGATTCCCCCCCAAAGAGGTAAAACCATCTGGCATCACCACGATTGTGGGAGCCATCTTTCCACTGCCAACGAGCCGATCGAGTCGCTCCACAATATTTTCGCTGAACCCATCCCAGTTGAGAGCCTTCAGCCCACTCGAGGTAAAACTGGCGAGATAATAGATCGTCGGATATCGACTCTCACCATTCCCCTCATATCCTGGGGGTGTCCATACAGCGACCCTACGAACAGGAGGATCACCGAGAGCATTATTGGCGAGCAATTCCGAGGTGTGATCTACAATCTGCACACGACCCCGTACTCCTTCATATTTGAGCACGTTACTCTCCCCTTTCCTCAGGTGTCATTGGTCTCCACGTAACCAGAGGTTAGAATCTCTCTTCCGGTTCCCATGGGCAACCGGCCGTTTTGTAACCGGAAGGGAAATCAGACCATGAGTGATTCAACATACCCAAGACAATTTCTGCCAGCGGATTTCACCGCCAGCAGCTTCGAGGCTATTGAAAAGATCTACAAAGGCCTTCTCGAAAGAGACCTCTCGACAAAAGATCTTCTTGAACAGTGGTGCCGAGACTGGAGTGAAGTTGATTCCGTCATCGCAGAGGAAAGCTCTAGGCGGTACGTCAAGAATACTTGCTTCACTGAAGATCCGGATGTCAAAGCTCGATTCATGGAGTGGCTCAAAGATATCGCACCGGGCTTGAAAAAGATCAGCTTTGATATGGATCGAAAGTTCATCGATTCCCCAGCCCTCAGTGAACTCGATACCGCTGAGTTTGGCATGTGGATTCAGTCCGTTCGCAATAGCGTCGAGCTCTTCCGTGAGGAAAACATTCCTCTACAAACTGAAGAGAAAGAATTAGACGCAAAATACGACGAAGTCATTGGCGCAATGACTGTTGAATTCGATGGCGAGACAAGAACGCTTCCCTACATGGGACGAATTTTAGAAGAAACTGACAGAGACCGACGTGAACAAGCATTCCGTGCTGTGAACGATCGTATTCTTCAAGATCAAGATCAGATTCAAACCATCTTCGATCGTCAACTTGATCTTCGACAGCAAATGGCTGTCAACTGCGGGTTAGACAATTATCGATCTCTTCGTTTTCGTCAGTTGGAACGCTTTGACTACGGACCGGAAGAATGTCTCCAGTTCCATGAGTCCATCGAAAAAGTGGTCATGCCACTGATCAAGGATCGCTTGGAAAGACGCAGAGAACAGATGGGTCTCGAAAAACTGAGGCCTTGGGATACGGCTGTAGATCCCATGGGTAGGTCTCCACTTAGACCCCTCGAAAAGGGCACCCCATTGATTGATGGTTGCCGCCAGATTTTCGGCAAGGTTCACCCAGATCTGGAAGACATGTTTAATATCCTGATCGATGGAGATTTGCTGGATCTCGATTCACGTAAAGGAAAAGCACCTGGTGGTTACCAGGCCACATACCACGAGATACGCAAACCTTTCATTTTCATGAATGCTGCCGGCAAGCAGGGAGATGTTGAAACTCTTCTCCACGAGGGTGGGCATGCTTTCCATTCGATTGAGGCTCGTGATCACACTTTGATTGCCAATCGACACGCTCCGATTGAATATTGCGAAGTGGCATCGATGGCGATGGAACTTCTCGGCGCACCTCACCTCGACGTTTTCTACGGTGAGGGTGAAGAAGTGACAAGGGCTCGTATCGATCACTTGGAAGGTATCATCAGCCTGTTCCCTTGGGTGGCCATGATCGATTCATTCCAGCACTGGCTCTACACGAATCCGGGGCACTCCCGCGATGAACGTCGCCAAACCTGGCTAGGTATCATGGACCGCTTTGGAACGGGTCAAATGGACTGGACAGGTATTGAAGAAATCAGAGCACACCGCTGGATGAGACAATCTCACCTCTTTGGCGTCCCCTTCTACTACGTGGAATACGCCATTGCGCAATTAGGTGCTTTACAAGTTTGGAGAAATCATCGGAACGATCCTGACGAAGCAATACGTTTGTATCGTAACGGGCTATCTAAGGGCAACACCGTGACCCTGCCACAGCTCTACAAGGAAACGGGTACCCGCTTCGATTTCTCTTATGATAATCTCTCCGAACTGATCGAAATGGTCAGGGAAGAAATTGAAACTCTTGAAAGTGCCATCGTTTGAAGGCCTTTTACGAATTTGGTAACGATAAATTTTCACAAAGGAAAGCGAGAATACTGATGAGCAAAACTCAGGAAATCTCCCGGTTGTGCTGTTCATTCCTCATTTTGATTTTGGCATACCTCACGCCACTCTCCACCTTTGCTCAAGACGAAGGTGGTCAGGAAAAAGAGAAAGTAAAGAAAGCCAAAGTCGTCCCGGCCCCCGCTATCGCCAGCGTTCAGGCCTTCATCAATAAGAATGTCGCAGACAAAAAAATTAATAAGGAAGTGGCAGGCTGGAAAAGTCGCCTCCCTAAATTCCCAACGACGAAGTTCACAGACGGAACAACGTACATTTGGAACCTTGCCACCAATAAAGGCGATATCAAAGTCCAGTTCCTGCCCTCTGTCGCTCCAAATCATGTCGCAAACTTTATTTACCTCACTGAATTAGGTTTTTTCGACGACCTGAAATTCCACAGAGTCATTACAGGTTTCATGGCTCAGGGCGGTTGTCCACAAGGCAGTGGCCGTGGTAACCCGGGTTACCGATTCGACGGGGAATACGCCGCTGATGTAAAGCACACAACAAATGGACTCTTGTCGATGGCCAATTCAGGTCCAGGAACTGACGGAAGTCAATTCTTCCTTACCTTTGTTCCAACTCCATGGCTCGACGGAAAACATACCATTTTCGGTAAGATGATCTCTGGCGAGAGCACTCTCAAAGCTCTTGAGGCTTCTGGCAGTCGGGGTGGTCGCCCTTCCGAAGAATTGAAAATTAACAAAGCCACCATCACTGTCGTGGCTGCAAAAAAAACAACAAAGGTCCCGAAAGAAGGTCAATAATGAGTACCTCTGAAAAATCAATCCACTCCATGCGTGAGGCCGTAGAAGCTCTGAAAAGTTCAGGTGAAATTAACACCGAGGTCGATGGCTGGAGAACCTCCCTTCCCATGTTCCCACAAACAGAACTTGAGGAAGGTGCAGAACTTTTTTGGGTTTTAGAAACCAATCATGGCACCATCAAAATTCAACTGATGCCTGACGTGGCCCCCAACCATGTGAGAAACACCATGTATCTCACAGAACTGGGTTTCTACGACGAACTGAGTTTTCACCGCGTGATCACAGGCTTCATGGCTCAAGGTGGCTGTCCTGAAGGAACTGGCATGGGAGGTCCCGGGTATCGATTTGCTGGAGAGTTCTCTCCGAATGCACGGCATGACCGTCGTGGCGTACTTTCAATGGCAAATGCTGGACCGAATACGGATGGAAGCCAGTTCTTCCTCACGTTCACCCCTACTCCACATTTGAACGACAATCACACCGTCTACGGAGTCGTTGTTGCTGGAGATCCTACACTGGAAGCTCTGGAATCTCGTGGATCAGGACAGGGTGCAACCAGTGAACCACTCGTCCTCGTCAAGGCCAGCATCGAGTAAGTTTACGGTTTCGACATTGTCGACAGATAAACAACTGCGGGGCACCTTTCCATTCAGGAAAGGTGCCCCGCTTCATTAGCCGAATACGGTTTTTAAGTCCCTAGAGACACGCTTAGTTATGTTCCGGATAATGAGGGAGCATCGACCATAACTGAAAGACAGGATCCGGGAGACAGCGAAGGCTATTTCGCCAAACATCCTTCACCTCCCACTGCATACAGCGGTGTGCCAGTCCTGAAATCAAAATCCACGCACCATGTTCTAATTCTGATTCCAGCTGGTTTTTTTCCCATCCTGATGCGCCACAAAAATACCTCACCTGATCGTCAGATATCAAACCCTCTTCTTGGGATTTAAAAACTTCATCCGGATGGGATCGGTAAACTCCTGGGGAGACTTGAAGAAACGAAGACGGGAGAGTTTCAACTGCATCAAATTCATCATTGACCGTAATCAGGGAGTAGCCAACAACTTGCTCAACAGGCCCCCCCACAACAACAGGCGCTTCTATATTCAGGAAGGTGTGAGCATCAGGGAAGATTTCTTGAAACGACTGCCTTGCAGGACGATTCAGAATCAAGCCCATCGCTCCTTCGAGTGGATCGTGATCAGTAATGAGAACGACCGACCTAGCAAACATAGGGTCGTCCTTTATTTTCAGGAAGGGTGTTGCGATCAGACAACACCCTGGCGCGATACGATCAGTCAACTCTAAAAGCATTTCATCCAACTCACTTCGATGGGGAGTCTCCTTGTTCGTTCTCATTCCCCCATGAGTATCGGAGCCACTAATCGATGATGCAATGACACGAGGGAGATCAGATCTCTACGATTGTGGATATAAATCGGAGTAATCACTTCGAGCGGAGACCCCTCTCGAAGATCCTGAAATCTTAAAGGAGCTTCCGATCCTGGAACATCGTCTGCGGAGCGAGGTATTCCCAACAACCTCTCTTCTGCGGTCACCAACCGGCAATTGGGCCACTTTTTTTTATAGTGCCGACGAATGATAGGCAAGAGATCGATAGATTGTGGCTCATTCTCGGTTTCCAAACCATGCCACTGTGCACGGTGTCTCAAAAAGGGCAGATCAAATCCGTCCCCGTTGTAAGTCACCACCGTTTGAAAAGATGCCAGCAACTTATAAAGTCGAGCGAGTTGTTTTCTTTCTGTAGAGACGTCACCTGAATACCATTGCCGGAGTCTCAAAGTGTCGTTTCTTCGATAAAGAATTCCGATCATCGCTGTCAGTGACCGATGTGCCATCAAGCCTGTGGTTTCAAGGTCTAGGAAAAGGGTGCCCTCTGATGTCGCGGACAATACCTCCTCCGGAATTTCTCCTTTGATCTGTTCATCGACTTCCGGAGGGATTGTCGGACAACGACGCGTCTTCGGCCTTCGACTTTCTGACTTGCGAATCATGCGGCGTACTCGTTCAGAAGCAGATCGCTTCATCGCTGCCTCCCCCGACGAGATGTGAGACGGGCCACTTTTCGTATTTTTCTTTCCACCCGTTCATCCAGCAAAGGGGGCACAGGAATCATGGGGTTCTCGCAAGGGGCCGGGATCCCTTCCAGATGGGGCTCGTATGACTCCTTCCCTAATAATCGATGCAACAACCACCGTGTTGCTTCCTTAGGAAAAGGATACTCAAGGACTTCCGCTTCAAGAGCCGATTCAATCCGTGACGCTCCTGGAAGAACACATGCTGGACAACCTGCGGCACAAGGGCACTCTGTCACTGCTTCAAGAACATCCGACATAATCGAGAGATGCAACTCATGACCTAACTCTGAGTATCCGATACCTCCCGGGTAAAGGTCGAAAATATGAATCAAATTATCATCGACATGATGATCGATGTCGCCCGGATCACACATAGCCCGCATCGCGAGTAAATCACGGAATAGTCGAGCCACTCCATGCATACCAGATCGCAAAAAGGCTGTCCCAAATCGTTCAGATTGAAGAACCGTGTCTCGATTGAGAGAAATCTCATGGCTGACGGTATCCAATTCCAATGGAGGAAGATGAACTTCGCCATACCCTATATTTTCAGTCGAATGAAAACGCACTTTTTTATATCCCGTGAGTCGCGTTCGAACTTCAACTTCAGCAAGTCGAGATCCTGCACCTGGAACTTCTCGGTGTGACCATTCTTCCGTCACCGTCACTTTTTTCTGTGTCAAAACCTGAGTGTAGTACCCTGTTTTTGTCCTACGAATTTTGACCAGGCAATTGACGTGGTCCATCTCCTCGACAATAAACGTTTCTGCTCTGTGGATATAAATCGCACCTTCATACAAACTGAGCATAGCGGCGACATAATCCAGTTCACCGATGACGTTTTCCGGCCCCAACTCTAGAATCGTGAAATTTTCTTCACTTGCAGTACGTAACTTGACTTGAGTCGCTGGGTACTCCTCTCTCGCCAAATACCAGGCTCCACCTTCTTCGCGCAGTCTTTTTTCTTCCTGAAGAACAGTACACATCGCTGTCAGATCATCGCCCAACAAATCACTATCTTCTCCACTCAATGGCAATTCATAGGCTGCACAGATCAGATGCCGGGCAACGATATAAGGGTTGTCGGTCTCGATGACCGCATTCTCGGGAGAACTCTCATGTAAGCTTTCTGGATGACGAACAAACCACTGATCGATGGGATCCTGACCTGCGATGAGAAAGACCAAGGATTCTCCCTGTCGCCGTCCTGCTCGCCCAGCTTGCTGCATGAATGAACAGACGCTTCCAGGCCACCCCACAATGATGCAACCATCCAAACCTCCCACATCGATTCCGACTTCCAATGCACTGGTGGAAACGCCCCCCCCCAATTGCCCATCAAAGAGAGACGCTTCAGTCTGTCGACGTTCTGACGGGAGGTATCCAGAACGATAGGGTTCGATACGATCCGCAACCTCCTCTCTGTCTCTAGCCCCCTTCGCACGTTCCCGGATATACCTCAGGATCAACTCCACGCTGTTTCGAGTTCTGGCAAAACAGATGGTTCTCAATCCACGTCGAACCAATTCTGGTAGAAGTTTGACGGCGACAGAA
The DNA here is from genome assembly GCA_009937185.1 of Planctomycetia bacterium. GTDB lineage: Bacteria > Planctomycetota > UBA8108 > UBA1146 > UBA1146 > UBA12191. The sequence goes on from JAACCY010000210.1 coordinate 23,021, forward strand.
GTCGGTCCTCTTCGGGCCAAAGTCCCGTCCGGCTTTTCTATGACGGGAGGATTCCACAAAACCACTTCCTTATGGCCCCTGGGAGAGCCGTCGTCCTCGATCACTTCGACATCTCTACCAATCAATCGTGAAACATGCTCTCCTGGATTCTGGATCGTTGCACTCGCAGCAATAAAAGTGGGGTCAGATCCATGATGCTGGCAAATCCTTCGAAGTCTTCTCAGTACACTGGCGACATGAGATCCAAAGATACCTCTCAATGTGTGAACTTCATCGATGACGACATATCTCAAGTTCGCAAAAAATGCTCCCCAGCCACCATGATTTGGAAGAACTGATGCGTGGAGCATGTCTGGGTTCGTCAGAATGATTCTTCCCGACCTCCGTAAACGTCTTCTCAAAGTCGGCTCCGTGTCGCCATCATAAATACCAGTCTCAAGGGAGAGACCGATACCATCGATCAAACCTCTGAGATGTCGATGTTGATCCTGTGATAAGGCCTTCGTCGGGTACAGTAGCAAAGCATGTGCACCCGGTTCTTTGACCATGGCATCGATCACAGGAAGAGTGCAACAGAGGGTCTTTCCACTTGCAGTAGAAGACGCAATCACCACATCGTTTCCTGATAAACTCTTGGTCAATGAACGCGCTTGGTGTCGATAGAGAGGCCAAGTCCCCGAAGCCTTGAGGTGATCGATGATCTGAGGATCCAGGTCCGGGATCGTCTGAGCAAACTCTGCATCCCGAGCAGGAATTGCGTATCTCGAGACTAATTCTTCCGCGGATCCCATCCGCGCTTCTACACCGTGAAGAACCTCCAGAGGAGTCGGAGCTGAGCCGTTTCTTGGCACACTGTTGACCGTAAAGCCAGAAGTAGAAGAGATCGCTTCATCAGCGTCATATATGGAAGCATCCGAGCTGGGGTTTTGATTCATAGAGGTCTCCTGTTCTCAAAATGGATCTGGGCTTCAGAACCTAACATATACCTAACATTCTTTCCAGCAACAGCCCTTCGAAGCAGTGCCGCCCCCGAATTAATGATCTATTTGGCAATTTGACGCTGTTCCGGTATGGTGCGGAGGCACTCGCCTCAATGGGGAAGACACGGTGATTTTTTGGCCGACAACAGCACACTGAAGTTCTTTATTGGTCACTCCACCCGTGATCTCGAAATTGCTTCCAACCTTGCTCCCCAGAAATTATCCGCCATTTATAAGCAGTATCCTGTGGGCGGGTATAGAACGCTCATTCTGCTCATTCTTCCATTCTTAGTGAGTGGTTGTGGCGGTGGCCCCGATCCACGACTCGCCGCCCCGGTGACAGTCCCCTTCGAAAATATCGAACAGTTGATCGACTCACGAAGAATAGCCCAGGCTCGTCGTCAGCTAGAACCCTATGCCAGTCCGGAGCAACCCAATTCCATCCGCGGACAAGCCCGCCTAGGTTTGGGTCGTTGCGCACTGGCCGAGAAAAATTTCGATGAAGCTTATCGACATCTCGATAAAGCTCGAAAGCTTCTTCCCGAAGGTAAAATCCGAGCACGTGCACAACTTTATCTCGGTGAAGTTCTACTGAGAAAAAAATCCGTCAACAGCGCACTCAACCAATTAGAAAGTGCCTTTGACAGGCTGACTCGACGAGACCTTCGAGCCCGGGCAGCATTTATGATTGTTAGAACCCTGGATGAATTGGGTGATAAGGTTCCAACTCTTTACAGGGAAGCCATGGGTGCTGCTAACTTTCCGGAGTACTCCGGAATTTGGTCGATCCCTCGCCCAACCATCGAAAAATCTTCTGGACCTCCGCTCCCCGAAAAAACGACGATCATTTCCACATCAAAGAAACTGACTCCGCCCAGAAGCCGAATCCGGTTGTACAAACGAAATCAATGGTCAGCAAAGCCTGTTCGTAAATCATCAGTGAATCCGATGACTCGTCCTTTCCGTCTCACAGTGCATCACACTGCGGATCAATCTAATCTTGAATCTCTCGGCGAGAGTAATCCCCGTGAGTACCTGCAGAGATTGCAGGGATACTGCCAAAACAATCTCGATTGGGGAGACATCGGCTATCACTACCTCATCAGCAAAGACGGACGAATCTGGGAGGGCCGCCCGATGAACTATCAGGGAGCCCATGCGGGAAATCACTCTCTCAATCGCGGTAATATTGGCGTGGCCCTAATCGGAAATTTTGACAAAATTCGACCGAGTACTGCTCAAGTCCGAAGCCTTCAGCAACTGATAGAAGACCTTCGAACCCTCTACAAAATCCCTCCTAGTAAAATTTTTGGTCATGGGGATCTGAAAGAGACGGGTTGCCCAGGCACCTATCTCAAAGCTGTACTTGGGGAATTGGTCCGCCGAATGGACGATAAGTAATCGACTCAGGAGTGGTCATTTCCGCAATCCTGTAGTCTTTTCCGTCAGTTCACCGACCGTTGGAATCAATCGGTTGTTTACTGTTCTCCCCAAGATGGTTATTTTGATTCACAGATGAATTTTGATCTCGAAGTCCCCTGCCGTTTCAGGAGTTCGAGATCGAGCCTAAAATCCTTCGAGGATAGGAGTCGCTATGATCTTCGGTTTCTTTGGTAAGAAGAAGCGGGAAGAAGAGCGTCGTAAGAATGAACGGGTACGCAAAGAATTAACGACCGAGCGAGAAGCCTTGGAGACCGAACTTGAACTTCTCGAAAAGAAGTTAAACGTCGAACTAGGCTCATCCGAGAGTGACCGAACCACGACCCTGAGTCGTTATCCTCGTCGCATTGTCGAATTGCGGATCCAGATTGATGCCATCAATCGAAAACTTAAACAGATCCCCGACCCCGCTGAATGATGGATATGAGTTCGTATTTTTCTCCATGCGGGCTTGTCACATAAACTTCGACTCGTGAACACATTCCCATCGATGGCATTAGACATGCATTTCAGTACGATTTATTCATCCGCCTTGGAATCACTCTTCGTATCCTCGCCTCTGTAGGCACTACGACGACGAGAATACTCACCCGCACTCATTCCAAATGTGCTCTCCACATCCCCGTTTTCACCCGTAATGTTTTCGTGGATTCTTTCAAGAAACGGGACACACCAACCACACCCTGTTCCGGCACCGAAGCATTGGGATAACTGCGACGGTTTCACGGGTTTAGTTTGGCGTGTGAAATTGACCAGTTTTCTCATGGAAACATGAAAGCAGTAGCAGACCTTATCGTCGAGTTTCACAGATAGCTCTCTTTCATAACCAGAGTCGTCTTGCTGGAATTTTCTGCGGAAAGGCGGATGATATCCGCATCCCCGGTATCATGCACGGACGAGGTGCACAGGGAAACCGCCCTCGAATTGGAGACCTATGGATTCGATAGACCTACGTCCAGACACGGTAACACACCCCACGGAAGCCATGCTCGATGCCATGAGATCCGCCCCGCTCGGAGATGACGTCATGGGTGAAGACCCCACCGTCAATCAACTGGAGAAGGAAAGTGCTCTTCGTCTCGGTAAAGAAGACGCCATTTTTGTCCCCTCAGGGACGATGGCAAACAGCATCGCTATCGGCGCGCAAACCCGACCTGGCGATGAGATGCTTCTTCTGGAAGATAGTCATATCTATCTTTACGAAGCGGGTGGTTCTGCGCGTCTCTGGGGTGTTCACCCCAGACCGCTCACCTCAGTGAACGGGTGCATCGATGTCGCTGATATTCATGCACGCATCAGGCCAGATGATCCGCATCAACCGGTGACCTCTTTGGTATGTTTGGAAAACACCCACAATATGTGTGGTGGACTGGTCCTGACTCCAACGCAAGTCGCTCCCATCGTAGAAGCAACCCGAAAATACAACCTCAAACTCCATCTGGATGGGGCCCGGCTTTTTCATGCCGAAGTCGCTCTCAATACACCTGTCAAAGAAATCGTGAAAGATTTCGATTCTGTTTCCTTTTGTCTTTCCAAAGGATTGTCCTGCCCCGTCGGGTCGATGCTGTGTGCCGACAAAAATACGATCGCAGAGGCTCGTCGATTAAGGAAATTGCTGGGCGGAGGAATGAGACAGGCTGGAGTTCTCGCCGCGGCAGGGCTGCTCGCTCTGAAGGAAGGCACCGCACGCCTCGCAGAAGACCACCAACGATGCCAGAGACTTGCCGAGGGACTCGCGGCACTTCCGGGAATTACAGTGAATCCTGCTCCGATCCAATCGAACATTCTGTTCATGTGTCGGGAAGGAGCCAGCCCGGAAGACTATCAAAACCATGCGTCCTCCCTGGCAGAAAAAGGAGTCAAACTCTTCGATATCGGCGAAAGAGGCCTCAGAGCCGTCGTTCATCGTCAAATTGACGATTCTGCTATTGAACGAGCTCTGGAGATATTTAGCGCTGAATTTAGTTCCTGATATCCTTCCGAACTCTGATCTCGGAACGGTACTGATGGGGTGGAGATGGAGAGTCTCCGAGAAACCCCTCCCAGCACCCTCATCCGGGCCTGAGAGGCCATTGACGTCCACAGGTGTGGTCACAGAGAAGAGGAGCAAACCGGTCGAATCCGGTCAGCGTGTTATACTCCTCACGAGGGTCTTCTGGCCCGATCTTGACCGAGAGTCCCGAGCTGATGGAGGGTGCATGCCTCCATTGGACGTGTTGGAGAAGCCATGTGTTCTGCCGAGAATAAACCTGATCGAGATGCCACTGCCGGTGAGAGCGAAGAAATCGCTCTCGTCCGCCAGGCGATGGCAGGTGATGTATCAGCGTTTACCGAATTGGCAGAACGAATTGCTCCACTAGTCCTAGGAATGGCTCGAAGAAAAGTCGGTCGAGAAGATGCCGAAGATCTCGCACAAGAAGCGATGCTTCATCTGTGGAAGTCCTTACCCAAGATCAGAGAACCGCAGGCGTTCTTTGGCTGGCTTACCCGGCTGGTACGTAACCGTGCCCATCGCTGGATCGAACGCCGCCAACGAAAAACTGTTGTTCTTGAGGAAGCCCGTCACGAGTTGTTACTCAGGGCTCAAACAAGATCTGAGGCGGATGACTTCACCGAGGCTGGAGAATCTGAGTCACGAGAATGGCTCGAAAGTCTCCCCGACGAAATGCGGTTGGCCCTCACCTGGAAATATGTTGATGGTCACGATTACGAGACCATTGGCGAAAGACTCTCCCTCTCCTTTCATCAGGTCGACTACCTGATGCGACGAGCCCGAAAGGCTCTGAAATCCAGACTTGATGCCAAAAAGACATCGAGTTCAGACCGATCGAATGGAGGACGAGGATGAGCGCAGATTCACTCTTTTCACTACAAAGTTGCCCCACCATCGTTGAAGCTTTGCCACGCTTCCTCGACGGAGAATGTGGCCCCGTGGAAGAATCACGTGTCGCCCAGCATTTGGAGTTGTGCAGTCGATGCCGCCTTGAGCACAATCGACTCGCTCAAGACTGGCTTCAAACCATATCTGCTGTCAACGGGGTTCAATCCTCTGACGCACAACGATTGGTCATGGCCCTCGGTGACCAACTGCCTCCCCAAAACCCCAACCCAGCCAGCGATCCATCTCCATTTGAAACCCCAACAAGTACAAGTTCTGGCCGTTGGTGGAGTATCGCCGCCTCATTCATGTTGGCGGCACTTCTGTTTTCAGGTTTGGAGAACTCTACGACACCCTCCGACCCGAAACCCGCAATGATGGCCATGACCCTCATACGAGGGGACATCGATGCCAGTGGACACTTGGACTGGGGTGATCTTCAGGGTTTGATCGATTTCCTCCAGGAAGATGGTCCCGCTCCCCGTTGCCTCGCAGCAGGTGATTTCGATGACGATGGAGTCATCACCATCGATGATTCTGTTCTTGCTCTGGCCCACCTCACTGAAGGTGCAGGACTCGACTCCACCATTCTCTACAATCAAGGGAATCAAAACGCTCTCCCCTGTTACGAACTTTGTCCCTGAGATTTAAGAAGGACTCCATCGAATGATGCCGAAACTCAGTTTTCTGATCATGATCGTGTTGCCACTATGGTGGCTTCAGGCGATGCCTGTGGAAAATCGAACAGATGATCCGGCTTCTTCTCGGGTTGTTGAGGCGGATGAAAAAGAAGAGAAACCTTTCGTTCTTTTGGCAACAGTTCACAACTATGGTTATGTCGAACCGTGTGGCTGACCAAAGCGAAAAATCAAGCTCGGCAGTTTGTCGAGACGCCTGACCTACTTGAACTCACTGAAATCTGAAGGCATTCAGCCCTTCATCGTAGATGGCGGAGATTGGCTCTTCCATCTGAACAAGTTGCATTCGAATCCGCTGGTCCAAAAGCAGATGGATGAAAAGGCACAGTTATTGATCGATGCGTACAATCGATTTGGTACAGCAGCCGCTTGTCTAGGAGAGCATGACATGGCTCTGGGTCTCGATCGCTTGATCGAACTCAATGGAAAAATGAAGTTCCCTCTCCTCTGTGCCAATCTTTCACTAGAAGATGGAACAAAGCCTTTTTCCGGTAGCACTCTTCTGGAAAGCCAGGGACGTAAGGTCTTAATGGTGGGCGCGATCCAAATTCCCAATGACCGATTCATTGGCAAATACTGCCCAAAAGCATCCTTTACCGACCCTGTCGAAGCCATCAAATCAGAGATTGCCCGACAAACAGAAAAGTACGATCTCTGTATCGTCTTAGGACATATCGACAGAACAGATGTCGACAGACTCGCGGCCGAGGTTCCTGAAATAGACGTGATAGTAGAACCCAATTCTATGTCACGAACGGAAACGACCTGGGTAAATGACGACATTAAAGCGACCGTCAATGAGGGTTGCGTCATGCTTAAGCCCAGTGGTCAAGGTTCAGAGATGGCACGTGCTGACCTATGGCTCAGAACTGATCGCCAACCTTGGTTTGATATCTGGAATGAAGAAGCTCCACCAGGAAGCAATATTGCAGATCTCTCGATCGCTGCACTTGCTCCTCACATTGGTCGACATCCTGGCATGGAAAAAATTGTTCAGGGTTTCGTGAGGTCTACTCGCTTTAAAGACCCTGGAGACATCGACCTTTCATTCAAACCTGTTACGAACTTTCTGGGAGCAACGACTTGCTCAGGGTGTCACCCTCAACAGGCAGACTTTTGGAAGAACACGGGACACGCAGATGCGTATCAGACACTCGTCGATACGGGCGACGAATTTCGCTACGACTGCATGCCCTGTCATGTCACCGGTTATGGAGAAACCTTTGTCGATGCCCATGAACCGGGTCGCTGGAAAGACGTTCAGTGTGAAAGTTGCCATGGAAACAATCCCCGTCATCCCATTCAGCCCAAGGCCTTTCCGTGGCCAAAGCTGGACGTGAACAAATGCTGGGCTTGCCATAATCCGAATGAGACAAGGGTCGCTTTTGATCCAGCAGAAGCCTTACCAAAGGTTTCCTGCCCGCCCATGAAAAGAAATTAAAGACTCGAGATTGGAAATTGAAACGATGAAAACCTCGATGCTGAGATCCGCACCCAAGTTGTTGACCATCTTCGTTCTGACAGCTTTGGTACTGCCCGCACTCATTGAAGATAGTCCCTCTGCTGAAGCAAAATTAGGGACTTCAGCAGAAATCAAAAGCCGTCCCCTCATGGGTGACGACGATGCTCCTGCAGTCCCAGCTTCAACGCCATCCGCCGAAAGTCAGAACCTGTTTCTGGTCTATTCGGTAAACAATGTGGGTTACATCGATGTCTGCGGCTGCAAACGTAAAAAAGTACGCCAAGGATCGCTCACTCGTAGGGCGTCTTACCTGAAACAGGCAAAATTTCATCATGATAATATTTGCCTACTCGATGGAGGAAATACTCTGTTTGGCCCCGACGATGGCAAGGCCAAAGACTTTGAGAAGAAGCAGTTGAAGGAAAAAGCCAAGTTAATTGTCGAGTCCTACAATCGTATGGGCTACCAATCGATGCTGGTCGGCCATCACGACATCACACTCGGCCTCGAAATTTTGCAAGAGTGTGAAAAGATGGCAAAGTTCCCCTTCCTCTCTGCAAATATGCGTTACACAGATGATAACAGTAGAGTCTTTGCCCCCACTACCGTGGTCGAATGCAAAGGTCTCAAAGTGGGTGTTTTAGGACTCACGATCGATACCATTCCGGAATACTATCTTGAGCGAGCAAATCCTGACCGCCCTCTCATGCTGACAAAAGCGATCGATGAAGCAAAAAGCCTTGTTCCCGAGTTACGATCTCAGTGTGACATTCTGGTTCTCCTCTCCGCCAATTCTGCAGAAACCAATCGAGAGATTGCGGCTGCCGTACCAGGCATCGACGTCATCGTTGATCCCTTGATCGAACTCGGAAATCACAAAGTCTGGGTTGACGAAGAACTCAGCATGGAACAACTGGGTGAAACCTTGATGGTACGCACAGATGCTCAAGGTGCTCGGCTCGGTACTCTCGATATCGACTGGATAGACGGAGGCAGACCGATGGTCTCCCTGTCTTTCGATAGTGCTCCACCTGCTGGACGCTCTACATACTGGTACGAGAGAGCCTCTATGGAACCGCACTTACTGGAAGACCCAGACATCATGGGTTTGGTGGAGGCCTTCAGAAAAGGATCCGCCTTTGTCAATATCGATGCTCTTCCAGAACTCCCCCACAAGGACAAGTATTTGACGGCGAGCACCTGCTCGATGTGCCATGTGGAGCAAACCGATTTCTGGAAAGGTACAACCCACGCTGATGCTTTTGCAAGTTTGGTGGAAACAGGTGATCAGTGGCGTCAGGACTGCATCGCCTGCCATGTTCTGGGTTACGGACAAGCCTTTATCGCTCCAGAAGAAGCGGAACCCTACAAGAATGTGCAGTGTGAAAACTGTCATGGACTGAATCCTGGGCACCCTCAAGACCCCGTAAATCACCCATGGGGTGCCGTCAAGGAGACTTCGTGCCTGACATGCCACAATAAAAATCAGACTCGTATCGACTTCGTCTTTAGCCGTGAACGTCGCAAAGTGGCGTGTCCTCCGCTGAAAAGAAACTGATCCCTCACTCAGACTCACACCTCGCAAAGAGGCCTGCCCAACCGGGCAGGCCTTTTTTTTTGTAATTTACCCAAAATCAGGTGAATATTCCTCCTGTGATAACGTTATTCCTGTGCCAGGGGCTTACAAGCAACCCAAGGCAGACGTGGCGCCTTCGAAAGAGAGAATGAACGATGACGAAGAATTCAAATGTCCGAAAATTCACCACTCGAGGAGCAGGGCTTCTCTTGGTACTGCTCTTCCTCGTTGGAGGATGTGTCAGTGCGTCTGGTGGAAGTGAACGCTACAAGGAGCTGGTCGTAGAAGCCGAATGGGTCGACGGTGTCCCCGAATTTGTAGGGGATCGGCCCGGTGGCGACGAACGTGTGATCAGTATTCAAGTCCGCAATCCATCCGGCATCGATCTGGATACACGCAAATTAAGAGCCCTTCTCGCAGCTCGCGTTGAAGAAGACGGCTGGACAGTCACTCGTGACCCCGGAGAAGCCCTCTACGATCTCACTGCTGTCGTCAAGTTTTGGGGACGTAATGAAAACCTTCCCGACGATTCCAGTAAAATGGGACAACTCTTCGGAACCGTAGCAGGCGCAGCCATCGCTAAAAATCAAGTTCGTGGCAAAGGTGACTCTACTCGTGAAAATAGTGTCATTGCTGGAGCAATCGTCGGCTCTGTTCTCGGTGAAATGCTGGACCGTAAGACTCGTAGCGAAGCATTTTCAATGATCATCGAAACCAGAATAGATGAAACTGTTGGCGGAACTGTCAGCAAAGAGCTCAAAGATAACTCACGAAAAGCTGGAGGAAGTGGAACGGCTGGGTTGCACGGAGATAACACAATTACCGCAGGCTCTGACGTCAATAAAACCCGTATTCAGCAATCCTATGAAACATTGAGTAGTACGGTTCGGATCAAAAACACTCTCATGATCACTGCGCGCCAACGAGCCCTTACTGAAGAGATCGCATTACCCGCGGTCGAACAACGCTTGGAACGCATTATCCCCGAAATTCTGCCATAGATCCGCTCTACAATTTGTAGATAGGATTCATTAACTAATCAACTCGTCCGAGATTCGTCATCTCGGACGAGTTGATTTTTTAGAGTGAACTCGTTGTTGATCCTTGAAACTCGTACTATTCATGATCGGACGACTCGATCAGGGAAGAAAAATCCCATCATCCGTAGATTCTGATCTTTCACAGACCACTCCAGTCTTGCCAGCGATATCCTCTTCAGCGGAAAACACTTCTCTAATCGACTGAGACCGTCAATCGCTGTAACTCTTCCATAAAATTGTCGAACTCACGATCAGTTCCTGACCATAAGAAGGCCTGAAGCCAGCCTTCTGAATTCGGAGGTATCCATAATTTTTCTGTATCGACGCAATCTGACTCAGCAAAGCGAAAAGTAAATGCAGGCGGGCCCCCTGTTACCTCCCCTCCTGCAGAGAGAACAAGGTCTTTTGCTTCCGCATATCGCCGATCAATACGATCTCTAAACTGTTGGACGTCAAATCCTTCAAGTTTATCGGCGAGAGAAAATAGCCCACGAATCGGTGGAGTACAGGGAGTCTCCGCGATCTGTTCAAATTTACGGTAACGATTCAGATCCAAATAGCCTTGAAGCGGTTGAACTCGATGCCAGAAGTCTTTGCGAACGAATGCCATCGACCAGACAGTGTCGCCTCCGAACTGTTTAGAGCTGACCGTGACAACCACCTGGGCTGATTCTGGAAATTGAAAGTAGGGCAATGCAGAAACCGCATCGACGATATGACACCCGCTCACGTTGCAGAATCTGGAATCATTCGTTTCATGAAGAACGCCAAAGGCCAGGTCTGAGTCTTCCGAATGATGGACTTCAGCAACACGGTGACTGAACCCCCCCTCCGTACACACACGTACAGAGCCTCCGAAGGTTCGAATCACACTTTCTATGGCAAGAGAGCCGCTGAGTGGCAATAAAAGAATGTCCCAATCCATGGAACGAAGATGAAAGATGGAGAGAAGAGAAGATTGGACTTGCCGATATGCAGCGCGGAATTCTGCGCTTCTATGATGAGTATTCTCATTTGGATTGGGCCAAAATCCCATTTGAACTCCATTCCAAGAGCACTCTCATATCTAAGACGATCCCCATGCCTATGACACGCCCCTCAAGTGTGTAAAGTTTAACTGTATAAAGACTTGTTGGCTAGCACGCGGACATGCGGCCAAACAGTGGATCGTGGCTCGGACAAGTTCAACAGGGATAGACCTTGTAACAGTCGACCATAAGTTCAATAAATAAACTTGTTTAAGAAATTCCGAATACCATCGCATTATACAGTGACCGCAAAAAGATATCACGAAGAGAGTCCATATAGAATTACATACAAAATCATTAAAGAAATCACTATACTTAACGATCATTAGATTGCTCTTGTGGGAGGGCTAATCCATTGGGATGCATTGATGTAATAATAAGTTGCGACAGGTTGTTCTTGGATTTCATTCCTAAGAGTATGTCCGACTTTTTTTCACGAGTACTCAAAATCGCCGCTATGGCTTCAATATCGCTGACTTTTATTCCAGCTTGTAGTTCCGACAACAAACAAAAGCCGATATCTAATTCTAAACTTGAAATAAACACGCCATTAGAAAATGAATCCCTAACCCAGAACGATGCTGATAATAAAAACCCCCCATCAAAAACAGCACTCAATCCTTGGCTCGTAGACGTAACACAGCAAAGTGGAATTGATTTCACATACAAAATTCATTCCGAAACAGCAGGCCCCCTGATTGCCGCAGTGGGATCAGGAATAGCAATTTTCGATGCCGACGGTGATTCCGATCTAGATGTCTATTTGGCCCAAGCGAGCGATACCCTTCCAAAGGGAACTCCGAGTAAAGCGGGAATGAATAGATTTTTCGAACAGATCGCTCCGATGAAATTCATCGACTCTACCGAAGGCAGTGGTCTCGCAGACGAAGGCTTTACGATGGGAGTGGCGTCTGGTGACTATAATAATGATGGACTTCCTGACATTTACGTGTGCAACAATGGCCAAGATCATCTTTATAAAAACCTCGGAGGAGGACAATTCACTAATGTCACCACTGAAGCGGGCATAGATATTCAAGGAACTTCTGTCTCCGCAGGATGGTTAGACTATGACCTCGATGGAGACCTTGATTTATACGTCACTCAATACGTTGAGTATGACATTAAAACTCAGTGCACTGACGCTGCTGGAAGAAAAGAATTTTGTGGGCCAAAAGCGTTTCCGCCATCTAAGGATGTCCTACTACAGAACACCGGAGACGGTAAGTTCATTGACGTATCAACAGAATCCGGAATTAATAAAATTGCAGCGGCTAGTCTTGGCGTTGTTTTTCTCGATCAGAACGCTGATGGTTTGATGGACATCTATGTTGCCAATGACGCATACGCGAACAACCTCTATGTAAACCAAGGTGACGGAAAGTTCGTTGATTTGGCTCCGATATTAGGGGCCGCTTTAAATATGAACGGACAAAAAGAGGCCGGAATGGGAGTCATTGCTGCAGATTTTGACAATGATTCATTGCTGGATCTATTTGTGACGCACCTCGTCATGGAAAGTAATACCATTTATAAGAATCTTGGATCCAATATTGGATTCAATGACACCACCGGGCAATCGGGATTGGCAACAAGCAGCATGGCATTTACAGGCTTCGGCGTGAGTGCCATGGACCTAGAACTGGATGGGGATCTCGATCTTTTCATTGCAAATGGCAAAGTCACTCGAGGAGACTCGATATTCAAATGTAATACACCACCACCCTTCACTGAATATTCGGAACCCAATCACATATACTTGAATGACGGATCCGGGAAATTCAACATAGACAAAAATCCACTCTGTGAGTTCTCAAAAGACGTCAGAACCAGCAGAAGTATTGTTCATGCGGATCTGGATCGGGATGGAGATCTTGATCTCATCGTATCTAATTGTCAGGAACCCACACAAATCTTTCGGAATGACGCGCCGAGATCAGGTCAATGGCTGGTCGTCGACTTGCTAGGAATAAAAGGTGGGCCCGTCACAGAGGGTGCCACTGTTATGGCCCAAGACGGCGAGGAAATACTGACGAGAACATTCACGACCTGTAAAGGTTACGCATCAGCTTTCCCTGCTGAAGTTCACTTCGGAGCAGTAAATCCAGGAAACAACATTGAAGTGATCTGGCCTGGCGGAATACGTGAAAATTTTAATATTGAGAAATGGAACCAAAGAGTTCAGTTGACCTATGGAGAAGGAGAAACAAAGTGACCCATCAAATAAATTCTTTTCTACAATTGAAGACTTTAATTTTATTAGTCATTTTTTCTTCTATTTTCAGTACTACTAAATCATTTTCTCAAGTCACCCACGAAGATATTCAAACTATCATCTCTGGAGAAATCGCTCTGCCTGTTAAAAATGCGATTTTAGGTAGTTATTCATTTGCGAAGGACGCGCCCGCAGACTTCAAAGCGCAACTTCAACTCGCCAAAGTTTTGGCCAGTCACGATTTTCACAAATGGGCCCAAGTTCAATACATGGAGGCTATCAAACTCAATCCAGATAACATGGAAGCTCACTACTTAAGCGGAATCAGCCTCGAGCTTTTGGGCGAATCGGAATCTTCTCTTGCCCAATATCAAAAGTGCGCTGAGCTCGACCCTGACTACGCCCCTCTATCTTTCAGGATCGGAGAGTTGTTAGGCCGAGCAGGACAGCTTGAAGCTTCTGTAGAGCACTTGAAGAAATATACTCAGAAACGGCCTGATTGCGCAGCGGGACAGCGACGACTTGCACAAAGTCTCATCTCTGCCGAAAGGTACACTGAAGCCGAGAAATACTTATCGAAGGTTCTCTTGGTTCATCCGAATGAAAAAACTAGCCTCAACTCTATGGCAACAGTTCAATTACGATTAGGTAATATGGAAGCGCTTACTGAGTACCAAAAATTACTTGTAAAAGACGATGTAGAAAATATCGCTTTTCCGATCACAGATATAATTAACTTCACTGTGGAATTACTAAATAAAAGCCCTAATTTTTGGGTGGAAAAATCTGAAGTTTTCGACAAAGCCAATCAATTATGTAGCTCAATTGTATGTCTAGAAATCGCGCATGAAGGACGCCCTAGTGATCCGGTGATCATAGACCGCATTGGTAGAAATTATCTTCGCTTGGGGAAATATCGAAAAGCGGTGCGATACTTTAATAGCAGTCTCAATATCGACGGCTCACGAACTATCACGCTTCACAATCGAGCCTTGGCTTTCATCGAAATAGGAATGATTCAAAGCGCAATCAAAGACGTCGATTTAATCTACGTCTTAGAACCTGATAACAAGAGGTCTTCCGGACTTAAGGAAAAGTTAGACACCGTGAATCGAGGTCGTCAATGATCTTTAGTCCCAAATTCCATTTACCCATCATTATTCTCTTCATGATTCAATTGCTACTGACAGGCTGCTCACCCAATGAGCCGCTTCCCCCAGTGTCAAAACTGCGCCCAGAGACGATTATCGATTCTCTACAAAAAGAGATGATTTCTAAATTTGAATCTCTGGCTTTAAGATCTCCAGATAATGCCATTTCACGTGGGAAGTATGCATTTGCTTTGTTCGAGAATGGAGCATTTCAAGAATCTTCAGATGAGTTCAAAGCAGCAGCTCTTCTTGATAAGAATAATCCACTATGGGATTACCGCGCGGCACGATCTATCGCTATGTTGGGAAACATTGAAAGCGCGAACGAAAAACTAGTTAAACTTTGTAATAATTTCCCGGATTACCTTCCAGCACGTCACTACTTAGCAACAAGTCTTCTTGATTCTGGAAACATTGAAAAAGCTCGCGAACAAATAAATCAATGCTTGGCACTCTCTCCTTCTTCATTCCCGCTAAAAACAACTCTTGCAGAAATTTCACTCGAAAGCGGTCAACCTGAAATAGCCCTAGAAATCCTTACTGAGATTACGAATTCTGACAGACAAAACCCCTACCCTTTTTATCTTCTAGGAAAAACTTATCTAATTTTACAAATTGTAGCCACGAGTGATATTGAGAATATTTTAAGAAACTCTTTAGATTCCGAGAGAGTTATTCTTAAAGACAAAACAGAACGCTCCATGAAAGGCTTGAAAACAGGCCTTCAAGTAGAGGTCAATAATTGTTTATTTAGTCTGCAACGAAAGAATTGGAACCAAGCGACCGTTGCGATTCAAAAGGCATACAAGCGGTTCCCGAATGATTTTCAGGTTCTAGGACTATTCGCTCAATGCCTTCACATCAATGGACGCACGAATGAAGCGTTCACATTGATTCAGAAGATTCCACTGACGTTCCGAAATAACCAAATCAATCTGTTACTCGATAACATCCGTAAGAAACTAAACGGATAGTTCGTGTCACCCCACTAAGAGCGCGATATTCATGGGTTTGCACTCAGTGTGCCTATCATCAGTCGCGACGATGCTCTTTTCTCAGTTCTGCTCTCTTTGCGGCTTCCTGGAATCTTCTTTTCTCTTCTTCTGAGAAAGGAATAAGTTCAGGGACTTCAACAGGATTCTTTAGATCATCGAGAGCGACAAAGGAAAGATATGCACTCGACGTATGGGTAATATCGCCAGTTCGAGGGTCTTCACCTTCAACTCTGACACCAATTTCCATCGAACTTCTTCCGGTATAGTTGACCATCGCCTTCAAGATCATAGAGTGCCCCCCAGGAATGGGCGCCAAGAACTCTACATTATCCATCGCAGCTGTCACCACTGGTCTTCTACAGTGACGCATCGCTACCATTGCGCAGGCAAGATCCATCAAATGAAGAACTTTTCCGCCCAATACATTTCCATGGCTATTGGTATCGTTCGGTAAGACAAGCTCTCTCATCTCTACGGAACTCTCCTTTGATTTTTTCTGACTTCGGCTCATCGCAGGATCCCTTTCCAGAGATGGTTTATGAATGATGGCATCGCTTTATTCGCTCGAGGTATTCGTCTCGTTCCATGCAATTGGTGATCTGAGTCGAAGATAAACCCATTTTCCTCGCTGCCATCACACCGTATTGAACATCTTTTAATCCATGGGTGGAATGGGCATCCGGATGTATTCCAACATCTAATCCGAGCTCTTGTATTCTTCTTCCCCAACGCCAATCCACATCCAGCCGTCTGGGATGTGCATTCAACTCAACAATAACACCCTCTTCGGCAGCCACTTTAAGGAGATGATCCATATCAATCTCGTAGCCATCTCTTTGCAGGAGCAATCGTCCAGTAGGATGTCCCCAAACAGTCGTACATGGATGCCGAAGTGCTTTTTCTATTCTGGCAGTCTGATCTTTACGAGGCATACTGAAAGAAGAATGCACGCTCGCCACCACATAGTCGAGTCTCTCCAAAACTTCATCTGGATAATCCAGAGATCCATCTTGAAGAATGTCACTCTCTATTCCTTGAAGAATCGTCATCTGAGGGAACTCTTTCCGAAGTTCCTGGATCTCAAGAAGTTGTTCCGCTAGCTGCTCAATGCTTAATCCGCCGGCATAGGCCGCCGTGCGTGAGTGATCTGCTGTTCCATAATAACTCCAGCCCATATCAGACGCGGCCTGCACCATCTCCTGCAATGTCGCCTTACCGTCCGACCATGTCGAGTGGCAATGAAGTACTCCTTGAATTTGATCTGCCGTAACAAGTTCATTCCATGATTTTTTCTCAGCAAAGAGTTTTTCTGCCCATTCGATTTCTCCATTGTCCTCCCGGAGTTCAGGAGGGATCCACGCAAGATCCAATAGGCTAAAAATATCTTTCTCTTCGGGAGTTGAAAGTGCCTCACCCGCTTCATTCCAGAGACCATATTCGTTCAACTTCCAACCTCTATCTCTGGCTCGCTGCCGAAGACGAGTATTGTGCTCTTTACTCCCGGTAAAATAATGCAGTGCTGGGGCAAAGGATTTCGGCTCAACAACCCTCAGGTCAACGCCCATACCTTCTTCTGAAATCACGCGAGATTTTGTCTCGCCCTCTGCGAGTACCTCTTTGATACCCTCCGTCGACAGAAAAGCTTGGCGGACAGCTTCCGGCTCTAGACTGGCAACCAGAACATCAATATCACCGATCGTTTCTCTGTTACGTCGCATAGAGCCCGCGATTTCAGCCTTCGTGACTCCTTGTGCATCTTTAACAGAAGCCAAAAATCTTTCAGCAACAGACTGGGCATTTGGGATCAATGAGCGCCCAGAGAATCGCCGAAGATTATTGATACCTTTGAGAATGGAATTTTCTGAGGTCTTCCCGAGACCTGGCAAAGACTGAATCAGTTCTTCCTTGCACGCTTTCTCTAGATCATCGATGGTCTCAATTTCGAGCTTCTCGTAGATCGCTCGAACTTTCTTGGGCCCCAAGCCCGCAATTCTTAAAATTTGCAGAAGTGACTCTGGGATGAGGGCGCGTATCTCGGTTTCGGCTTCACTCTGACCATCCTGTACAAGATCCTCAATAATGGAGGCGAGACCTTTTCCAATGCCTTGTATAGAAGAGACGTTCCCATCTTCTACCAACTGAAAGAGATCTCCCTGCCAATTTTCTAATGCTCTTGAACCATTGACGAAGGCGCGCACTTTAAAAGGACTGGATCCCGCAATCTCAAGAATGTGACCTAATTGCTCAAGAGTACGCGTGATCTCTGCTTTCCCAATACTGGATTTTTCAGACATGATCCCAACTTTTCTTCTTATCTTTTTGCTCCTCAATTCTTGATTCCAAAGCTGAAATCCATAAGGAGGCCACATCTACACCTGTTGCTTGCTCTATTCCCGATAGTCCAGGCGAACCATTCACCTCTAGAATGACGAGTCCCTCTTGGCCTTCAACGATGTCCACTCCAGCACAATTCAGTCCCAATTCTTGAGTAGCTCTCAGTGCGAGTTCTGACATTCCCTCTGAAACTTCAACTGCACGAGAGGTCCCACCCCTTGCTAGATTTGATCTAAAATCACCCGGAGGAGCTTCCCTTTGCATTGCTGCCACGACTTGACCATCTACGACCATCACGCGTGTGTCGATCCCCTGACAAGGAATGTATTTTTGTAAAACAAACTCCCGTGACTGAAAAAGAACACTTTGCATCATCGAGACCGCAGCCATTTCACTTTCCGCCAAGATAGCGCCTTGCCCTTGAGATCCATGCAGTGGTTTGATCACGACAGGGAGCGGGCTCAGTCTTTGAAGAGAAGCTGCTAACTGATCGAGATCTCTCACCAACTCTGTTTCCGGAACTGGGAGACCTGATTTGGATAGGATTTGAAGCGTTTCAAATTTATCTCGAGCAGTTTCCAGAGCAACGACGTTATCCAGTAACGGAACACTCATGGACTGTAACGTTTTTCCAATGGCGATCGCCAACCCTTGGAACTGAGTACCTAGCCGGAGAATTCCACAACTCACATGGGGCAAAGGCTCACCCCTGTATCGTAAAAATGGTTCCGAGGTGTGAATTGAAAATCTCAGTACATCGAGGAGCAAGACTTCATGCCCTAAGGAATCACCCGCCTTGAGAATTCTCTGGCAGGTATGAAGTTCTGAATTGATGGTAATCACAGCGATGCGCACCGTTATCCCTCTTTCTTATGAAGACAGAGGTGATGACAGCCTTTGAAGTGGGTTGACGCAAGGGCGC
Source organism: Planctomycetia bacterium (assembly GCA_009937185.1). Classification (GTDB taxonomy): domain Bacteria; phylum Planctomycetota; class UBA8108; order UBA1146; family UBA1146; genus UBA12191. Next base: position 41,740 of record JAACCY010000210.1, read on the forward strand.
ATTATGAATGAATCGCAGAATTCATAGCCATTTCTGGCTTATGGCATGGCTCCCTCAAGAATCGTATCGAATGTACTGGTCGCCTCACGCTTCTCTGCAGTTTCTGGGCTGTAAATGTGAAATTCTTTCACGAGAAGCCCATATGCATGAAGTGTGACAGCAACCTCATCCTCGGAGCAATTGTCCATACGATGAAGATCCATGGCCGGAGGGTAAACGGTCCCCACAGAGCCTGCGGTACCTATGAACGTCTCGACGGGAATCAGGCAACGCTGTCCATCGACTTCATCGGGAGCGTAGTTCGTAAACCTCATGCGACCGCGTAGCACTCCGAGAACACCCCAAGACGGGTGATCATGAATGGGAGTACCTTGCCCCGGCTTCCATACCAAGGCCAACAGAGAGAATCTGTCTTCAGCATCGGCGTGAAGAAGATGACGGGTGTACTTTTGAGATCCCGTTTCAAATTGATTCAAAAACTCATCGGAAACACCGGTACAATATCTCTCCACGACGTTCACGAGAGAATTGATACGTCGACGTTCCTGTTGCTCGCTGCTAATCGTATCTTCAAAAGCCTGAATCAATTCTGGCAACTGGCTAATGGGCTCCACGGGCCTCCCCTTTTCAATGACCGAAAGCAGTGCTCCGGTAGATCGTCCCAAATTAGGCTGAAACCCGAGTTTATCGACTGGACGGGTGCCCGGCAATGCACTCGAATGGGTACACAGATTGTTTCTTGAGGTAATTATGCCCGGAGCAGTGAATTCAAGTGCTTTAGGGTACTTTTGGACTGAGAGAGGAGCGTTGGGAGATGGCATTCGAAATCGATCTTCCCGTAAGATTTGATGATGTCGATGCTGCAGGTGTCGTCTATTACCCGAGACTTTTAGATATGTGCCACCTGGCCTTCGAGGAATTATTCTCGGCTCGTGGCCCTGTTCCCTACCATGAATTGTTCATCGACCAGAAAGTCGGCTTTCCAACGCGAAGCGTTGAAGCGGAATTTCATTCCCCTGTCGAGTATCAAGGCCACATCACAATTCGGCTCTCGACTTACGAAATCGGGCTCAGATCGATTCGATTCCTCTTTGAGGGATCCCAAAATGGGGTGAACTGTTTCTCCGCTAAAATCGGGAAAGTCTGCTGTACGCGTGGGCCGGGAAATAAATTCGAAGTGATCGAAATCCCAGAGCCCGTCCGCAAAATGCTCGTGTCTCTGAAATCTACAGCATGAGAGTCGTCGAGATCTACCCCTCTATCCAAGGAGAAAGCACCAAGGCAGTAGTCCCCTGCGTCTTTGTCAGACTCGCAGGCTGTCCTTTGAGATGCCGCTGGTGCGATACCGTCTACTCCTTCAAAGGCGGAGAAGCGATGACCCTCGACGAAATTTGTGTGAGCGCTACAGAGCACGGATTGGGGATGGTCGAATTGACTGGAGGGGAACCTCTAGCGCACGAAGAAGCTTGGCCCTTACTTCAGATGCTATGTGATCGATTCGACGAAGTCCTGCTGGAGACTTCCGGTTCTTACCCTATAGAAAATATCGATCCCCGAGTTTCGGTGATCATGGATCTCAAAGCCCCCGGGTCCGGAGAAGAAGACCGGAATCTGATGGAAAACCTAACCGTCCTCAAACCCGGCGATGAAGTCAAAATTGTATTGGCTGACCGCAACGATTACGAGTGGGCCTGCCAGACGATTCAAAATCATGAAATTAAGGTTCCTGTACTCTTCTCCCCCGTTCATGGAGAATTAGATCCCGCAATTTTAGCAGAATGGATCATTCAGGATCGAATCCCTGTCCGCCTTCACCTGCAACAACATAAATACATCTGGGATCCGGCTGAGCGTGGGAGATAATCTGCGCCATTACCCATCTCTTGGAAAGGGCTGTTCCACCCATGAGCCAAGAGGTTGAACTTCTTCGACGATTCTCATTTGATTCGGCACACTCGTTACCCAATGTTCCCGAGGATCACAAATGCCATCGACTTCATGGACATACGTTCCAAGTCGAGATCAAGGTCACTGGTCCAATTGGTGAAACAACAGGTTGGGTGATGGATTTCGCAGACCTTAAGAAAGCGACCCAACCCCTCATCGAAGCTCTCGACCATCGATACCTCAATGAAATCGAGGGCATGGAAAATCCAACGTCAGAGCACATATCCATCTGGATGTGGGATCGCCTTAAACCCCAGATCAAGGAACTGAGCGCCGTGACTGTACATGAGACCTGTAATACAGGCTGCACCTACCGAGGAGATCACTAGAAGGCGAGACTATCTATGTGCGGTATTTTTGGAATCTCATCTGTGACCGACATCTCTAAAACCCTCGTCGAGGCTTTGGAAAAACTCGAGTACCGAGGCTATGACTCTTGTGGTCTCTCGATCAGCCAACCCACAGGGGACTTCGAAGTCCGCAAGGGAGCCGGACCTGTTCAAAGAGTCTCGGTGGAAGAACGATTCCATGAGCTTGAGGGAAATTCAGGACTCGGACACGTCCGCTGGGCCACTCATGGTCGAGTGAGTCGTATCAATGCCCATCCTCTCTTGGATTCGTATGGAGAAATCTCCATCGTTCACAACGGAATACTCCAATCCTATGAAAAAATCCGGGAAGACCTGACTCAAAAAGGTCATACCTTTCTTTCCGAAACTGATTCTGAAGTGATTGCTCATCTGATCGAAAGAGGTCTCAAAGAGGGTCTCTCAGTTCAGGAATCGATTCTTCATACTGCAAATCCACTCGAAGGCACGTATGCCATTGGAGTGATGACCCGCAAGGAACCAGGGGTCCTCTATGCACTTCGCCAAGAAAGTCCGCTCATCATTGGTATCAGCGATGACTTCACCTGCTTTTCTTCTGATCCTCTCGCACTCGGAGGACTGACAGATCAGGTGATATGGTTACAAGATGGAGAAATGGCCCGCATCGACCATGGCAGCTGCTCTCTCTTTAAAATTAATGATTCTCAAATTTTCCAGAGATCTCCAGAAACCATATCTATCGAAGCCAGAGCGGTAGATCTCGGTGGCCATCCTGATTTCATGACGAAAGAAATCTCAGAGAATGGAGCCGTCGTCAGAGCTACTCTCGATATCGACGACTCCAAGATCGACGCCGTTGTAGATGTCATCATGAACTCAGAACGTACGATCCTCACTGGAGTCGGAACGAGTTATTACGTGGCGCTCATGGGTCAATACATGATCAGCGATTTGGCAGGCGAGTTCACTCCGGCCATGTCCTCAGATGAGATGCCGCATATGGTCCCCCTTCGAAAAGGAGACCACGTTCTTGCCATCAGTCAATCGGGAGAAACATACGACACCCTACGAGCACTCCGACTCGCAAAAGAAAACGGAGTGAATCTCTCTGCAATTCTCAATGTCGATTCTTCTTCTATGGCCCGAGAAGTCGATCAAGTCATCCACCAGAATGCCGGCCCCGAAATCTGTGTACTCTCTACGAAGTCCACAATATCTCAACTCGCCTTGGTACTGAGACTTGCCATTCGATTGGCGGAACGCAAAGAAACAAAGTCCGCCGCTGAAATCACTCAGCTTCGACAAGATCTCTCGGAACTTCCTTCGAAACTAGACTCGATAGCAACTGGCGATCACGATTCCATTCGTGATTTAGCGAGACATCACAGCGTGATGCGAAATTGGTTCTTTCTTGGCCGTGGCATTCAACACGGCCTCGCTCTTGAATCGGCATTGAAGTTCAAGGAAGTCACCTATTGCCATGCAGAAGGAATGTCTTCTGGAGCACTCAAGCATGGAACCATTTCCCTCATCGACGATGCCATGCATACCGTAATTTTCCTACCTGGAGAAGACGTTCACGAACTGCGACAACACGCCATGGGTGCGATAGCAGAGATCTCCACAAGGGGCGGCAAGGTGATCTGTTTTCAGCCTGAAGGATCACCAGCCCCAGAACCCTGCCCAGAGTCCATCGTTGAGAGCCCCGCTTCAGGACAATGGACTTTGCCACTCTTGCAATTGATGCAAGCACAGCTGTTTGCCTATTATACGGCAAGAGCTCTGGGGCGAGATGTTGACAAACCGAGAGCACTTGCGAAGTCTGTCACAGTTTCTTAATCAGAACCCAATCATCATCGAAGGGGATAAAGGGTGTTTTCATGACTACGGAGTCCATGTTTCGATTTGATCAAATCGATGTTTTTTCGAAGACCCCTCTGCTTGGAAATGCATTAGCAGTGGTTCACTCCGCTGATTCTCTCTCGACTTCACAAATGGAACACTTCGCCCGCTGGACACAACTTTCTGAAACGACGTTCCTTCTGGCTCCTGAAACTCCTGAAGCGGACTACAAAGTTCGAATCTTCACACCCGAAGGTGAACTACCATTTGCCGGCCATCCCACACTGGGGAGCGCACACGCCTGGCTCAACGCCGGGGGTAGCCCTGCTGATCCTCAACGTATCATCCAGGAGTGTGGCGTCGGACTCATCCCTATACGTAAAGACGCAGAAATGCTCGCTTTCCGAGCACCGGATTTACTGAAAACAGGTCCCGTGGATGAAGAGACATTGCAAGTCATCTGTCACGGATTGGGCATCGAAAGAAGTGAGATTCTTCTTCATCAATGGGTCGACAATGGTCCGGGTTGGGCCGCCGTCACATTAGGTTCCGCAAAGAGAGTTCTCTCCATCAACCCAAACTTCTCACTTTTGACATCTGTCAACTTTGGAATCATAGGCCCCCACGACTCGCACCAGGATGCCGACTATGAAGTTCGAGCATTCGTGAATTCTCTCGATATTCCTGAAGACCCGGTAACAGGAAGCCTTGCCGCGGGAATCGCTCAATGGTTTTCTCGTGAAGGCCTCACCGAAAAATCTTATACCATTGCACAAGGACAAAAATTACAGCGTCAGGGCCGTATTCACATCTCCGAAGAAAATGGAGAGATATGGGTAGGCGGTGTCAGCACTCGCTGCATCAGTGGGACACTGCAACTATAGAAGACACTGCCGCTTTAGAAAACACTGCCGCAATAGAAAACACTGCCGCTATCTTTATGCACAAACCTTTAATCGATTACATAGATTCCAACTCATGAGGTAAGTAATCCATCGTTGAGCGAAAGTAGTGCCCAGAAGGATAGAAGAGCAAATTAGATGCTCTACTGGTATATGCACATGCATAGTCTTCCAGTTGCCTTCCAAAATGAGTCAACTCGCTCCCTGCCCTGAAGAGACTGCCCCAATATTCATTGGTCGCCGTACTTAACTTGGAACGTAATTCTTCTCTTTGGCGAATGAAATCCTTCAATGTATCTGAAGCATCTTTACGAGCGACGTGACACTCTTGTCTCAACTTTTTCACGCCCTCACGTTCCTCAGTTATCACTCCTTCGATGCTTTGAAGACATGCCTCCACTGCTTTCCAATGCATCACTTCACGCTCGGTAGAAATACGTCGCTCGTCGACTTCCCGGAGTTGACTGACGAGTCCTGGCATTCCCGATTGAATCACCATTTCTTCTTCAAGTTCAGGTACCACAAGCATTGTTCGCCAATAGACATTTCTTTTTGAAGAAATCAAATCAGCATAGATGTGATCACCGACGTAGAGAATCTCAGGGCCGGCACACCCCAATCGGTCCTCAATCTCTGTCAGGTTTCCACCGATCAAAACTTTGTCAGTGACTCCTGGAGTCGCATTTTCCCCACGACCGGGATCGAAATAAGAAGGCTTATTGCCTTGAGCCACGACAACATCGAAGAGATCCAACCATTCAGTGCCCCTACTTTCATCTCTTCCAAGAACTGTATTCATCATGGCATGAGTGTATTCCCACTCACTATTGGTCAGTAGGAAGACCTTTTTGCCACAATCTCTAAGATGGATGAGCAGCGCTTCAGTTCTGGGATCTGGATAGATGTAATCACTCGGATTCGCAGTGATCACACTCTTAAGAGAGCCATCTCTATGAATCAGATCTGTATGCTTCCGTATTTTTTCCCACAAAGCTCTTCTTTGCCCTGCTTCGGTGTAGTCCACCAACGCAGTCCACAACAATATCTCGGGACGGCTGAAAGCATGATCTACCTGAATAAAACGATCTCCGTCTGTGACATGGGGAATGATATCCCGATCTCCATACAAAGTTCGTTTCTCACTCACCGTCAGTTTCTTTTTGCCACGGAAGGCTCGCAAAACATGGCCGTAGCGATCCGTTTTCAGAATGACACCCTCGTCCAGATCCAGAATCAATGCCTTCCGGGCAAAGGATGGATCTGGCACTCCCTGAAGCCATTCCCTAGGTATTCCTTCATGCTCCACTAGACGGTCGGCAACTAATTTTTCTGCCAAAGCATCCAATGCCTCACAATTATAAACGGCCAAGGTGTGGTCGAAGTCGAACCCTACCGCATCGATCTGTCCAAATCTCATGGTGCGATTGGTATATACCGCACGGTGCTGGTCAAAAACTGGGGTACGTATCGCCATGGCTATCATGTCTAACCAGTTCTTACTATTTGAACCGGATCGACTTGAGTTACTGTTCTGACGAGGAGATTTGTCGTTCAAGAACATCCTCCGTAATCTAGAGTTATATCTTTCAAGAGGTGGATCCAGGGGATTCCTTGGACCGGGCACCTTCAAGAAAACGTATTGAGGACTGAACAAGTTCCGGAGCCCTGTGTGAATCACGTGACAATTCAACCAGAACTTGCCCGGAATAATCGCCCCGCGTCAAAACACCCAGAAGCGAAGAGAAGTCCAACTCTCCCTCTCCCAAGGGAAGATGCTCATGCACTCCTCCCTTGCAATCATCAATGTGTACATGAGTAATTTCGGAGACGACCGATTCGAGTGCTCCAGAAGGATCACTCGCTTCCGTCACTCCCAAATGCCCCAAGTCCACCGTCAAACCCAGTGCTGGATGCAGCAACTGAGCCTTCAATCGAATCCAATCGGAGAGACTCTCGATAAACATGCCAGGCTCGGGTTCAAATCCGATCATGACACCCTTCTCCAATGCATGCTGAAGAACCGGCTCCAATGCACTGATCATTCCTTCAAGAGTTGAGACAGAATCGCTTCCTGATTCCAGTCGACCACTCCAGAGGCTGACCACCTCTGCGCCGATGGCAGCCGCAATATCTATCGCCCTGATGTAAGATTGCTGTCGAATGTTTCGATGCTTTTCTTCAGGACTGACCAATGAAGGCCAATGCTTTCTCTTGTGATCAAGAAGATAGCGACCTCCTGTCTCGATCGCTGGTTTCAAGCCTGAATCTTTTAGACGTTGCTGTAGCGATTCGAGCTCACTCGGTTTCACTTGCTCTGGATCGAGATGGGTCGGACCTAAAGTTATTCCGATCGAGGAATATCCGGATTCTTCCAAAAGCAAGATGGCTTGCTCCAAAGTATGATCCCCAAGGCCATTCGTGATGTAACCCGGAATCCACATCTCAGATTCCCTCCGAAGATTCAGGAGAACCTCCTGCCGATAATCGATCTTTCACCCACTGGGTGGCAGATTCTTTATCGGTAATGACACTTTCTCTGCGGGCATCATCAAGAGCTTCCAGCATCGCCCCCATCCCGGGGCCAGGCTTCATTCCCAAGGCGATCAAATCTCGTCCTTGAAGAAGGGGTTCCGTTGGAGGACCCAGCGCCTGCCACTCTTCATACATTTGCTTACAAGTCTCATACAGCGACATATCCCCATGGCTTCCCAAACAATCCGCCTTACACAGATCCAATAACTCCTGAAAGCCCTCTTCTTCAAAGAGACGGTAACGAGTCGCCAATCTCATATTTGGAACATTCATGAATACCAGATGCCGCCTGACGAGATAGACGATTCTATCTTGTTGCTTACGGGAGAACTTTAGACGCTCACAAATCTCTTCGGACATTTTCGCGCCAAGCTCATCATGTCCGTGGAAACGGATTCTATCGGGGGCTTCTTCAAAGGTCCCAGGCTTTCCAACATCATGAAGAAGAGCTCCCATCACCAACGTCGGAGAAGGATCCTCCAAATGGTGAATCACGAGTCCAGTATGAACATGAACGTCACCTTCTGGATGATGCTGCGGTGGCTGTTGAACATCTTTCATCTCCTCGATTTCGGGAAGAAAGACTTTCATCAATCCGCTATCAGACAACATCTCGTAACCCTTTTTTCTATGGGGAGAAATCAGCGTCTTTTCAAGTTCAGTACGAATACGCTCTGAACTGACATCTTTAACAAACGCAGATTCTTCTATGATGGCTTGCCATGTTTTTTCATCGATAGGGAAATCTAAGACTGTGGAGAACCGAATGGCTCTCATCATGCGGAGACGATCTTCTCGAAATCTCTCGACCGGATTTCCAATGGCGCGAATGATACCTTTTTCTAGGTCGATCAGACCACCCACATGGTCCACCACTTCTTCGCTGTCGATATCCCAAAAGAGACCATTGATCGTGAAATCCCTGCGAAGAGCGTCTTCTTTTTCATCCGTAAACCGAACCGCTTCAGGGTGACGTCCATCGGCGCTGCCGATATCTGCTCTGAAAGTAGCAACCTCGACCTCAACATCACCGATCAGAACTTTGACGACTCCAAACTGAGCCCCCACTAAAACTGTTTTTTGGAACAGCTGATCAACCTCTTCAGGAACCGCAGAGGTGGCTAAATCGAAATCCATGGGCGGAGAACCGAGTAGATAATCTCGAACAGCTCCTCCAGCAAGAACACTGCGATGCCCTGCTGCAGTCAGGGTTTCATGAACCTGGCGGACCTCTTCTGGAATCTCCAGAGGGAAATCAGGCTTTGCCTTGGGGGTTGATCCGGGCATTTTCGTGCGTTCTCCTCCTGCTGGTCCCCGGTCTGGGGGAGTTACCGAAGGATAACCGAAGGAACGACGAACGGGTGCCGAAAGGTGAACCGGGTCTTTGAACCGCCTATCAGGAGTTCGATGAGTAGCGAAATTAACGATCTCAGGCGTATCAGAGCTCTCTCCGCGAAGCTCCATCAGCATAATTTCCGCTACTACATCCTCGATGATCCCCAAATCTCTGATGCCGAATATGATGTATTACTGAGAGAACTTCAAAATCTTGAAGCCCTTTACCCCGATGCCATCTCTCATGATTCACCGACTCAAAAGGTCGGAGTCACCTGGACCCCTGAAGATTTCGTTGCCGATAAACTTCCTTCTGTCGAGCACTCCGTTCCCATGTTGTCCCTTGAGAATGCGATGGGCCCCGACGAGGTGCGCGACTGGGTCGATCGTGTTCGCAAGGGACTCGCATTGGGCGAAGAAGATGCCGATCCACTCTTAACCGTTGAATACAAATTTGATGGTGCCGCGATTTCTATTCTTTATGAAGATGGCGTTTTAATTCGAGCTGCAACTAGAGGTGACGGCATGACTGGAGAAGACGTCACCGGAACAGCACGAACTATCCGCAGCGTTCCACATCAACTGCAAGATGATTCACCTCCGACTCTCATAGAGTTACGAGGTGAAGTCATTCTGAAAAATGCTGACTTCGAAGCGTTCAATGCTTCACGAAGTCAGGAAGAAGGAATCTTTGCCAATCCACGAAACGCGGCAGCCGGCACCTTGCGACAGCTTGATCCACGAGTGGCAGCCACCCGTCCCCTGGATGTATTTATATACGGCATCGGAGATCAGGAAGGGATTGATCTCTCGGTTCAACAGAACCTTGTCGATCACATTCAACGCTGGGGATTCTTGCCATGCCCATTTTTGCGTGAAGTTCAGGGTGCAGATGCTCTTGTCGAAGTTTACGAAGAGGTGATGGAAGTCCGGGAAACTCTTCCATTTGATATCGACGGACTCGTGATTAAAGTGCAGGGCGCTGATCTGAGAGATCAACTAGGAATGCGCGCACGAAGCCCCCGCTGGGCTATCGCCCTGAAATTTCCTGCTCGTCAAGAAACGACCCGACTGGTAGACATCCAGATTCAGGTAGGAAGAACGGGGGCTCTGACTCCAGTCGCTCACCTCGAACCGGTGAACGTCGGCGGTGTGACCGTTTCCCGCGCAGGATTACACAACCCAAAAGAAATCGCCCGAAAAGATCTTCGCATTGGCGATCACGTCGTCATTCAACGTGCGGGCGATGTCATTCCACAAGTGGTCAAGCCAATTGATTCACTGCGAGACGGTCAACAAGTCCCCTTTCAATTCCCGGACAAGTGCCCCGAGTGCGAAGGTCCGGTGCACTACCCTGATGAAGAAATCATTCCTTATTGCGACAATCTGCAATGTCCTGCCCAGATCCGTGGGCGCATCGAACATTTCGCCTCCCGACGAGCCCTCGATATCGATGGACTCGGTGAAAAATTGATCGACCAACTGGTCACTGAAAACCTGATTACTCGTCCTGCGGATCTCTACCAACTGACGGTGGAACAAATCTCAGGACTGGATCGCATGGCGGTCAAATCCGCAGAAAATTTGTTGGCTTCGCTCGAAGTTTCCAAAAATCGCCCCTTCTCGCGAGTCTTACACGGAATGGGGATTCCTCATGTGGGAGAACGAGTCGCTGAACTGGTGATCGATGAAATAGAAAACATCGATGCGCTCTTGGAAGCCACTGAGGAAAGATTGGCAGAAATCGAAGGGCTCGGGGAAATCATCGCCCGATCGATCGTCGAATTCTTTGCGAAGAACTCCGTTCAGGAAGAAATCGATCTGCTTCGAAAGAGCGGATTGACTCTGCATCAGGACAAAGTCGAAGCGACTGGTGCTACGGCTCCTCTTTTTGGATTGACGGTTGTCATCACCGGAACCTTGCCCACACTGAGTCGAGATGAGGCAAAGCAACGGGTCATCGCCGCTGGTGGAAAAGTGGTCGGGTCTGTTTCCAATAAAACAGACCTCTTGGTCGCTGGCGAAAAAGCAGGCTCTAAATTAAAAAAAGCCAACGAACTGGGAATTGAAGTACTCGATGAAGAGCAATTTCTAAGCCGCATCAGCGAGTGAACTCGTGCCTTCCCCTCCTGAGAGAGGCATCGTGAGCGAAACTTCTCGCGAGAGACATAGAGAGACGAAATCGAGAAAGGGCAAAACACTATGAGTGATACAGAAGTTTCCTCCGAAAACAGAGGCCAATGGAGCAGTCGCTGGGGATTCATCCTCGCTGCAGCGGGCGGAGCTGTAGGACTGGGCAACATCTGGAAGTTCCCTTACATCACCGGAGAGAATGGCGGGGGTTACTTCGTCTTGATGTACCTCGTCTTCATCTTGCTGATCGGCCTTCCCATCATGGTCGCGGAAGTCCTCGTGGGACGCACGACCCAGAAAAGTCCGGCCGGAGCTTTTCGTTCCATGTCCAAAGCAGGCAGCCCATGGATTCTCGCCGGCTGGCTCGGCGTTCTGACCGGCTTCATCATTCTCAGTTACTACTCAGTGGTCGCCGGTTGGGCGCTCCACTACACCTGGTTCTCCTTCACCCAAGGATTCACAGGGATGGATGCAGACGCCATCGGTAGTGCTTTCGGTACCCTATATGCTGACACCTCGACGAATGTCTTCTGGCATCTGATCTTCATGCTTCTCACCATCGGTGTCATACTCGGAGGAATTCAAAGAGGCGTCGAACGGGCGGCACGAATCTTAATGCCTGTCCTGTTACTGATGTTGCTGGTCCTCCTCGGTCTCGCCATCTTCTCCGACGGTTTTGGCAGAGCCCTAGACTTTGTCTTCAAGCCCGACTTCAGCAAGGTCACCAGCGCCGGGGTCCTCGAAGCACTGGGGCACTCCTTCTTCACCTTGTCTCTGGGAATGGGTGCGATGATCACCTACGGATCCTACCTCAAGAAGAAGGAGGATCTGGTCGCGGCTTCAGGCATGATCACCATCCTAGACACCGTGATTGCTCTCATTGCCTGCATGGTGCTTTTCCCTATCACCTTCAGTTTTGGCCTAGAGCCGGAAGGTGGACCCGGTCTCGTCTTCGTCAATCTACCGATCGCATTCTCCCAGCTCGCGGGAGGAGTCTTCTGGAGTACCCTTTTCTTTGCCCTACTGGTGTTGGCTGCACTCACCAGCGCCATCAGTCTCCTCGAAGTCGTGGTCTCAACCGTCATCGATGAATTCAAGTGGTCGCGACCGATGGCGACTCTCTTTTGCGGAGGTGCCATCACACTCTTCGGTCTGCCCTCTGCCCTTTCAGGATCGGAAGACTCCTTCTTTGGTAATGGCTTCAAGGATCATTCCGCTTTTCTCTTTGATGGAGAGACGGGCAAGAATTGGTTTGATACCTTTGATCATCTGGCTTCCAACTGGTTACTGCCCATCGGAGGCTTACTGATCGCCCTCTTCGTTTCTTGGCGAGTCAGTGACAATGCCCGTGAGGAAGCTTTCAAAAGTGGGTCGCGATTCGCTCGCTGGTATTGGAACTGGCTCTTCTTATTACGATTCATCGTGCCCATCGGAATACTGAGTGTCATCCTTCACAAGATTGGCCTTATTTGATGCGGGTGACGGATCTCGCGGTCAGACCCACCAAAGGTGCAACTCCGGAAAGAGTCATGGAAATTTCCTGTGACCCCGAATCAGGGGTCATCGGTGATCATGGCACTTCACGACGACGCCAGATCACTTTGCTCTCTGCTGAACAGTGGCAAACCGCCTGTACTGAGGTGGGCTGCGATGTGGCGTGGACGACACGTCGTGCCAACCTTTTTATCTCAGGGGGAGAATTCACAGAGAAACACAGCGGTAAGAGATTTCGAATCGGCGAAGTTTTGATTCATATCCATGGAGAATTAGTCCCCTGCCAGCAAATGGAAGATCAACAGCTCGGCTTGCTTTCAGCCTTACAACCCGATTGGCGAGGAGGACTGCACGGTGAAATCATAGAATCCGGTACCATTCGCCCAGGGGACACCGTCGAACTGATCGGCTAGCGCTCCAGAATTCGAATAAATCCAGCGACCAATCGAGGATCGAATTCTCCATGCCGGTCAACGATAAATGAACGCAGAACATCGAAACTGCACCCGCGCTCTTCGCCACTCTGGTTCATCGTGGCTTCCTCAAAAGCCACCACTAAACAGGCGATTCGAACGGGTAATCTTTGCTGTTCCCGATTCCATCCAAGAGGTCCACAGCCATCAAATCGTTCTTTATAACCTCGAAGAACTTCTCCGACAGAATCCCCAGCTTTGAGATCTTGAGGAATCTCCAATCCTTCCAGACATGCACCGAGCAACAGAACTCCTCGGGTAAGTTCATCCAGAAGCGCGCCGCCATCGATACCCACATCCTGAGCCAAATGTCCGGCATAGTAGGCGCGACGATAAGCCGCCTCCAACGACTCTGGTGTTCGACTGAATCGGGATTCCAAATAAGACCGGGCCTGAATCAACTTCGGTCCCGAAGTGCACAGGGCATGAACAGATCTTTTCAAATAATCCAGATATCGGGGTCGGTGTGTCTCTGGCATCCAAAGTGCATCCTTGCCGGCCTCGAGGAGTTGACGCCTCACTTCTACAGAGAGTGCTTCTCCACCTTCGCGACAAAGAACAAGGCTCCGGTCGTGTTCCAGATATATATCCACAGGAACAGCAGCGTCCGCTTCTAATGTGGCTAAAGGTAAGGGCGCCAGATTTTTACGAAGTATGGAACTCCGTAATGTTTTCGAATGATTCAGACTGTATGGGGCGGGTCTCATTTTCACTCCTCATGATCCGGCCAGTGATTCCGCCGGAAACGTGGGAGTGTCCTCAAACAAACTCCCTGAGAAGGATACCATCGTCTTCGAAATCAGGCGGTAAGAGCGCTCTCTAGTTGTAATCGGGTCTCCCGGGCTGCTTTCTGCACAGCTTCTTGCCAGGGTAACTCCGTATTTTTCTCAAATGCCTGAACGACACCCCGACTGGAATTCACCACGGCACCCAATCCACGAGCATCAAATGCGGGGCCTAAATCTTCAACACTTCCACCCTGAGCTCCGACACCCGGGATCAAAAGATTTGCTGAAGGGGCGCATTCACGCACCCTTGAGATTTCTTCTGGATGTGTCGCCCCGACAACGAGACCCACTCCATGAAATCCACAATCCCCCATAGACCCCTGTCCCCACTTTTCAGATGCGCGTGCGACTTGTAAGAAGACCGGCTCAGGATCTCCCGGTCGACTCTGAAATTCGGCCCCTCCGGGGTTTGATGTTCTGGCCAATACGAAGAGGCCTCTACCGCCTTCATTCGTTCTCTGAATAAAGGGCTCCAAAGAATCGCTCCCAAGATAAGGATTGATGGTGAGCGCATCGACAAAAGGCCCAGGGGGTCCAGCTTCTTCTCCAAGAAGAGCTTCGGCATATGCAGCTGCTGTTGAACCGATGTCTCCTCTCTTTGCATCGAGGATCACCAATAATTCCTGTTCACTAGCAGATTTACAGACCGCCTCGAGAGCACGCCAGCCCTTCCAGCCCCAACGTTCAAAAAAAGCAATCTGAGGTTTGATGGCGGCCGCTTCAGCGGCGACGGCTTCAATGACTCCACAGCCCAATCGCGTGAGAGCCTCTTCGGGATCAAGCGAAGCCAGTTCAGCAGGAAGACGGTCCAGGCGAGGATCAATGCCGACAACGAGACGGCTTTCTTTACGGTCAATACTGCTCGCCAGACGATCGGAAAATGGGATATCAAATTTCATCTGTCCTCGTTTTCTTCAGCCAGTCTCTGTTCACGTTTTTCTTCGACCATTGTTAAGAGACTCTTAAACTCTTCCAATAGGTCCTCGTTTTTTGTGGCTTCCGATTTCGCCCGCCCTAGCTCGAAAGCGGTCACTGCCATTTCGAGAAATCCGGACTGAAAAAAGGAATGTCCCACAACGTGATATCCAATGAGGTAATCTTCCGGACCGTACATCAACTTGTAAAACTGATCGAGCCCATCTGGATAGGCCTGCTCAACGAAGCCCTCTCTTTGCAAGAACAGAGACCGGATCAATACCACGTCGGAATTCCACCGGTGCAGCAATGCCTCTAGGGCAACAGAACCCGTTTCGAACAAATGCGCGATCCGGTGAACTTTAGAGGGGAACATATCGTGAACTTCATCGAGGATCGCCTGCTGCTCCTCATGCAAGTCTCGGTCTGGTCCCAAAACCAAAGAAGTTTCGTCAGTCGCATATGTCAAAACGTTGTAATGCTCTTCTTTGAGAATGCTCAGCTCATGAAAAATATCATTGACCAAACGATCGAGAAAATCGGTGCTATCTTCAGTTCTGAATAGTCTGTGACACGCTTCTTTCAAAGGAGTGAGGTAGTTATCGCGCAACACTTCGAGATCCTGAGTCGATAGTAGTTCAAACAGATCTCGAGGATCCAATCGGATCTTGTCTCTGGGGGTTCCCAGTTTTTCCACATAGTCTTGCACGATCTGTTCATACCGATCATGCATCGACTGAAAGTTGGTCCATGACCTATAGAACCTTTCGACCACTCTCCATGCGAGGGAATCCGCGGTATCGGTGATCAAGGCAACTCCTCTTCTTTGACGCTCTCTAAAAACTCGGAAAATGCAGTTCGATCCACATCCTCGGGGCAAGAAACCCCTTCGACAAACGACTCCAGAATGAGATCCCCCTCCGGTGTCAGAAAGGACTCTGGGTGAAACTGTAACCCCCAAGTCGCCTCTCCGGGAACAGCCAACCCCATGACTTCTCCCTCTTCAGTCCAGGCCACCACCGCGAGTGGAGGTGTCAGACTCGCCGGAAGTACTTTCAAGGAGTGGTAACGAGCGGCAAGGAATGGCTGGGACACCCCTGAGAAAATTCCCACCCCCTCATGTAATACTGGATGAGCTTTCCCATGGACCGGGTTCCCACTCTGGACGACCTCTCCCCCGAATGATTCAGCAAGAACCTGATGGCCGAGGCAAACTCCAAGAATAGGAATCTTCCCCCTGTAATGCCGAACAGCCCAAGCTGACAGAGAAGCGGTCGCGGGTGCTCCGGGACCCGGAGAAAGAAGGATTCTATCGGGGTGAAGATCTTCAATTCCTTCAGGCGTCCCTCGATCTGCCTGACGCACCGAAATTTGGGCTCCAGTGCGAGAGAGGGATTGGACCAAATTGTATGTGAAGGAATCATGGTGATCGATCACCACCACATGGGGACCGTCGCCAGGAACACTCCATTCGTCACAATGATCCACTCTTGAAGCGGAATTTGACCGATTGGGATCCAAGCTCAAATTGCACACTCCCTGTACACCCGGGTTCCTCTCCGGGACCTATCTTTGATTTATAACGATCATACGCACCGCTGAAGAGCACGGAAAGACCACCTGTAAAACGTTGCTCTGGTGTATCTTACGGTTCCCAGCAACACGTGAACGAAAGCAGGCCCACGGCTTGCAACTGTCAAGCTGGATTGGATTGGAGAATGATCATGTTCAGAAATTTTCTCCCCTGCCTGATTCTTATCGGGATTGTCGGCTGTGCGCCGATCAAAACGGAGATCGATTTTGTCAGTCCCGCGCCAGGTTCAACAGCGGAACTGATCAATTTCAGTATCGAGGTAGGTTTCGATCATAAAATGGATCTTGCCACCTTTACCAATGAAACATTTATTGTTTCGGGTTCTACCAGTGGTGCGATCGAGGGTATTTTCTCCACTGTGGGAAATAGTCGGCAGGTTACTTTTTCTCCTGCCGCGACTCCTGTGGGTGGCGAGACGATCACAGTCGTCCTCACCGACGGCCTTTCGTCCCAATCAGGTAAGGCTCTAAACCCATACCAGTGGCAATTCGTAATTGAACAAGGAACATTGCCACCTCCGACGGACTTTATCGTGACCGGAATGACTCCCGGCATCGAGGCGTACAACAGCTCGACTGAAACCACGCTGAACCCGATTCTGTCGGCACCCTACGATCCCTTTTCTATCGGATCTTCCCTCCTACGTGTCGAAGGCTCCAGAAGTGGTCAAAGAGTGACCACTCTTCAGAATGTATTCACAGGGGTCAACACTCTACAGATCGCTCCAGACAGAGATTTCCTTGCCGGAGAGCGCATCACTCTTTCACTCGTCGACGAAGTCTTCGGACTCGACGGATCGGAATTGCCTCAGACCATATTGGCCACTCAGGTTGCCAACTTAGGATTCGACTGGCCTGGCAATCCCGTGACCTCCGTATCAGGAACAGTGGGAGTGAACCTGGTTTTCTTTGACTACGACGCGGACGGATTAGACGAATGGGCAGAAGTTCGCTCCGACGGCACTGTCATTGTTCAGGATTCAACACCTGCAGGCCTCGGTGGAACCACCTCTTGGATACTTCCCGAGGCCATCGTCGATGCCACCGCAGGAGACTTCGACGGAGACGGGAGAATCGATCTCGCTTGCCTCGGAAGCTCAGGCAACTCTATCTACCTGCTCAAAGGTTCATTCAGCATCGCTATCGTGCTTGAAGATCCTGTCACCCTGGGTCTGAAGACCGACACCACCCACATCGTCGCGGCACATGCCGACTCAGACGGAATCATCGACCTGGTCAGAAGTGGTCCGGGTGGACTGGGTGTTTCATGGGGAGATTCTTCGTCTCCCTTGTCCGTGGGAACCACAGTAGATGTGACTCCGATCATCAATGCTCCCATCGCCACCGATCTCAATGGAGATGACTTCATCGATCTGGCAGGCGTTCTCGGAGACGGGAGCATTTCTCTCTTCTCCGGATCCACCGCGAGACAATTCGCCAGTGAGGGCTCGATCCTCGGCTACAATTTGACGACGGGTATTCATGCCGTCAACCTCGACGGTGACGCCTTGAGAGATCTTCTCCTCATCCCCGTCAGTGGAGGAACACCATCTGCACTCCTCTCCGACGGAGACTTCAACTTCTCCTTGCGAGTCCTCTTCGATGACGTGGCATTCCCGGGGGTTGAACTTCTTGATTGGGACGGCGATGGCCATCTGGATTGCCTCACTCCCCGCCCAGGAACCACAGGATTATGGCTTTCACTCGGGGTCGGCGACGGAAACTTCACCACACCCGAACTGCTCAACTACGCCTCTCAGGTTTCCAGTATTTCATTCGGAGATACGGATGGAGACGGATCGCTAGAGTTGGCCTTGGCTGAAAACGATGGCAGTTATGAGCTTCTTCGCTCTGAGCCCGTCGTGCTTTCGCCTGCGAACAGAATCCGTGTGGAAGACATCAATGCAAATGCAGGAGACTCTTCAGTCACCTATGAAGTTCTCATCGATTGCGTTGAGGATTTGCAAGGCTGGACTCTCGCCTTGGAATTCAACTCCACCATCATGGGGTTGAATAACATCACTATCGACGGCACTGACGCTGCTGGACTTGTGGAGTTCGAGTTACCCAACATCGACAACTCCAATGGCACTGTTATCTATGCCAACATCCTCGACCTTGCCCCACCGTTTGATAATCAGGTTCTCTCCCCCGGGAGTGGATATGTCGTTGCCACTGGTGAAGCTTTCATCAGCGCTAGTGCTCCTTCCGGAAGTTACGCCTTCGGTCCTGCGAATGGTGGGGTGGCATCCACCTCTCCACCCACGAACAATACTTTCGTCGTGTCTGGAAGTTCGGTGGACCCTGAATTGATCAGCGGAACTGTCACTATCGGAGGTACGAGCGGCAGTACTCTTCCTGAAGACAATTCAGAGAACAACGACGACTCCAGTGACAGTCATGTCGACCATTTCATCCGTGGTGACGTCAACGGCGATGGCGTCATCGACTTGACCGACGGAACACAGTTACAACTTCTCATAGGAACTGGCCTGCCTCTCTCTTGTCAGGATGCAGCAGATGCCAATGACGACGGAATCATCAACGATGACGACCCCGTCTTCATCTTCGAGTTTCTTTACCAAGGATCCAATCCACCCCCTGCACCGTTTCCTTCTGCCGGTCCTGATCCGACCGCAGATGGACTGGATTGCCAGTCCGGCGGCGCAGCCACTTAACCCTTCCCCCCGGCCAGACTCCACCTCTCCCCCCGCGCGGAGAACTTCCCCCTTAGACTTCCCCTCCGGATTCTGGCCGGGCCCCCTTTCACTCGAAAAAGTCGCCTAGAGACTCCGGCAGCCCCCTTCTCGGGATTAATTTTCCAAGGTTCTCCACCCCCAATTACACGTCCTCACCTCCGCGGAATGCACCGCTGAGATCGAGGATTTTTTTTTGTCTCGAAAACCACTCTCAGACGGCTCAGGGAACCCTTTCAGGCCAGATCTAAAAACGCCTCTCAGGTACCATATTGATGCCCGGCCAATGGCTAGATATTGTGCGGCCCTCGCCTAAAAAATACTGCGGAATGCGGTTTAGGTGAGAAATCGATACGGGGGGCCATCCTGAAGAAATCCAACCGGGTTTGCGGGATTTGACTTCACTTTTCGATGCCATGGCAGTGGTTCTCAGGGCTTTCCCGAGATTCCACATGGGGGAGATTTTCCGCCTGCCTCAAAGCTCGAAATTGGGTGAAGAAGAACCACAGGACTCCCCCTGTGTGAGTTGAAAGTGTAAGTCCGAGGTTCACCTCGAAGACGTGACGTCAGAATCGAAGTCTCCGACACACCGCAGTGTCCTCTCTTCGCTTCAGTCCGCCTCTTCTCGGCGCCAATGGACTCTCACCCTTCGCTCACAAGGCGGGTAGAGATAAAAACCCGCCTGGAAGCAGGAGAAACCCGCTTCCAGTTGAGATTTTGCGGAGAAATCAGGCCGAAATGCCTTTTCTCCAGTTTTGGTCAACCGGCGAGAATACGTCACGAACTCTTGTCGACGACAAGAGAGGTGACTTCGGGCTCCAGAGGTCGATGGTGACCGCCCTGAGTTCTCCCTGTTGAGAGTAGAGTGAGGTCAGTTCGCCCTGATGTCGCTGCGATTACCCACCCACGTCTAACAGCTCATGCTGTTGTCTTTCGGGGGTACTTGCGGCCCAGGTAACAGACAGCATTCGGCGGGACACGACTGGCTTTGATCAGGGGATTAAAACACCTTGTTCATGACATTCGCAGCCCGTTTTTGTGGGACATGAGTTGAGAAGGCTCGGTAAGGTCTTTCTCTTCTCGGGA
>JAACCY010000045.1 GCA_009937185.1 Planctomycetia bacterium
AAAACTGAACTTGCAAATAAGCACCGAAAAGGGCCGAAGACTTTCTTCTGTCTCGACATGTTTCCCTATCCTTCGCTGGATGGTTTCAGTGTCAGCCAGTTGAGGGGAGTCGCCACGAATGATGTCGTCGCACGATATCAGCAATCTCGAGGGCGTCGTGTGCTTCGCCCCATCGGGTGGGATTCCTTTCAGGCTTCCGTTGAAGAGGAAGCACGTCAGAACAAAATTTCTCCGAATCAAGTGGTGGAACGCGGGATCGAAAGGATGCAGAAACAACTGCGTCGTTTCGGAACTCTGGTGCACTGGGATCATGAAGTCGATACCAGTAACCCTAAAGATTATCGTTGGTCGCAATGGCTCTTCTTGCAGCTCCTCGATAAAGGTCATGTCCATCATGACGATGCGGGCTGGAAAGTGGCCATCACGGATTATGCCGAACCTCTTCATTCTGGTCTTAAGCATCTGAAGTGGCCGCCGAGAACGAAAGCATTGCAAAGAAACTGGATTGGTCGCCGTGAAGGATGTCGCCTGATCCTGAAGGCGAGTTCGGAGCTCTACGAGGGGTGGGGAGAATTTGAGGTCTTTTGCCGCCGTATCGAAGCTCTTCCGGAGGCGAGTTTCGTCGTCTTGTGTCCTGAGCACCCACTCTTAGAGCAAATTGTCGATTCGATTCAGGCCGATGAAGTGCGCGAACTTCAGGATCGCACCTTAAAACTGGGCGAACGTGAACGGATGGCCAATAGGGCTCATTCGGATGGGGTGGCAACGGGAGCATATGCACTGAACCCTTCCACTCTTAATCACATACCCATATGGGTGAGCAGTTACGTCATGCCCGATATTCGATTCGGCGCAATTCTAGGTATGCCCGATGAGAATGAGGCTCACAAAGAATTCGCCGTACGTCACGGGATTCCCCTCAAAGCTGGGGGACCGTCTTCCTCAAGGCGCAGGCGTCGTCCGAGTCGTCGCAGACCAGGAGCCGATTCCGGGACTGAAAAGAAAGGGCTCCTGGGATCTCTAGAAGTCCGTGGGGTCACTGAATCCTATATCGACTATAAGTTGCACGATTGGGTCTTCGATCGGCAACGATTCTGGGGAGTCCCGATTCCCATTATCGAGTGTGAAGATTGTGGCAACGTTCCTGTACCGGAGACGGATCTTCCCGTCCGGTTGCCGGAAGTACAGGAATTGGGAGAAGTCACGGAAGGTCAAAATCCGTTGACTGCTTTTAATGATTGGATGCAGGCAAAGTGCCCCGAGTGCGGAAAGGATTCCGTACGGAGTAGCGATACGATGCCGGACTGGATCGGATCATGTTGGGGTCATTTACGCTGTTTGGATCCTGAAAATGAATCAGCGATCGCCCGTGAAGACCTTTTGAAAATCTGGACTCCTGCCAATCTTTGCGTGGGGGGCATCGAGCATGCAGAGCTGCACTTGATGTATGTCCGGTTTGTCAGTCATTTCTTGGCAGATATTGGAATGACACCTCGTCAGGAACCTTACCGTCGATTGTTTAATCAAGGGCGTATTCGTTCTCAAGATTCCGATGGCATCGACGATGCCGAAGCGTCTCGCAGGGGACCTCGGGTGATCGCAGAAGAATATCTCGATCGCTATGGTGCCGATGCCCTTCGCTTGCACTTGCTCTTTATGGGGCCTCCGCAAGATCACTCCGAATGGAGCGATGAAGGACTCAAAGGGTGTGCGCGATTCCTTCAACGCACACACGAGACGATAAATGGTCGTATTGGAAAAGGGAAATTCGTCAGTCGAAATGTGTTAGTGGCGAAGCATCGATTGATTCGAAGAGTCAGTCGCGCCATCCGTACATTCCGTCTGAATAAGGCAGTCAGTGCTTTTATGGAGTTTGTTAAACTGCTCAGGGGAGATGAGTTCTCCATGGAGGAGGTCGACAAAGCGACTCTGAAGACTTTCACAGTCTTGTTGGCTCCCTTTGCTCCTCATATGGCTCATGAAATCTGGGATCTTCTCGGAGAGAAGTCCGATATCACGCAGGAGCCATGGCCTGAACACAGCAATGAATTATTACAACCCACGGAGGTCGAATTGGCAGTCTTTGTCAATGAGAGCCTCGTCGATCGTATGACGGTGGAGTTGGAAGCTTCTAAAACTCAGGTGATTGATCAAGCTCTAGAATTGACGAGCGTGAAAGATCGAACCGGAGGAAAATCGGCAGATCGCGTTGTTCACGTCCCCGATCGTTTACTGAAATTGATCTATACCGAATCTGGACAAGAAAAAGAACAGCCGCCTGAGAAGAGTGCCGAACCCTTCTTTGACCCCAACATGTGATCACGTCCCATCGCGTCGCATGAGGCCTCTGTGTGCAGTGTGGTCCAGATGACTTCCTGTGCAGTTTTGCCGTCATGAGTGCTCACATCGTATTCTCAATTGTGGACCCGTATCGACCGAAGAGAGCTTCGGGACGGTGATTCCACGAGATGAATCGGGGGATCGATGACCACTCTACTGAAGACGTTCCGCTGGCCAGCAGTGATCTCCACTGTGATGTCTCTGCTGTTCTTGGCGGGAGATTCCTCATTGACGAGGGGGTTCTCCTCAGGAAGCCCTGCGGAAGCGGAATCATGGCCTCCCTTTGAAAAAATGGATTTGGATTCGATCTCAAAGGCTCATGAAAGCCGTATCGAATCTACAAGACGTTCTGTCGATTCTGAAACCGATACTTCCAAACTCGGACCCGTGACAGTCGAAGCCGGTTTCAATTCCTTTTCGACGTCCCGCGTCACCATGACTTCTATACCTTTTGATCCCAGTGCTCAGGAAAGAATGAGCTTCTTGCAAGAGATACGTTCTCAGGGGCAAGGATTGCAAAGAGACCTTCGGGCAGAGATCCGAAGTTCAGGAGATCAGTTAGAAAACCGTCTTATCGATCTACTCGATTCCAGGGTGGCGACTTTAGACCAAAGAATTTCACAAAACGATGTGAGTACCTCCACTCCAAAGAAAATCTCGATCCCTGTGGCAGAAAAGAAGCTCGCCAATACGGATAAGGTCGAGCGAATGATTTACCCCATCGTGCAAATGAAGGGGAATGGCACAGTCGGAAGTGGAGTCATTGTTTCGAATGAACTTCGTCCAGAGGGTGGTTGGTATACATGGATCGTCACGGCCTATCACGTCGTCGAAGAGGTTCGAGATTTCAGTGATATGAATTCGACCCGGGTTGAACTGTTTTTTTTCGATCCCGAACTGAATCGACTTTCTGAAACGAAACATATAGGAACAGAAATCGTGGCTTTCCCAGAATCGGATCTTTCTCTTTTGCGTGTCGAAAGAGAAACTCCTTGGATCCACGTGGCCACTGTTGCGAGCGAAGAGGTCTGTCGATCTTTAACAGTATTTGATCAGGTATATGCTGTGGGTTGTCCTTTAGGAAATCAGCCGATTCCGACTCGCGGAGAAATCTCTTCGCAGTACAAAGAGGTCGGAGATGAAGTCTATTGGATGGTGAGTGCCCCGACATTCTTCGGGAATTCTGGCGGAGGAATATTCCGCTCCGGAGATGGTCAATTGGTGGGAATTAGCAGTATGATTTACACCTATGGTAAGCGTTCACCCATGGTCGTTCCCCATATGGGGCTCTTTGTACCCCTCTCTCAAGTGCGATCTTGGCTTCGCAGGGAGGGTTATGTTCACCTCCTGGAGGCCCATGAAGGGGTTCCAGTGACCGCTTCAGGCGATATTTCTGTACCATCTGAGCAGGATTCCGGGTCATTTTGACCCTGAGGGCAGGGCAGAGTATCCTTTTTGTGTCAGGATTCCGAATCATGGTTCCCAAAGGGGACTATGTGGATTCAGGGTACACTTCAATCAGCAGATCAGGGATGGCTCCCGGGATTCTGGAAGTGAACCTTCTCGAGAGAACTTAACCGGAAGGATGTCAGCGATGAACGCTGGATCGATCTTAAAATTTAGTACGTCTACATTGTTAGCAGCCATCATGCTGACAGTCGTTTTTTCCAGTGGTCTTCCATTGGCAGGAGCATTTTCTGATTCCCTCGCTTGGGCTCAGGATCCGGTGAAGCAACCGGTGACCGAACCGGCGAAAGATGACAAGAAACCTGAGGCGACGGATGCCATCGATGACATTCTGGGATTACCCACCAGTGAACCGGAAGCGGTCGCTGTTATCGATAGATACCTTGAATCTGTCGGTGGATCAGAGCGCCTGAAGAGTATTCAGGATCGTACTGAACGCTTCCGAAACAAGAAGATTGAGCCGACCAATGAAACGATCATGAAGATGTCCCGCTTCCTGAAAAGGAATGAGGGTGCACTCATGATTCGTGAGGAATGGCAACTGCCAGGTCTTGGTTTGACCAAGAATAATGAGCCGCTCAATTTCGTTCAGGTCTACGATGGCGAAAATGCATTCGTCAAAGCGATGGGCGCAGTCTCGCCTCTGGCTGGAAAGACATTGATCGTTTTTGTCTGGGACAAGCACATCGATGACTTTTTCTGTTCCTTCGCCGACAACGGTTACATCGCCAAGCTCGCGGGCGAGGAAACTGTTCTGGGTAAGCCGTGTAAAGTGGTCGAACTCAATTCGTTCGCGGGTAATCAGCGTATGTTGTTTGCTTTCTCTGACGAAGACGGATTGTTGATCCGGAAGACTTGGCAGGAAGGTCAACCTCCTGCTGTGATCACCAAAGAGGTTTTTTACGAAGACTACACACGTATTCGCTTTAGCGATGATCGTAATCAGTGGATCAAAACACCTATCGCCAAAAAGATTTTTGAAGATGGGGAATTGAGCCTTGAGGTGAATTACGATGAAATCACTCTGAATGCTGGAATCTCTTCGGGTGTCTTCGGTCGCCCTGACGGCCGCTCTTTTGAAGAGGTTCGTCGAGAAAGAGAAGCGGCACGAGCGAAAGAAAAAGCAGGAGAGACCGCTGGAGAAGCGAAGGATGGCGATAAGAAGCCTGTCTGGGAAAAGCCGAAGCCGAAGCCCAAGCCTGTGTGGGAAAAGCCGAAGCCAAAACCCGCGCCAAAGCCGACACCCGCGCCAGAACCGACACCCGCCCCAGAACCGACACCAGAAGGTGGTCGCTAGGAGTTTATTTCTCTGAGTTTATTTCTCTGAGTTTATTTCTCGGAGTTTATTTCTCGGAGTTTATTTCTC
>JAACCY010000211.1 GCA_009937185.1 Planctomycetia bacterium
ATGTCGATGTTGTATTCCATCTCGACTGGAGAAGTCATGGCGATTTCTCGAGCTTTAATGTGATTGAAGAGTTTCCAGAAACCGAAGTTGCTCGCAAGATCTGGAGCGATCTTCCCCTCAACCTTTGCACGTCGAACCACAGGATATGTTTTTAACTCTATGGCTCCTGGTGCGGTGGGAGTGGGGTAGCCAGAGGGGAGAGGTGTATCAATTCTTGCACTGTCACATCTCCAAGTTCCGTTCTCATCTCGGAAGACTTCTCCGATAGGGGTTCCGCCTAAGGCAAGAAATTCTCCGACTGAGGGGAATTCTGTCTGAATTTTGGCCGTTGTTTTGGGTGCCGGTTTCGTGCTTTCTGTGCCGTCGGTGGCGACGCCCCATGAAAACAGGAGTGCGGGTATCCATACCAATGAGTACATGATGGCTCCAAATCTTGGTTTCTCGGTCATTTGGACGAGGAACCACCTTGTGATCCTTGCTCGAAACGTCCATATCGTTCGATCATAACGCTTAAATAGGAATACAGTCAAGGGAATGAAAAGCCAGTTAAGGTCGTAATAGTAATAAAATTGGCAAATTGAGGACTAAATTTGCCATATCTCGACTTCCTACTCGACAGATCCAAAATGTTCAATACGATCAGTGTATGGAAAATAAATACTACACACCAAAAACTCTCGGAGACGCCATCGGCGTCAGCCAATCCAGCCTGAAAAGGTGGGCAGATAGAGGGCTCCTGAATGTGGAGCGCACTGTTGGAGGCCATCGCAGGATCGTTCTCGAAGAGGCACTCCGGTTTATCCGTGAATCTGGTGTTTCCATCGTGAAGCCGGATTTGTTGGGGCTCGAAGATTATGAGATCGATGCTAAAGACCAAGATTTGGATTCGGCAGATAAGTTGTATTACGCATTGCATGCCGGAGACGAAACAGGTGTCAGAGGACTCGTTCTCAATCAGTATTTGGAGGGCAGACCTCTCCACGAAATCTTTGATCAAGATCTGCAGCCTGCGATGACTCGAATCGGATTGCTTTGGCATGACGATGTTTCAGGAATAACGATTGAGCACAGAGCTCATGATATTTGCATGCAGGTCCTTGCCGATCTCCGATTCCGGTTACCAAAGGTCTTCACTAAAGGCATGGCGATCGGCTGTTCAGCACCTGGCGACTCTTACTCAATGCCGACGGCGCTTGTTTCCACAGCACTTCGAGCAGAAGGATTTGAGGCCGTAAATCTAGGGCCTAATTTACCCCTCGAAGCTTTGATGGATGAATGTAAAAAAGTGAAACCTGTTTTGGTGTGGATCAGTATTAGCCATCTTAAGAAAGCTCATATTCTGCGAAACGACATACGTGACTTCGCGAGATTCCTCAGAGACCAGCAAGGGGCTTTGGTGATCGGTGGATCTCAAGTTTCAAGACTACGTTTGGATAAAGATCCATTTGTTTTGATCGGTAAAAACATTCATGAGCTCGTTTCGATTTCACGAGGTCTTGTTGCCGAGCGAATGACCGGTGAAAAAACTCAAGAAACCAAGGCTGAAGAGTGAAGTGGGTGAACGATCCGATTGATGTTGCCGGTCGTGTTCGACCCGTCAATGACAGACCTGTTAACTACAATGGAGATTATGTTCTCCACTGGATGACTTCAGCCAGAAGAGCAGAATACAATCATGCCCTCGATCGATCTGCCGCTTGGGCACGGGCACTAAATAAACCCCTCATCGTCCTCGAAGCTATTGGGTTGCAACACCCTTGGGCGAGCTCGCGATTCCATAGTTTTATCATTCAGGGGATGGCTGACCAGATGAGTCAGTTCCAAAAGTACGGCGTCAGGTATCTTCCCTACATCGAAAAAAAAACTGGTGAAGGCAAGGGACTCATTGAAGCCCTCTCTGCGAATGCGTGTCTTGTGGTCACAGATGATTGGCCTTGTTTCATTACGCCAAAAATCGTTAAAGCTGCAGGAGAAAAATCATCAGTTCATGTAGAGGCGGTCGACATTGCCGGGCTGCTTCCAGTGGCTGCGGTCCCCAAAGTTTTTGCTAGAGCGTATCATTTCCGTCTTTGGCACGAAAAAAACCTACATCTTCATCTTGAGAACTTATCTCATGAGTCACCCTTGGTAGATATTCCACTCGAGCCTGAAATCGATTCGCCCATCTTGAGCGCTTCGATTTTGGACAATTGGGAGATGGCGAGTGAAGAAGAATTAGCAAACCCTGAGTTGTTCTTGGGAGACCTGCCCATCGATCAGGAAGTAAAGCCGGTCAAGCAGCATCCTGGTGGAGCGGTTGAGGCGAATAAAAGACTCGATAATTTTGTATCGAATCTGATCGATAGGTATGGCGAAGATCGCAATCAGCCGGAGAAAGTATCGACCAGTACTCTCAGTTCGTACCTACACTTTGGGCATATCTCTTCTCAGCAGATTTGGCAGAGTGCCGCAGATGCGGATGCCGGTGAAAATGGATCGGCGTTTATTGATCAGTTGATCACCTGGAGAGAACTGGGGTTCAATTTTTGCCACTATCATGATGAAATCGATACATGGGAATCGCTGCCAGAGTGGGCACGGAAAACCCTTGATGAACACGCAGATGACGTCAGGCCTGTCACCTATTCCCTAGAAGAAATGGAAGCGGCAGAGACCCACGACGAAATTTGGAATTCGGCGCAAAGGCAGCTTGTTGGGGAAGGGATCATTCACAATTATTTGAGAATGCTGTGGGGAAAGAAAATCCTTGAATGGAGTTCCCATCCTAAAGAAGCGTTGAATACGATGATCCATCTCAATAACCGGTGGGCGTTAGATGG
The DNA here is from genome assembly GCA_009937185.1 of Planctomycetia bacterium. Lineage (GTDB taxonomy): Bacteria > Planctomycetota > UBA8108 > UBA1146 > UBA1146 > UBA12191. The sequence continues at coordinate 2,820 of JAACCY010000211.1, forward strand.
CAGAGATCCTAATTCATACAGCGGAATCACCTGGTGTTTGGGGCGTTATGATCGTGCATGGGGTCCTGAGAGACCTATCTTTGGAAAAATCCGTTACATGTCTTCAGATAATACTGCCCGTAAATTGAGAATTAAGCCGTACCTTGAACGGTGGAGCACAGGACACCTGTTTAGCAGCTGAGAACTATTCAGGAAACTTGCACAGATCTGACAATATCTACGAGACTCCCGCACATTTATTAATGCGAGAAGCGAAATCATTATGGAAGAAGTCTCGCTGCCACCGGAGCAAAATAAGTAAAGATCATGTCGGCTCCTGCACGTTTTATGGCGGTCAATGATTCGAGCATTGCAGATTCTTCATCGATAGCGCCGGCTTGGCTGGCGAATTTGATCATGGCGTACTCTCCGCTGACTTGATAAGCAGCGACGGGAACAGGTGACATGCTTGCGACCTCTGAGATGATATCGAGATATGCGCCTGCAGGTTTGACCATGACGATATCTGCACCTTCATCAATATCGAGTTCCACTTCCCGGATGGCTTCGTTCATATTGGCCGGATCCATCTGGTAGGTTTTTTTATCTCCGCTACGAGGGGCTGAATCGAGAGCATCCCTGAATGGGCCGTAGAACGCAGAGGCGTACTTTGCGGAGTAGGAACAGATCCCCGTTTCTGTGAAGCCGGCATCGTCGAGGGTGTCTCTAATCACTGCGACTCTGCCATCCATCATATCTGAAGGGGCTACGATATCAGCACCAGCCGCCGCCTGGCTGACAGCCATCGCCGCAAGAATAGGTAGAGTCTTATCGTTGACGATTTTTCCATCGTGAACGAGGCCGTCGTGACCGTCACTCGAGTATGGATCCATGGCGACATCTGTGAAGAGAAGCAGTTCTGGGAATAGTTTTTTCAGTTCCCTGATACTGTTTTGCATCAACCCGTCTTCACGAGTGGACTCCGTGGCAAGTGTGTCTTTACGATCATCTCCGAGGACCGGAAAAAGTGCGATGGCTCTGATGCCCAGTTCTGCGACAGACTCTACGTGCTTCGAGAGTTGATCGAGTGAGTGTCTGTGAATTCCGGGCATTGTTGCGATCTCTTGCGAGATCCCGGTGCCTTCTTGAACAAAGACGGGGTAAATCAAGTCGTGGGTCGTGAGATGAGTTTCTCGCACCAGGTCGCGTATCGCCTCGGAAGATCGATTTCTTCTGGGTCGATTGGGAATAGGCTCGTTCATGCGACTCCTCTTTTCCGAGAGTGTAAACACCATGAATTGAATCATCTCGGCGAGAAAAGAGCCACCCTTTCAATACGCAGGAAAGGGGAATTTGAGGAGGTTAACGTTCTGAGCGTGGGTCTTTTCTCCACATGGACTTCTTGAAGTCCCAAATCATCGATCTTTCAAGGCCCGTTGGAAATTCTACGTCCGTATCTTTCAAAACAGGAAATCTCCGGACTAATAACTCACTTTGACGTTCTATCACATCTTGCCCACCGTACCCCTCGGATAAGTAGTTAGGAATGGGGGTCAAATCGAATGTGCTGCCTTCTGACGATACCCCGTCTTCTGAGAACTTCATGGAGGAGCCAAGGATTTTGTGAAGTGCGCCTTTTTCGTCAACCTGGCCCCAGACAATAATCGTGTGGCAACCGTCTCCATCGGGGTCGAGAAAAAGGACATCTCTGATTTTGAAATTACCGGATTTACCTTTGGAAATGGCTGTGCCACCCGACTCGAAGGTCAGTTTCAAATCTTGTTGACCAGCGCGTTCTAGATCTGAAGGATATTGTTCGAGAGTGTATGTGTATTGATTCGAAGTCCACTTTCGAATCAGGCCTTTTGCTGGTTGCTCGACTTCTAGTTCTTCGACGGCGGGAGTGACAAGGTTTTGAGCCATTCGATAACTGGCCAGAGGTGTCACAATTGCGAGTGTCAGGAAGAGAATCAGGATGGTGGAAGAAGGGACGATCAGCCGATCGTCTTTGTGAGGGTCTGACATCTTGATCCTTTCAAATTGCTGGCCTAATCATGCGTGTACTCTAGATATGGCAACCATGTTCGCCACAGGATAGCATTCTGGCATGGCGATTCATTCCATATTGTTACTGATACCGATCTTCATGACAGCACTTCAGCAGGCCCCCTCTGTTGAATTGGTGGGGGTCGACTTTGAAAGAGAAGTTCGCCCTCTGCTGGCCCGAAATTGCTTTCCGTGTCATGGAAATGACTCCGGAACGAGAAAAGTAGACTTGCGTCTGGACGACCGCGATAGTGCGACTCAAATCAAGGGCTGGAAGATCCCGGTGATCTCTCCTGGAGATGCAGAATCTAGCCTTTTGATGCACAGAATCGAGGACGACTCCGATCCGATGCCTCCGGAGGGGCATCCCCGTCTGAAATCTGAAGAGCGAGACCTCCTTCGCCGCTGGATCAATCAGGGTGCGGAATACTCGTCTCATTGGTCATGGCAACCTCTGAGAGATGATCAACCCCTAAGCTCTGAGAGCTCAGAATGGATTCGAGATCCCGTAGATGCTTATGTTCTCGAAGGACTGAAGTCTCAAAAATTATCCCCGGCTCCAGAGATCGACGCATTGTTTTGGTTGAGAAGAGTGACCTTTGATCTCACGGGTCTTCCACCCTCCCCAGCAGTAGTGGAAGAGTTCTCTCTCAACCACGGGGAGGAAGCACGGAAAAAGTATGTGGAACTGCTGTTGGAAGACAGGGGATATGCGGAGCACTTCACGCGGCATTGGCTCGATCTCGTTCGATATGCAGAAACCCACGGGCACGAGTTCGACTACGCCGTGGGTCCTGCCCATGAATATCGAGATTGGGTGATTCAATCCATCGAGCGAGATGATCCCATCGATCAGTTTGTGAAAGATCAAATCGCGGGAGACCTCGTTGCGGCTGGTCAGCATTCGGAACTTGAATCTGAGAGTGCGAGAACTCGCCACGCTGCTGCAGGTACCGGCTGGTGGTGGTTATCCCAAGCGACGCATGCCCCAGTGGACGTTCTCGGGGATACCTTGAATAGAGTGGATAATCAAATCGATGTGATCAGTCGAGCATTTCTGGGCGCCACCGTTTCATGTGCCCGTTGCCACGATCATAAATTTGATCGCATTTCGCAGGCGGATTGGACCGCGCTTTCAGGAATTGTCCGATCCACCCGAAGAGTGGTCCACCCATGGGATCGAAACGGGGAAATTCACCAACGGATCTCGGAACTGAAGCCATTGATGGGAACTTTATCGGGGGCTTTAGAGCAGGGAATAAAGCTTCAGGAAACCCTTCCTCTCACCTCTTGGATGTTGTCTGCCAAGGCCCTTCGCGATGTCATGCCTGATCAAGGCGAGAAGATGAGAAGCGATCTCCTACTCCAGAGCTTTGAAGATGGCTGGTCTGATTGGGTGGTGGAGGGAGATGCATTTGGGAAGAGTCCGCATCACAGAAGAGATCTCATAGAACAACAGAGTGATTTTCTGCAAGGTGAAAATCTAGCGACCAGTCATGACCGTCGCCAAGGGAATGAAGAGGGTCAAGATGATTCTGATCTAGGTCCTTCAAGTGATCTGCGAAAAGGCAGATTGATCAGTCCTCAATTCGAATTGAACCGTGACTATTTGACATTTTTCATCAGTGGTGGAGACCATGGTTCTGATACATGTGTTCGACTCATTGTTGATGGTCAGGTGATAGAACAAGCCTCAGGGAATCAACAGACACGCATGGATGCGGTTCGCTGGGATGTGGCAGATAAAAATGGCAAATCAGCACGCATTGAAGTCATCGATGATCACGAAGGAGGATGGGGCCACATCACCTGTGATCACTTTGTGCTGACGGATGTTCCTCCGAATGGTATGCCGACCCGACAACAATTGACGCGTCGTGCCAAAGCTGAAGGCATCGATAAGGAGATCTTGAAAGAATGGGTGAGGCTTTGGCCACAAGTCATTGAAGGACATCCTGTGGGGCGAGTTCTCTCCGAGGACGATGTCCTCATCTCAAACTGCGAGTCTTCGGAAGGCTGGACTTTAGATGGGCCGGCATTTGATGATCTGAAGCCTGGCGACTGTACTTTGATCGGGATGCCTCGTTTTCAGGGGGGCCATTCTCTTCATTCTGCAGCGGTATCGAGAGCCCTCAGAGGGACGGCATTATCGCGTAATTTTTTAGCAGAGCGTCGATTCCTCCACGTTGGAGTTCAGGGAGAAGATTGTCAGGTTCGAGTGTCGGTCGAGGGTTATTGGATGAATCAGCACAATGCTTTGCTCTTTGAGAATTTTATTCAACCGGTTCAGAGCCTAGACCGTTGGCAGCACATTATCTTTGATCTAGAGAGATATCAGGGAAGAAACATTCATGTCGAAATCCATGACCCGGGGGATGGCTGGGTCAGTGTGGATCGAGTGTGGCTTTCGGATGACCGCAGTGCTGGAGGATCTGGGCCGGATTGGTCTGTTCTCGATAATCCAGGATTGACGACGAGTGAATTGTTATCAGATCCTGCGAGGCTGGAACGATTGCTGACTCTAGGTCTGCTGGATCCTTCTCGCTGGGGAGGGGCTTGGAATGCTGCGGTTTACAAGGCCGTCATCGCCTATAGAGATGTCGCTTCGAAAATCCCTGATCCTACGATGGTATTGGCCTGCAGTGATGCACCGGTAGGATTTGATGTTCCGATTCAAATTCGAGGAGAATCGGGAAAAGTTGGAGAGCTCGTCTCTCGCGGAGCGATCAAAGCGCTCGGACAAAACGATCGCTTTGCCGATGAGTTACAGGGATCTGGAAGATGGGAATTGGCTCAATGGGTGACTTCTCCGGAGAACCCCCTCTTTTGGAGAGTGCAGGCGAACCGTATTTGGAAATGGGTGATGGGGAAAGGCCTCGTCTCCACTCCCGATGATATGGGCATGATGGGAACTGCACCCCAGAATCAGAGATTACTAGACCATCTGGCTTTACGTCTTTCTCGAAACGCTTCTCGGAAAGAGTTGATCAGAGATCTCGTTCTAAGCAGTACCTACGCTATGGACTCACTGCATCCTGACCCCGATGTCGACACGCGAGATTCGAGGAATGACTACTGGCACAGGGCTGAGCAAAAGCGACTTACGGCTGAATCAATTCGAGATGGCATTTTGGTCACTTCCGGGGGTTGGGTTCCATCCGCTGGCGGTCCGCCTATTCCCACTTATCTGGATGATTTTTTAACGGGTCGAGGGCGACCGGGCCAGAGTGGTCCGCTCGATGGAGATGGAAGCCGCAGTTTGTATCTCGAAGTACGCCGCAATTTTCTGAATCCGTTTTTTACAGTGTTCGATTTCCCGATTCCGGCAACAACGGTAGGGAAAAGAACGGAGTCCAATGTTCCCGCACAAGCGCTCACTTTGATGAACTCCCCATTCGTTCATGAACAGGCCGAGCTCTGGGGTGGTGCTTTAAAAGAACTTTC
>JAACCY010000212.1 GCA_009937185.1 Planctomycetia bacterium
CATAGTGTCACACAACCTGCTGGTCCTACGTCGGTCTGGAATGTGGGGCTTCCTACTGCCAGTAAATCTCCCTCAAAGGCGATAGAACTACCGAATCCATCGTCAGCATGCCCTTCAGGGTCCACGATCGTGCAGCACAGTTCCCAACCAAATCGGGTACTTTTCCAAATATCGATGTAAGCTAACCCTGCAGCACCTATCGCTAACCAATCTTGATTCGCAGCTATGGAACTTCCATATTCTGAGCCTGACTGGCCACTGAAGACATTTTCCAACTGATATCCACTGCTGGTTCTGCGGAATGATCGAACACTTCCACTCAGTGTCCCACCCCCATCATCTCCAATGGCACCTACAAAAAATCGGCCACCACTGACAGCCACCGATCTTCCAAAACGGTCGCCAGCACTGATACCAAAGATCTCCAGATCACTCTGGAGGCATTGGGACCACAGTGTATTTTGGCCCCCCAAACCTACTAGTATCAGTAGGCAGAACGGCATCAGAATATTTCGGAATTGATTCATTGTTGTAGTTTCTCGCAGGGGTAATGGGCACCGGGGAAAGTGCTACTGCGAGTTCAATTCTTGCGGCCCTTCCGAAACTGTCAATCCCGGAAGGACCTTGCAAGAACTTGTGACAGGAAAGGGAGAACTCCGGCTTAGAGCGGATCTCCCAATCTTCGTGGCCAATGATCATCAGGAGCAGGAGCATCAAGATCTCCTCCTGGCCTAATATGATCTAAGAGCCCTTCTTCTTCCTTGTCGTACTGAAGTTTGCCATTCACGAATGACCATCTCACCAACGTCATGTAGTGGAGAATATCACCATCGGTAATAATGAAGTCGGCATCTTTTCCCACCTCTATCGAACCGATACGGTCGGAAACTCCAAGCAAACGAGCGGGTTCGATGGTGATCGCTTCGATCGCTGCCTTCTCTGGAAGTCCACCCCTTACAGCGAAAGCGGCTTCCAGCGAGAGGTGAGCCAGATCGCGTCCTGCAAGTCCCCACAAAGCCACTGCTGTGCTTCCAGGAAGAATCACCAATGGAACTCCGTTTTCATGGAGTATTTTGGCATTTTCGATACTCGATCCTGTCGGACGATTAACGCTCTCGTTGGCATCCCTACGGGCTCTCGGTGTGACGATAGCAGTGGCCCCCGTACGCGAGAGAACACCGGGATCAATCCAACCTTCTTCAGCACCCTCAAATACGATTTCAAAACCGTATCTACGAGCAAGATCAGAGTAGGCCCTGATATCTGGCATGGTACTCACACGCACCAACGCAGTAGACTGGCCCGTCAACAAACTTCTGACGACAGCGAAAATGCCTTTAATCCATTTGTCTTCCGGTGCAACAGCCTCAGGATTTTCTTTCTTCTCCTCGGCATGTCTTTCCAAGGCACGGAGGTGCTCCTGGACCCGATCAAAAGCATCTCTTAATTCCCGGCGTCCGCGTGGATTTCTATAGCTGTAATTGATCGAAGTGAAACTTTTAGGACGAATCGTCAAATCTTCAAGACTTCCATGGATCAGCTTGGTGACGCGAGATCCATTCCAAGTCGAGGTGATTCCAGCCGCTAATCCCATCGTTGTGTCGAGATCAAAGGGGTCCTGGCTTTTTTCTGCCTCACCACTTCCGACGATGCCTCCTGATCGGAAAGCCACCAAACCCGGGTATATATGGTGTCCCTTGGCATCGACTACTTCTGCACCTTCGGGAGCTTCTAATCTCCCTCCGGAGACCTGATGAATCTTTCCGTTTTTACAGATCAACGTGCCGTTTCTATGCGTAGCACCTGTCACCGTATGAATCGTGGCTCCATGAATCACGACATACTCATCTTCAGGATCTGCCGCGATAGTTTCTTTCTTCTCCGGCTCGGGCGCAGGAGGTTGAGGAACTTGAGGACGCATTCTACGACCTCGTCTACGACGCGGAGGGTCCTGTGCCTCAGCAATACCCTCGGTGAGGCTGGACACTCCCGGAAAGACCGGAAGATCCGCGAAGAAAATAACAAAGGTCAGAAGGCCAAGAAGGCCTCGGAAAAAGCTACGCATTAGCGATCCTCCCGATCCCATACCACTTCACCACCGATGATGGTTTTCATGACACGAGCCCCTGGTTTCAAGGGATGCCCTTCAAAGAGCACGAAGTGAGCATCTTTGCCCTCTTCAATAGTGCCCATACGATCTCCCAGACCTAAAAATTTAGCGGGAGCAGATGTCACAGACGCCAATGCTGCTTCAAACGACATTCCAAATCTCACTTGTTCAGAAAGTAGTGAAGGAACAGCTCTCATGGCCGCGGCATTATCCGACTTTGGAAGAGTAATCACTTCACAACCGCCGCGAGATAGAGCGGCGGGCACATGATACCGAACATAAGTATCTGGCAACGCACTCACTCCAGGCGGAATCATGACTGTCGATTTCCTCTCGATCAGTGTCTCCATGACTTCGTGAAAAGCCCCCGTTCGAGAAGACGGAAGAATGAAAACATTTTGAGGATCTCGATCC
>JAACCY010000213.1 GCA_009937185.1 Planctomycetia bacterium
CCGATGGAAAGCCGGTCGTGAACGATGATCTTTGGAAGCGATTGATAGAAATAGCAGCCCTGCACGAAATTCAATGGGAATGGGTAAGAGGGCATTCAGGACATGAGGAAATGAACGGTGCGATGGTCTTGCAAACAGGGCTATAGACGAAGCGTCTTGGGCACCATGAGAGGAAAGAGAATGAGCACGATGCAGATTCTAATGATCCTTGTCGTCATTGCGATGGCGGGAGTTTTGACAGCAGCGATGGTCGCGGATTATTCAACTATTCCGCTGGAGTCAAAAGAGCTTCACAAGCTAGTTTCTGGATCAGAAACAAGCTTGAAGGGTGCGATTGACATCGCCGAGGAGTTGAGTGGTGGAGTCGCTACCTCCGCAAAGTTTCAACTAGGATCGGCATTAATGCTGATCAATGTAGAAACTTGCACTGTTGAGAAGACTGAACGCTTCTTGATTAGCGCCGACGGCAAAGTAAATAACCGCGATGAGATCATGAGGTTCCCAGGATTAGAAGCGAAGGGTGAACTTCAGACGACCGATTCAGGATTAAGTTACATCGAAATCGTCGAAGGTGAGGGTGCGATCCCAGCGTCCTCCGAGACGAAAGTCACCGTTCACTACTCGGGATATCTCACCGATGGCTCGATGTTTGATAGCAGTGTCAAGCGTGGCCAGCCTGCCACTTTCGGTTTGAACCAAGTGATCAAAGGTTGGACTGAAGGAGTAGGATCGATGAAGGTCGGTGGTAAGCGGAAATTGATTATCCCGTTTGATTTGGCATACGGTCCTAATGGACGTCCGCCTACCATTCCACCCAAGGCAACTCTGATTTTTGACGTGGAACTGATCTCGATTGTTCAAGAGTAGAAATTGACCCATCAAGGCCGGTAATCCCTAAATATTGGGGTTCTAGGCCATCTGAGCGGCACATCAGGAGAATCCATCGTATTCTCCTGATGGTGCCGTCGGTCTTCATCCCGGCTTCCGTTGCAGGATTTACGTCGGCACTCTAGGATCTCTAATTAGCTTTCCTGAACTCCGTGTTGGGGTTCTGTTCACGAAATTTGGGTGTAACCCAAGGAGAGGGAGGACCGGAGATGTCCACCGGCTTCTTCAAAAGTAACGAGAAGGTCATCATGACCTTGCTCCTCTTGATTCTTGCACCGACTTTTGCGGCTACAGGTCTCATTCAGTCCTTCTTTGAAGGCGGGAATCCCGATTCCTATGTGGTCTTTGGCGAATCCATCGATGCTGAAACATTTATTGAGGCACGAAGAGGCTTGTCTGAAGCCCTTTGGGTCAACAATATTCGCAGGTTTGGGCCTTATGGTGCTCAGGTATCAAGGCGATACCAATCTGCGACCGTTGATGACGTGTTGCGACATCTTGTGTTCCAGCATGATTTGAATGAGCGAGGCATCGAGCCCAGTATGGAGCGGAAAGCGGAAGAGATCCGCAATGCTGCGCTGGATATCATCGCCTGGCATCAAGTGATGGATCAGTCGGGTTGGGAGGGGACATATCAGGATAATTTCCCTGGATTCAGCCTCAAAAGAAATGATCCCAACTTCATCTTTAAAACAGCTGATTATAAAGCTGTCTTTGCGGATTCAAACTTTTGGAATTCTTCGACCAATCCTTTGTCGATCAAAGATTTCGAGGACAGCATTGTTCGCAACTTGAGAACTCAAGAGTTGCTGAATGCCGTTACTTCATCGGTGGTGGTCTCCGAGCAGGAAGCCTTCAGCGATTTTTCTGCTTCTTACGAGAAGCGAATTCTGGATGTAGTGCAGATTCCCGGAGCTGACTTCATCGATGAAGCTCGCGAGAGTGCGACCATCGAGGAATTCGAAAAGTACTACCAAGACAATGCCGATGAGTTCGTACTGAATAATCGTCTGGTTGTTGAGGTGGCCCGAATTAACCGGAACAATTTGATCGCTAGTACGAATTATGAGCCTACTGCTGAAGAGATTGAGGCCAAATACTCGGAAGACAGAGATGTCCTTTACCGTGTTCGTCGTCCGGATGGATATGTTCCACCTGAGGACGCCGATCCCGAAGATGACTACAGGCCTTTGGCGGAAGTCTTTGAGCGGGTTGTTCGATCCTTTAATCAGGAGAAGGCTCAAGTCGTTGAAGGTGATCTCCTTCAAAGTGCTCTCGATGCATTGACCGAGTTTCGCAATCAAGGTGAAACCGTAGAGCTTGCGCAAGTGTTTCCTGAGGGACTGGATTACGTCGAAATCGTAGAATTAGATCCCTTTACCCAGCGTGAGATTAATACCCTGGAGTCACAGTATCGAAATCCTGCGGCTTACGGGGAGTTCTTCACACGTGAGAGAAACACTCCGGGAGCGGTCCAGCCGGGAGATCTTTACTCCTCTATCGCAACCAACAGTCAGGGTAACTTCCTGATCAGGGTGAAAGAGATGCAGCCACAGAGGCAAATGACTTACGAGGAAGGACTCGAAGACATTATCAAGGCCACTGAAGTTGCTAAAGCAAAAGAACTCGCTTCCAGTACTGTAGAAGGCTGGGTTGAGCAGATTCGCTCAGGTGAAGAGGGTGTGACTCTGGAGTCGATCACAGATGCGAACAATTACTCCATCTACACGATGGATCCTGTGACTCGCTCCCAGTCCTTTAATCTGAAGATCAATAATGCAGTGATTCCGGCAGCGAGAGATCTTTTGACTGCGGCATTCGACATTCAGGAAGTTGATCAAGTGGTTGGGCCTGTAGGCAGTGATGCCGACAAGGCCGTGTATCTTGTTCGTCTGAATGGAATGGGTGATGCTGATCTGGAGCTCTTCAGTTCGTTGAAAGAAAGCACTGAAAGACGTCTCTTGTTGGACAAGCAGAGAGCGATTCTTGAGGCTTATGAAGCAGAGCTCATGGAAAGTGCCAACATCATGTTGTACCAAGAAGATGGTGGCGCTGTTTCTCGTGAGGAACTGCAGAATCAGTCGGAAGAAGGATCAGATACCTCCGGGTAAGTCCTTGTTTTGAAAGCCGTATACACAAAAGGGCCGCCAACGAGATTCGTTGGCGGCCCTTTTTTTGATGGCGATCAGTTAACTGGGGATTTTGTCGATCTTGTCGACACGGGTACCATGACGTCCTCCTTCAAAAGGAGTGTCGATGAAGACTGCGATCAAATCTTTAATTTTTTCTGTTCCGATGACGCGCTCGCCAAAGCAGGCGATGTTTGCATTGTTGTGGCCGCGAGACATTTCCGCAGTAAATGAATCGGTAATCACAGCTGCTCGAGCACCTTGATAGCGGTTTGCGGTCATGGCCATGCCTTGTCCGGTTCCACACACGAGCACTCCCACCTCTGCGAGTCCTGTCGTGACTCCGACAGAAACCTCATGTGCGATGTCAGGGTAATCGGCTTTTTCTTCTGTCGTGCTAGGGCCGATTTCTGTGACTTCCCAACCACGATTCCTGAAGACTTCAGCGACGGTTTTTCTACCGTCAATTCCTGCATGATCCGAACCGACGAATGCTTTCATGTTTTCACAATCCTCTCTATCCAGTATTTTTCGATAGATGCGCTGATCTGTTCAGCACAGGTTCTGTAGGCTTCTATTGGCCTACCAACAGGATCAGATACTCCTACAGCATCAATCATGAAGAGTTTTGACTGTAGATTCAGATCGTCTTCGAATTCGACAGCAATGGTGTCCCTGTGATTGGGAGCGAGTGCGAGAATTAGGTCAGCGGATTCGAGCATGGAGACCTGAAGTTGACGGGAGGGGTGTTCGGTAGCATCCGACCCCATTTCTTTCATGACCGTTTGTGCATGACGGCTCGCTGCTCCTCCGGAGGAATAAAGTGCTGCGCTATGAATCTTGTAGCCATGTGCTGGTAACTCGCTTACTGAGATACCTTCTTTATTAGCAATCATCTTTTTACACAGAGCTTCTGCCATGGGACTACGACACGTATTCCCCGTGCAGACAAAGAGGACATTGATTCTTCCCAAGGCTTTACTGATGCTCTCTGAGCTGATAAGTCCTTCTCTCAGAATCCGGAAGTCACCTGACTCGTCGAATTTGACGATGGTGGAGGCTTCTCCAATGACGCACGGGCCACCATCGAGAGCGACATTGACCTCTTCCCCTATGCTGTTCACCGCGTTTACGCAAGTCAACGGTGGGGGCTCCCCATTTTTATTAGCACTGGAAGCAATTAGGGGCCCCGTTAAGTCCAATAGCTTTCGAGTGACCTCATGAGCGGGGAAACGAACCCCTAATCCCGTTTTTGATCCGTCGGGAATGATGATCGTCATCGGGCCTGGCCAAAAGCGATCGATCAACTTTTGGATATCTGAGGGGATCTCAGTGATCAGTGGTTTTAGCTGATTCATATCGGAGATGTGAACTGTAAAAGGTCGGTTTCCTAAACGTCCCTTTGCCTGAGCGAGTTTCTCTCGGGCTTCTGGATCCCCTTGAATCGCACCTAGTCCATAGACCGTTTCTGTGGGGAAAATTATCAAGTTCCCGATGGCGATCTCATCCACTGCTTGCTGAAGCGAAGCGGAATCGGGACTTTCGTTATCGAAAGTTAATATACGTGGATTCATTTCGATCACATTTCATGGAGATCCTTCACCGCCCAGTTCTGTGGAAGAATCTGGAATCAATACTGCCACCCGATAGGAGGGAGGTCAAACATCGTTGAGTAAACTGCGTTGATTAAACTGCGGCGTGATATGAGGAGCGAACCAAGGGAGCGGATTCCACTTTGATGAATCCGAGCCCTCTGGCGAAGTCTCCTAGACCGTTGAATTCTTCCGGTGACCAATATCTTTTCACGGGAATATGTCGATCAGAAGGTGCGAGGTATTGCCCCAGATTGATTCTTCGTGAACCCGCATTGAACAGGTCCTGAATCGTTTCTTTCACTTCGTCCTCTTGCTCACCCAGTCCCAAAATGAGACTCGACTTGACCCGATCTCCTCCAATTTTTTCGGCTGCACTCGCGAGCAGAGAAACGGAGTGATCGTAGTTTGAGCCGGGCCGCGCTGCCGGGTAGAGGCGCCTTACGGTTTCTACGTTATGTGAAAATATCGTAGGATTCGCATTGAGAACGATTTCGAGTCCAAGAACCGGATCGGGTCGGAAGTCCGGGACCAAAACTTCGGTGGTGGCACTCGGTAATTTCTCTCGAAGAGCTTCCAATGTCTTCGCGAATTGACCTGCGCCTCCGTCTGGGAGGTCGTCACGGTCAACACTTGTAATGACGACATGCTTGAGGTCGAGGCGAGCAGCCGCTTCTGCAAGCTCGCCGGGTTCGTCCGGGTCGACTGGAGTGGGCGATCCCTTACTGACAGCACAGAAACCACATTTACGTGTGCACACTTCGCCAAGAATAAGGAAGGTGGCTGTTCCCCTCTGCCAACATTCGTAAATATTAGGGCAATGAGCTTCTTGGCAGACAGTGTGAAGCCCACCTTTACTCATCAACTCTCCGACACGTTTGAGAGAGTCGTCTCCGGGGACGGCAACCTTGATCCAAGATGGTCGTTCAAGTTTTGGTTTTTTTCCGCGATATTCAACGGGACTCATGAGGAGACCTCTGTCCTGTTGAGGAGGCTCAAAAGATGAAACTTGAGGCGGGCTTCCACTGCGGGGATCTCTACGGAAGAACCCAATAAAGATTCCATGGTCGTGATTTTGCAGTTCTTTAACCCACAGGGAATGATCCACTGAAACGGTTCTTGGTTTCCACTGACATACAAGGCGAGCCCATGTCCTGTTACCCAACGACGGACGCTGAGTCCGACGGAAGCAATTTTGGAATCCCCGACCCACACTCCTGTGTGGTCTCGATCTCGTTGACCTTCAATATTCCAGTCACCCAAGGTCAGCAGAATCGCTTCCTCTAAGTTTCTGAGAAGTACGTGAAGATCTCGCTCATGTTCTTGAAGTTGAATCACGGGGTAGGCCAGAAGTTGACCAGGTCCGTGATAAGTCGCTTCACCGCCACGGTCGACACTGCATCGATCGATACCATGTTGGGAGAGCTTCGCTTCTTCGAGGATTGAATTCTCGCCCTGTGCTCCACTTCCGAGAGTCACCACTGGCGACGGTTCGAAGAGGAGGACTCTTTGCTGTAGGTCTGAGTTTACGGCAGTTCCAAGTTCCGCTTGAAGGTCCAGCATATGCTGATGAATTTCAGCGAAAGAAACTCTGCCGGGAGACTCGACAAGGACAACATCAGAATCTGTTTTCACTGCAGAATTCATCACGGCGACATTAACCAATCGAAGATTCGTCAAAGTTTTCGAGAGTATTTTTTACGTGTGACATGAAATGATCCGCAAGAGCCCCATCGACGATGCGGTGATCGTATGAGAGGCACATGTAGAGCATATCCCGAATGGCGATCTTGTCGCCGTCTACGACGACGGGACGTTTAATGATTCCGCCTACACCTAAAATCGCGACCTGCGGCTGATTGATGATCGGAATACCGAAGAGCCCTCCGAATTGACCCGGATTCGTTATCGTGAATGTTCCTCCAGCGACTTCGTCAGGAAGCAACTGTTTGTTACGGGCTCGGTGGGCCACGTCGGTGACCGATTTTTGAATCCCTGCGATGCTCATATCTTGAACGTTTTTAACAACAGGAACGATCAGTCCATTTTCCAATGCCACGGCAATGCCGATATTGACATCGTCATGCAGGAGTAAATCATCTCCGTCGATCGAGGAATTGACATGCGGGAACTGACGCAATGCATCGCAACAGGCTTTAAGGAAGAAGGGCATAAAGGTTAACTTTGTGCCATTACGAGAGATAAACTCGTTCTTCCACTTCTGCCTCATTTGAGAAATGGCGGTCATGTCCGCTTCGAACACAGAGTGAACATGTGCCGAAGTTCTGCGGGATTCCACCATGTGCTCTGCGATCTTCTTGCGCATGACGGACATTTTTTCGACGCGACTGCCTCCGCGGGGAAGTCCCTGAGGAGCCAGTGCAGGGGGCGCTGCTGCGGACGCAGAGGGAGCGGACGCAGGTACTGATCTGGGAGCAGCGGGTGCTGCACTGACAGGAGTTGCCGAGGCTGCGCCTGTAGCAATGAAGCCTAGAATATC
>JAACCY010000001.1 GCA_009937185.1 Planctomycetia bacterium
CCGAGATCCCTGCCTTCTTCCGGAGAATAGATACGTTCTATTCCATAGTCATGCAACTCGGCAATCTCAGCGGGAATGATGACTCCGCCACCACCGCCAAAGATTCGTATCCAGGGTGCGCCCTTCTCTTGCAGAAGGTCATGCATGAATCGAAAGAATTCGTTATGACCTCCCTGATAAGAAGAGACCGCGATTCCATCGGCATCTTCCTGAATCGCAGTATCGATGATCTCCTCTGCGCTTCGATTGTGACCGAGATGGATGACCTCTGCTCCCTGGTCCTGAAGGACCCGGCGAATGATATTGATGGACGCATCATGTCCATCAAAGAGGCTGGCAGCTGTGACGAATCTGGCGGGGCGCATGGCTCCTCCTGGACTCTCCGTGTAGGGAAATCGAAGGAATCACTGCGATTCCTCAATGGGATATCATCAAAGGAGAGCGAAGGAAGTTCAAGTCGAGCCGGGAAGGAATTGGCACAAGATGTGACAAAGATGCCCTCCGAAGGGGCCATTTTCAGGATTCGTTGCGTTCCTCATGCCTAGA
Source organism: Planctomycetia bacterium (assembly GCA_009937185.1). Lineage (GTDB taxonomy): Bacteria > Planctomycetota > UBA8108 > UBA1146 > UBA1146 > UBA12191. The sequence goes on from JAACCY010000001.1 coordinate 547, forward strand.
ACCGTTGTATCCGAATATTTTCACTTTTCCGTCAATCTGCGTTCTCAGGTGGACAGGGCGCCCCCAGAGCTTCTCAAGGTTCTCCAGAGTGCTGCGCGCGTAGTCTAATTTGAGAGGTGTTCCCGTCCAAACGTGATCAAGAAGCAAATCTCCGCGATTTCCATAATTTCCATCGAGAACATGAATCTGAGGACGACCGGCGTTTGAAAGTTGATCGAGGAGGCGATTCTTCACATCCCGGAAATCTCGGCTTTCAAGAACATACTGAGATTGGGACTTATCAAACTTGTACGTGTACAAGTTTTGTTGAACAGCAAACTCTTCGGTCATGAACTCATCAATAAATGTGATGTCGTTATGGGTGGATCGAATCGAGTAGATTTTTTCCAAACCCTTATTCTCTTTTAGATCCCAATCAACTCGTCCATGGGAATCTTCACACGATTCCCATTCGGGGCCATGCTGACCCGAATTCCATCGTCGCTCAATATCACGGAAAAGTTCTATCCCTAGCTTATAAGGATTCAGTTTTCCAGAACCCCCGCCCATGGTTCCAGCATGGTGATCTGCGTAGTCAATCAACTCGCTAGAATCAAGAATTCCACCTGTCATGATATTTGAGTGCCAAAAAGAAGCCCAACCCTCATTCATGATTTTCGTCATCCCCTGAGGAGCAAAGTAGTAAGCTTCATTTCGAACAATCGACAAAACGTCTCTCTGCCAAGATCTCAACTTTCCATGATGAAGTAGGAAAAGAAGAACATCTTTTTGTGGATCAGGAGGGAAATTTTCGGCTTCTTCTATCTTGTCGATGATTTGCTGTTTTTCCTTGGCCAACACGTCCGGCGGATTGATGTAGTCTTCCATATAGTTGCGAGTTGAAATCCGGGCGGCTTTAGCCTCTAAGCGCTCTTTGTCGGCCTGATCTTCAGTGATCTTTACTTTTTCGGTGAAGTATGGCGAATGAATATCGAGGAGATTCTCTACTGAGAGGCAAACATCGATGAACTGCTCTACTTCGTCTTTACCATGTTCATCAATGTATCGATTGATCCGCACTGCGTGATTCGCGATGGTATCCACCATCTTGCGATTTGTTCTTCCGAACCAAGCGTTGTTCTTGAAAAAATCACTGTGGCCATAGACATGCGACATGACTAATTTTTGGTCTACTAGCGGATTACAGCGCATGAGGTATGCGTAACAAGGATCATTATTGATGACGAGTTCGTAGATTTTCGCCATGCCATATGAATACTGCTTCTGTAATTCCTCGAATTGCATACCCCAACGCCAGTGGGGATACCGGATAGGGAATCCACCGTAAGCTGCAATCATGTTCATTTCGTCATAGTCGACCATTTCGAACAATACCTCGAAAAAATCGAGTCCCTTGTCGACGGCTACCTGGCGAATCGTATCTTTCCACTCCAACAATTCAGGAGTGAGATCGCGATCATGAAGCATGTTAGTGTCCCTTCCCAAGGAAGGTATTGATCGAGGGTAAGATTTCATCTCTTGAATTTATCTCAGACAAAAGCACTTTCGCATTCTCGTTATATGCCTGACGCAAATCTTTGATGAATTGCCCACTTCCGTAAGCACTCTTCACTTGGCCGTAACAAAACACATTCACCGAAGGAAGAAGATCTTTGTTCAAGAGTTCCAAGCAGTGCGCAGTGTCATCGCCACCCCAGTTATCTCCATCAGAGAAATGGAACAGGTAAATATTCCAGTCTTCGGGTGAGAACTCTTTTTTTATCAAATCTTTTGCAAGGCTATAGGCACTTGAAATCTTCGTGCCACCTGATTCTCGGATGTGAAAAAACGTGTGGGAATCGACGACTTTGGCTTTCGCATCGTGAATGATGTAACGGGTCTCGAGATTTTCGTACTGACTTCTCAGCCAAGTATCGAGCCAGAATGATTCGATTCTGACGATCTCTTTTTGTTCATTTCCCATGGAGCCGGAAACATCCATCATGTAGAGGATGACGGCATTCGACTGTGGCACTTTCGTCGTATTCCACGATCGGTATCGACGATCTTCCCTATTTGGAATCACTACCGGATTTTCCGCACTATACGAACCCGCAGAAATCTGACGTCTTAACGCCTCTTTGAATGTTCTTCGGAAATGCCTCAGTGACTCGGGACCATTTTTGGTAATCCCCGTGTATTTGTCTTTTTCGACAAGAATCGTGCTAGTTCCGCGAGGCTCAATATTGGGGAGCTCAAGCTCTTCTCCAAGGATCTCTGCGAGTTCTTCGAGTTCAACATCTACCTCAAGGACATGCTCCCCTGGCTGATCGCCAGCTTCGGGGCCCGCTTCTGCCTGTTCGCCACCGATCGGGTCACCCTCTTCACCCTCCCCCTGCCCAACTCCTCCCTGTTCAGCTTGGCCGAACCGGAAATTAGGTAGGTCTATCTGGGGAAGTGGAACACTCACCGACTTCTTCCCTTGGCGAGCAATCAACTCACCTTGAGAAACATACTGCTTCAGATTTTC
>JAACCY010000046.1 GCA_009937185.1 Planctomycetia bacterium
GACTCGTCAGTTACGAGGCTTCACCGTCGAAGGTCGCCGACCCGCTCGTCAAGGAGCCTCGATACTTCATGACGGCCGCATCGTGGGCGAGGTGACCAGTGGATCCCCTTCACCGACACTTGGAGTCCCTATTGCCTGTGGCTACGTAGAGGCCTCTCTAGCGGAAGATGCGCCCCTTCAGGTCGATCTAGGGCGACAAACCCCCGATCTGAAAGCGCATCCTTTGCCGTTTTATCGAAAAGACGCGGAAAAAGTGAATTGAGTCCGTCTTCAGAACTTTGATGAAATCAAATCCTTGCATTCTGAACGGCTCTCGATCATATTTCGCCTGTACAGTTGAGCGGCTTCTTATGATTCCCGAAGCTCTTGCTCAAACACGTTTACGTCTCGACTGAAATCATGTGGGTCCACAAACCGGATCTGCAAACAGTGCCAGAATCGATCGGGGAAAGGACAGAGCTCATGTCTGAAGTGCCACAAAATAGAAACTACCTGTCAAGTCACGAATGGGCCATGCCCGAAGACGATCATGTCGTCGTGGGCATCACCGAGTTTGCTGCCAGCGAACTCGGAGAACTGGTTTATATTGAACTTCCCGAGATCGGATCAGAAGTTCACTTTGACCAACAGTTTGGTGAGATCGAATCAGTGAAAGCCGTAAGTGCACTGAACTCCCCCCTCAATGGAACCGTCGTCGAAATCAACTCTGCGCTTGTCGAGAGCCAGGAAGCGATTTCTGAAACCCCCTATGACGATGGCTGGATGATGAAAATAAAACCTGCTGAAGATTCAGCGATGGATCAACTTCTTTCACCGCAAGATTACGAATCCCAACTTTCTGAATAATTGATCGCTGTTTCTTGATTCAGATTCCCTGACCTCCGGAGGTACTCTTGGAGATCCCTGCTCATGATCCCAAACATGATCATGCAGAGATCTCTAATGATGAAGTGAACTTTCTCGACCCCGGATTCCTGAATCCTGCAGAAAACATGGCCCTCGATGCGCTCCTGCTCGACCTTCCCGGCTGGTGGTTTCGTCTGACACGTTGGAGCACGCCTTGTGTCACTCTGGGCCGATTCCAAACATTTCTTGCTGGATCCACTCGTTCACCGATCCAAAGAGAAAGTCACGGCGAAATCCCTCAAATCTATCCTTTTCAAATCTCTCCCCAAGTCACACTCTCTCATCCAGCAACAGCACTTCCCGCCGTCCGAAGAATCACCGGTGGCGGATCGATTCTTCATGGTGAAGATCTCACTATCGCTATCTCTGGGCCATGCCCCTCCGATGTCTTTCCCCGTCGTAAACCTGCTGAAGTCGCCGCATATTTCTCTCAAAAAATCTCAGCAGTTCTTGGTGATCACATTCAGACTCGCGGTGGACATGACGAAGAGAATTCAATGCAAAGCATCGTCGACTGTTTTGATAGGCGCTCTCCCAGTGACCTCGTTTTTGATCCTGGCTCCGGGCCGGTGAAAGCAGGGGGGCTGGCCTTAGCCTTTCGTCCTGGAAGAGTATTGCTGGAGGGCAGCTTGAAGCGTGAACACCTCAGCCTTGATCGACCACATGATCAAACCCATGATCGACAATGGCTGTCGCGAGTCGCGCAGCAACTCTTATCACTCCCCCCTCACTCTTCACTAAAAGAGGGCTCTCATCGATGGCATGAAGATCTCTCAGACATCCCATGGGAAGAATCTCATCTAGGAGAGTGCGTTCGACAAAAGGTCGACAGCCAGTTCGGGCAGGAGAAGTGGAATCGTCGCTAAGGTTTATTTTGTGAAGAAAAAGTGGTCCACCAGTCACGGAGCGATTCCACATCCCTGACAATTTGCCGGGTCAGAGAATCGAGAGAAGAGAACTTTCTCTCCCCTCTTAACCTTCGGTGAAATTCTAATTCTATATTTTTTCCGTAGAGGTCTCCCTAAAAACCATCGAGATGCGCCTCAAGGCGATCGAGCTCGGGATCAAAAGGTGTTCCTTCCGGAGCCTCAGGAGTTCCGAATGTCGGCCTTCGACCGATGTTCACCGCGGCTGGCCAGGATTCTCCCAGCGGCTCACCTGAATCTTTCAGCAAGATGGCACGCCCAAAATAAACGCCCACCGGTGGAACTAGGACAGGGCCGGGATCCAGATTTGCCGTTGGAAATCCGATCGTCCGCCCTCGTTGGTCTCCCTGAATAACGGGCCCTCGCAAAGTGTAGGCCCGCCCCAGCATTCGACGTGCCCGACGGAGATCTCCCCGTTCGATACAGCGCCGAATCGAGGACGAACTGACGGATTCCGCCTCGATCAATAAAGGAGGAGAAGAGCGTAAATCCAGAGACTCGATATTCAGCCCCCGCAGATATTCATAATTACCCTGAGCACCGGCACCGAAGGCGGAATCAAAGCCCATCAACAGATGCCTGCAATCCAGTGAATCCTGAATCACATGACTGACAAATTTCTCGGGGCTCCAATGAGAAAGTTCTTCATCGAAGGTCAATAAAATGACGACCTCGATCCCCATTTTTTCCAAGTACTCTAGACGCTGCTCAACAGGAGTGAGCATGGCGGGAGCATCTCCCAATGTGACTTCTTTGGGATGATTAGAAAAAGTGATCACGGTTGGAGTTCCCTGAATCTCGGTTGACCAGCGCAAAAGATCTGCCACGAGAGATGCATGGCCCCTGTGCACACCATCAAAGAACCCGATGGTACATACAGGTCGATCTATGCCAGCCTTTGAGAGTTCGGAAAGGTCACGGAAAATCTTCACTGGACAGGTTTCCACTCATCCTCAAGTTCTTTCAGCGCACTTCGAATACCGAGACGACGCAAAGTAGAAACTCGAGAAGGAATCAAGATACCATCGAGGTGATCATTTTCATGTTGGATACAGCGACCCAAAAGATCGGTCGCTTCCAGTTCGAAGGACTCACCTGTCACATCAAAGGCTGTCACCTTGACATCGACGGGACGATCCACATCGAGACGAATCCCTGGAAGACTGAGACAACCTTCTTCAAAGCCATCTCGATCCTGCTGAGTGGGAAATTTCAAAACTGGATTGATAAATACTCTTTCTTCAAAAGTGTTTTCCGGATCTGCCGAAACATTCACGATGAAGACTCTGGCATCCCAACCCACCTGGGGCGCCGCCAATCCGATACCTTGCTGTTCGTACATCACCTCGAACATTTTCAAGACGCAGTGACGCAGCCTATCATCGAATTTCTCGATAGGACGACAGCGCTGACGGAGGACAGGATCCGGATAAATCCGTAATTGGAGATCATCTGGCTGAGGGCGGATATATCCCTCTCGCGAGACGTTCTGCCCCGCCTTATGGCCTCTCAGATCGATACTCGGGTCTTTTCCCGGGCCTTCTGGTCTATTCACGTCTGCCTCCTGTGACCCTTTCTCAGGCCTGTTGACTGCGTCTGTGCATGATCCTAGCAGTCCATGAGGATATCGGCCAGAGCAGCCCCTCCGCAATCTGGGCCGGAGATATTGACCAGATGAGCCTCCACGGGTACTCTCCGAGGTTTCCGGAGGTCTTCAGGTGCGCTCGATAAGCCCCCTGCAGGTCCGTGCCCCCAAAGTTTTTTTAACTGCGGGGAAACAGAAGTTGTTCTCCTCCGAAATAATGGCCCTAAAATTTGATGCCCGGGTGCCCCGGGTTTGTTCTGACAGTAGACTTTCACATGATTTGTGTGGGTCTCAATTCGAACACTTGATTATGGAGAGAAGAGGATATGGCCGCAGCAGATAACTTCTTTACGAAGGCGGACATGGCACTCAAAAAGCGTAATTTCGATTACGCCATCGAGCTCTACCAACAAGGTCTCCAGATCGATCCCGATCGTATCGAGGAGCGAAAGAGACTTCGCCAGTCACAGATAGCGAGAGTCATGGAGAAAGGTGGAAACACCACCGGTGGCGGCCTGACAAAAATGAAAAATGCCCTTCTATTGGGTTCCATCAAAAAACTTGGAATGCAGAAGAAGTACGAAGAGCAGATCATCGAGATTGAAAAGTTTCTCTGTGTCGCTCCCCAAAGTGCTTCGGAACTGTTTCTGTTAGCGGAAGCCTTCTTGGCGACCGATCGTGCATCCTCAGCAAAACAGGCTTATCACGAAGCAACAGAATCGGATCCTTCCAACATTGACGCCTGGAAAAATCTGGGACGCTTGCACGAGAAGGATAAAGAACTCGACGAGGCCATCAGTTGCTGGGAGCGAGTCCGTTCCACCTCCCCCTCTGACGGAGAAGCCGGCAAAGCGATCAGAAACCTCTCAGCCGCTCAAATGATGGCGAAAACAGAAGAGCGTAAAAAAGAGGGCGACGGATCCTTCCGCGATATGCTCAAAGACGAAGACGAATCCAAAAAACTGGAACAAGCATCGACCATCATTCGATCGGCAGCCGACGCCAAAAGTGCGGCCGAGATCGCTCGGGAAAAAGCGGAGGCCGACCCTGAAAACTCACGTCTATGGCGTGATCTCGGAGATATCCAGCTCAAGGGACGGGATTTTGACGGCGCCAGAGCCTCATATGAGAAGGCGAAGGAAGTCAATCCTCAGGACATGTACGCTTCCGATAAACTCGGAAGCCTCAATGAGCAGATCCTCGTCGATAACATCGAGACCCTGCGCATGGAAGATGCCGAAGGAAATGCTGCTGCCATCGAACAGGCAGAGAAAGAACTTCACACATTCCGGGTCACCGACTACGAACGTCGAGTCAAAGAGCACCCCACCGACTTCAGCTTGAAGTACACATACGGGGAGCTTCTCATCAATGACGGACAATGGGACGCTTCCATAGCTCAGTTTCAAAATGCCCGTAAAGATCCGAAATTCGTTACCGGAGCGACCTATAACATTGGAAAAGCCTTCTTTGAGAAGCAACTCCATGATCTGGCGATCAAGGAATATTGCTCCGCTCTTGAAGGAATAAATGAAGCTGACAGCGACCTGGCCAAATCTGTACGGTATGATTTGGCGATTGCACACAATACCAAGGGTGAAAGCGAGAAAGCTCTCGCATACCTGGAGGAGATCATGTCTGTGGATATCAGCTTCCGCGACGTCTCCCAGAAAGTGACCGAGATCCGCAGCGCCATGTAGGTGTCTGTGGGGAAAGAGGAACATGCCGAATAATAATCAGGCCAGAAAAAGACTCCGTCAGGACGCCAAGCGTAATCTACGGAACCGAATGGCCAAATCTGAGATCAAGACCCTGACCAAGAGCGCCCTACAGGCGATGGAGGATGGGGACAAGGAAAAGGCCACCGAGCTGACCCGTACAGTACAGGTCAAGCTGGATCGTGCCTCTAAGAAAAGCACCCTGCACGCCAACACTGCAGGTCGCCGCAAGTCTCAACTTCAGAGAAGACTTGCGACTTTCCTCAGAACTCAGTAAGTTCTCTGCACGACCGGGCCAGGTAGCTCAGTTGGTAGAGCACTGCACTGAAAATGCAGGTGTCGGCGGTTCGAATCCGCCCCTGGCCACATTTCATAACGACGATCCCCGTCTAGCCTTCCGGCTTGACGGGGTTGTTTTTTTTCAAACCTTCGGTGTCCCTGCATCAGTTTGGCTGAGGTGAAGAAGGGATAAGCCATGCGTCAGGTCGCAGCCATCAATTCCGGTACCCTTGCGACCAAGTCTGCCCAGTCCTGATCCTTGACCCCTTCGGCAATCCAGAGAGAAATCACCGGCAGGATTTCAGAAGGAACACCCACAGACATATTTTTGGCCACACAAACTCGGTCTTCGGGTGCGAGATTGCTGAACCACCAGGGCAGCATCTCCTGCATGAACTCTGGTGAACAGAACTCCATGATCTTGGCATCGAGTGCCCAAATCTCGGCTGCCTCAAAGTGGTCCATCATCGCAGGCATGATTTTATTTTCTTCATCTTCCAAATGTTGGAAGAGTTGTTCACGGAGTTGGGCCAACTCTCCCGGCACATCTGTACTCTTTCCAGAAGAAAGCGCATCCACGAGAGCTTCGATCTGCTCATGCTGCTGAGTACTGTCGCCAGTCACCCCGGGAGCCCTTTCTTCTAGTGCCGAAAAGAAGAGGTCGTCTTCCAATTCAGAATGTTTCTCAAGGATTCTGGCAAATCGAGGAAAATCGGACTGGAACACTTCTGGTCCACCAGCGACGATGCGATCCAGGTCGCGTCTCAATGCCCGGTGAACGTAGACGAAGTTATCCGCCACTGCCGCAAATTTTTCCACGTCATACATTACGCTTCCCTTCCACAAATCTTCGAATTGCTTTCTTTGATTTACAAACTCGACATCAGTCCTTTTTTGTCCCAGTAAGAACGAACACTCGAAATCAATCCGTCCGGATTGACGGTGAAGACAGAGATCCCTTCGAAGGAGATCTCCTCTTGCTTGGAACGCAACTTGGCGACACCAGTCCAGCGAATCGCAGCCTCATCCCCGGCGACAAAGATGTCGTCCTCGGTCAACGACATCTTTTCGAAGATACTCGACAGCGCTCTGAAGTAGTTGGTCGACTTGTCCTTGACCAGCATGGGAGGGGTTCCCACAGGATCCCAACTCAATGCGTCGTCACTGAACAGTTCCAGCAGTTCATCGACTTCCATATTTCGAAGACATGAGAAGTACTGCCCTGCGACCGCAGCAATTTCTTCAGTGCTCAGCTTCTTCGGTGCGGCCGATTTTGGAGCCAGCGGCGGCTGATCCCCCAGGTAGCGCTCCTTCAAATTTTCAATCTCGGCATCGTCTACCGGAGGAGCACTGTGTGAGGGAGCAAACTCTTCGACGTATTCTCTCATATGCTCCGGAAGATCGGCATAGGAGTTGATCCTAGCTGCCGTCGTTTGCATGAACCCATCCCCCATTCCTGCGAAGGCAGGTAATGTGCCGTAACGGTTCATCACCATGACATCTGGATCTGTCGAGCCGTTGTACGCCTCATTGAACCAAACCTTGCCGATGGGAGTCTCAACCTCACCGTAGAGTGTCCAGTAGAAGAAGGTGCATCCACCAGACTTCTGCGCGTAGACCTTGTCGTTACTGACCTTGGCCATGCCGTAATGCCCATTTTGGTGCGGGCCACTCAATCCTTCAGTGTGAATCACCAATCGGCGATCCTTCAACTCGAAGTTAGCTTTGATGTAAGGGTATTCACGAATGATATGACGGCCGTCATCCTCCTGGAGGATTTCGCCAGTGTCAGGGTCACGATAAATAACGATGGTTCTACAGATCGCTTCTGCAGAATCGTCATCGATCTTCACCAGTCTATTACTGACCAATGCTTCGACACCTGCTATCACTTCTCCACCGGGTTGGCGATATAGCTTACCCACACTGTGGTAGTAGATCGGTTCTCCATCACCCACGTCAAAAGAAATGAACTCTTTGAATGTTTCACGATTAAAACCATGATCCGCGTCTACAGCAGAGGTCTCTCCACCTAATGTGACAGTTTCCATAGTAATCCTCCTTTTTATTGTGGGCTTAAGCCCGCTGACTTCTTTTGAAAATACTGGGAAGGCAGTTCGCTAAGGCGCGAATCCAACTGCCTTCTAATTCTTCGAAGAGACTCTGGTTTAAAGCGAATACATTCTTCGCTTCTTCAATGATTCCACGTTCTTGAATCTCACTCAGTTGCAAATTATTGAGACGATTTCGATATTCTTTTTTGAAAGACTTCGAATCCTCGATCTCATCGAAATCGAAAAAACGTAATCCATCTCTGTTTTCCAATCCTAAAGAACGTCGAGCGATTTTCAAAATGACTTGCCCCCCAGAAAGATCCCCGAGATATCTCGTGTAACTGTGTGCGACCAAAAGTTCTGGATTCTGTTCTCCAAGTTGACGAATACGTTCAATATACTTCCGACGAACTGGAGTGAGCTTGACCTTGTTTCTCCAGTCGTCTCCATACAAAAACTGCATATCTTGCTGCAGAACTTCTGTACGACTCAATTCCGGGAAGTGCACCTGACGAACCAGCGGATGATCCTTGTGACGATCCAGTTCCTCTTCCATGGCTTCATATACCAGATACATACCGGCTTGCATATTGGCAAAGCTCTCCATGTCCATTACACCACGCAATATGCCTTTAACGAAGTTTGTAGACTCCGCTAACTTGTGCGCCTGGGAGGTTTCTTTTCGAATCTTTTTGGCAAATGGAAGGTTTTCTACAGGCTCCACCTTCTCTTTGACGTCAGCATTCATCGCTATCTGTTGGTCGACGGCCACAGCCAGGCCTCCCTGCATTACGATCGCCGGATCTGATTCAACTCGTTCAGTGACGTTTTTCATTTGACCTCCCCTTCCATGAAGCGTTCCCATATAGAGTTCATCAGGTTCATCCCTGACTCCGGACCAAAGAATCCGATTTTATTTTCAATCAGCTGAGAGGTTGGGAAATAAAAAAAGCCTCCCGTCCTTTTGAAGGACTGAAGGCTTTTGGTCTTTGTTTTTTATTATCAAAGATAACAACGACTAAATCTCACTAGGAAGTTATTGACCCGATCCGAAGTACACCAGAATTCCGGGGACGATAATCCACAAGAGCCCTTTCACAGTAAAAAAAATAAGTCCATAAACGCCGAATCTTTTCACCAATCCCTGAATAGCCATGTTGATCCCTTTCCTTCAAGTGTTTGAGCCTTCTTCAATACCTTTAAATCAGGATCCCAATGATCACCGGACAGAAGAATCCTAATTTCTTATAAATAGAGCAGAACGGCTCACGAACGAGAGTATCGACGGATGATCCAGGGAATGAAGGATGTCATGGCAGATAAAATACCTGTCAAAAGTCCACCCACCACTGCTAAGGGTAACAACAACAATTCCAGCATATCTCCGCTACCGGCATAGCATGAACCCGCGAATGCTGCGGCTCCTGAGAAAAAGCATATCGTGATTTTAAAAAGTGGCTTTTTTCGTCTCAAACTGAATACGAGAAACGAAAGAAATAATGCGGTGCCCCACCAAGCCCATGGTTCCGGATAGTAATAATAAGAAGCCACGGTGACAGATGGCACCCATATGGATAACCCCAGAACTGCATGAATCATGGGCAAGGACAAATAGTACTGACTTCGCAACCCAATGTCCCAGGCGTGGGATCCACTCCGCAATTGGGATGGGGTTCGGAAAGAGGTGGGCTTCCAGCGACAAAGAGGGCTGAAAGAGAATAGATCGCATCCGCAACATTTGTTTGTTCGTCGTCATTGGCATCTGCAGACACTTCGCA
>JAACCY010000214.1 GCA_009937185.1 Planctomycetia bacterium
CCATTCCAAAGGTCCGAATTGATAACGCTTCATCCAGGCGGTCGCCAACAGGAGTTGAAAGACCCAAATAGCGACGACCACGACGAGTAATTGCCAACGTTCCAGCTGTGCAAACTGGGCGAACCCTTCTCCCCGGAAGATGAAGATCGCCAATATGGTTTGAAGGATGTACATGGTGAACGCCATACGACCCAACGAACATAATGCTCGACGCCATTTGGGTAAAACATCCGATGAATTCCACAGCAGAATAGTACCCATGATACCTAACGCCGTAGCAATACTCCCCCAGTAGTTCCACTGTGATCCCAGAAACTGGCTGTAGTCGACGCTAAATCCATGCTCTAAGTTTTTCCACACTCCGAAAGCACTCAGAGCCAATCCTAGGCTCCAACCTAATAGCATCATACTTTTGGCCGCTTGACGCGACCCTTGCGCGATCAGGATGCCTGATTTGAAGAGCGCCATACCCAAAAGCATCATTCCGCAGGTTCTCCATAGAATAAAAAACCAGAATATGAATGTCTGCACAACGAAGGCACCGCTACTCATGAAGGGTTGCCACGACGTAAAGGTCCCCCTGAGAAGCGCTACCTCTTCAGAAATTTCTGCTGTTGCAGGTTGCCACTCTTCTTCCAGCTCGATGCGATCATTTTCAGGCCAGTGTTCAAATGTTAATCCAGCGAATACATTAATCGCAGATCCTACCAGGATCAGGAACAATGCCCACATGATGAGAGAACGAGGAGTTAATCTGCGGAAGGGATAAATCAAAAGCGCACAAATACCGTAACTGAAAAGAATATCGCCAAACCAAAGCAAATGAGCGTGCAATAATCCGAACAAGACCAGCCACAGATTCCGACGGACATGCATTGCGAGAGGCGATCGCCCACGCTGCTCAGCCCGTTCGGTAAACAATACGATTCCTGCTCCAAAAAGCATGGAGAAGATCGCCATAAATTTACTATCAAAAAATATGTGGCTGCAGATCCATGCATACAAATTCCACCCGGTCAGATCGCCAAAAGCAGCAGGATTCATATAAGCAGCTGCCGGTAACCCAAAGGACTGAATGTTCATCACCAGGATGCCGAGAAGGGCGCCCCCTCGAATCAAATCCAGAGATTCCCAGCGATCGGATTGCTCCGTAGAAATTGCTTTAGACTGATCGGAGACCATAAAAAGCCCTGCCATCTTCTTTTTTTTCAGACAAAATGATCCGTACACGGTACTTCACGACTCAAAACATGAAAACAGCAATCATGGGCGTGCACAAATCTGCAAAGGATCATGCTTACGGGCAGGACACGATTCATGAACACGACACCGCCCTGTCTCAGTGGGTCAGTCTCTTTCTGGCACTGCTCATACCTTCCTTGATCGCATTCCACCCTCTGGGCAATAACGACCTGCCGATGCATCTCGCAGTGGGAGGTTGGATATTGGAAAATGAATCGGTCCCAAAGATCGATCCATTCTCTGCAAATGGTCATGGCGAAAGCTGGGTAGCTCATGAGTGGCTAGCTGCCGTTATTTTTAAACAGACCGAATTACTGGGAGAAGCGACAGGTCTAATCCTCATCACGATGATATTCTCAGCCACACTTGGCATATTGCTGGAACTCATCTATCGGAGTCTGCAAATCCCCGTTTTCTATCGCCTACTCCTCGCCATTCCCCTTTGGTTGACTGTCGGTCGTCGCCTGATGCTCAGACCACATTTGCTAGCATTAAACTGTGTTCTTCTGGTGTGGTATTTAACTCGACGAGGTCGACAGAATCCCATGTGGTTGTGGCTTCTGATTCCCGTGATGTGTTTGTGGAGTAATCTCCATGGTTCTTTTCTTTTGGGGCTGGCCTACATCATCGGAGATCTCTGCCTCTTTCATCGAGGACACCTTGTCTCACGAAAGCGTCTTTCTGTCATTGCAGCCGCCTCCTGCCTCGTGACTCTCATCAATCCTCAGGGCTGGGTTCTTTTTACCTTCCCCTTCAAACTAGCCCTCGATCCCACATTCACGTCACAAGTCGTGGAGTGGATGAGTCCGCTCAAAGCTCCAATGTTCCTTCACTCTGCGACCGCTATTTCGGGAATCTTCCTAGCATTGTTTTTCATAACGACTTTGCTGATTTCTATTCGAAAGTCGAAAGGCCACTTTTTTGCCGAGGTGAATTCAGGTCATGCATTATTTCTTCCGATTCTTGCGACGGTCATCGCTCTCATTCTCGCCAGCCAACAAATCCGACATTTTGCATTAGCCGCACTCCTCGCCACTCCGGTCAGCCTTGCCTTACTCAATGAAACCTATCCCCTTAAAGAGACCCTTCGTCTGCGTGGCTGGAAATGGGCGCTCGTAGGCCCTCTCCTTTTGGTTCTCATGTTGTCGATGAAAGGTTATCCCGCTCATAGAAACGAACAGAATGAATGGATGTGGAGATCTTCAGGAACCGGTTGGTCATCTTTGACGCCGATGGAACCCGTCTCTGCACTCTTCGATTCATGGCAGGTCAAAGGTGTCGTTCTTTGTGAATATGAATTTGGAGGATTCATCACTTACATTTCGAGAGGAGAGTGTCAGCCGACCATGGACTCCAGAAACACGGTCTATACTCCAGGTTCTTTTCTGGATCATGAAAAAGCATTAAGAGGAGACTCGCCTGCAACTCTCAGCAGACTCCTCCAGATCTCCAATGCCGTCCTGATCAATCCAAACAAAGACCGACGAGATTCTCTCATTCAAATTTTAAATGAAGATAATAAAAAATGGGCATTGATCAGTGTTGGGACGTCAGCTCAGTTATGGGTACGTAGAAGTGCTGTTCCCGAAATATTCAGAAGCAGCCTACCACCCACTCGAGGCTAGTTTCCTGATTCGTCTTCGTCAAAGAAGTGATCAGGTACCTCTGAAATTTCACGGGAACTTTGGCGATCAGCAATATCAGCGTCCAGAGAAATACTTTCCGCATCACGACCTGAAGATTTAGCTTTCCTCAGTTCTTCACTGCCCTTTCCGAGAAGATCTTGAATAGTACGACCACCTTCCGGATATCCCGCGATTCCCACGGAAACTGTAATCGATAATTCAGTGCTATCTCCAAGGGTCACAGCCTTCTCTCGCACATCGCTCCGTAATCTACGCGATAAGACCCGAGCATCTTCCGGAACCGTCTCTGGCAGGATCAGAAGCCATTCATCTCCACCCCACCGTCCCACGGTATCGGTCTCTCTGACGGCACGCTCAAGTCTGGCTGACACTTCTTGAAGAACGGTGTCACCCGCAACGTGGCCATGACAATCGTTGACTTCCTTAAAGTGATCAAGGTCCACCAAGAGAACGGTAAAACGGCCTCCATATCGACGTACCCTGTGAATCTCTCTTCTCAAGATTTCATCAAGATGCCTGCGATTGTGAAGTTGAGTCAGAGGATCCCTACTGACCTGAGAGACCAAACGCTCCATGAGACCTCTCGAAACGAGTCGAGGAGCATCTAGAACTTGACGATCATGGATCAAATAATCCGCAGCTGCGACTCGAACACCCACCTTACGACCGAGACTTTGCTCCATCTCGCGCTTGTGCTGGCAAATACCCTTCCACAAGTCGCGAGACCTTTCAGGATCATGCCTCTCGTGCGTGATCAGTTCGATGAGGTCGACATGATAATCTTGTCCAAGAGGCCCCAGGTTTTGAGTGATGGCTTCGAGCTGAACATCGTCGATATATCGATCCCCGGCGAGGATCGCCAAAATATCGATCCCCTGCTCTTCGAGTTCTCGAAATCTGGCCAGAAATGACATAAAAAAACCTCCGGGGCAAATATTGCCCGGAGGATATTCTACCATTGGATTCAGGCCACAGCATCGAGTCAGGCGATGGTCTCTTGTTTGTTACGAGAAGGCCAGTTATTGACCGTCTCTAGCAGTTGATGCCCATCGAGATCAACATGGAAGACTTCGATGCCCTGACGAGTCCGGAGACTCCTTCTCAAGCCCGTATTTTCACTTCCAAGGACCAACAACGGTACATTCAAGCCATGATCCAGTTGGAAATCGACCATATCAAAGTCTTCGTCTGAACAAACACGTGCATCGAGAATCAGCAGGTCATAGGTGCGCTCAATAAGCACATCTCTAGCCACATCCAGCTCGGTGCAGACGTCAATGTCGTGACGTTCAAATTCGAAGATGTTTCTGATGGCGTAAGCAGAGTCTCGATCGAGACCCATGGCGAGTATTCTTTGGCGTGACATCTTTAGTATCCCCTTCTGCAAATCTCCGCTCCACCCAATGGAACGGTCACTTGCAGATACATCGGCCGGGGAACCTCAGGACTTGAGGAAAATTACCGAATCCGGCAAGAATTTACGTCTCCTGGCAAAAATACGCCAGTAATCGAATCAATGTTCCGCGCATTTCCTGACGGTCGACCACTCGATCAATAAATCCGTGTTCCAGATTAAATTCTGAAGACTGAAAACCTTCAGGAAGATCGGCATTGATGGTTTGCTTGATGACTGTGGGTCCGGCAAAACCGATGAGAGCTTTAGGTTCTGCAAGAATGACATCTCCTAATGCCGCAAAACTCGCCATCGCCCCACCCATCGTCGGATTGGTCAGGATACTGACGAAGAGTCCTCCTTCTTCATGCAACCTCTGGATCGCTGCAGAGGTTTTGGCCATCTGCATCAGGGAAAACATCCCCTCGTCCATGCGAGCTCCACCACCCGATCCACTCACAAAAATGAAGGGGCTTCCCTCTTCACGCGCCAATTCAATACTGCGGGCAATCTTCTCGCCAACGACCGATCCCATCGATCCCATCAAGAACCGAGAATCACTCACTCCTATGACAACCGGAAGTTCTCCTATGGCAGCTCGACCGACGATACAGGCTTCCTTCAATCCAGTCTTTTCACGTGTGTCTCTCACTCGCTCTTCATATGAACGTCGAGCGACAAAGTCGAGAGGATCCGCAGGTGATAGATCTTCGAGAAATTCCACAAATGTGTCGGGGTCGCAGAGGGTTCGAATACGCTCGTCACTGGAAATTGGGAAATGGAAATCACATTCAGGGCAGACGTTACCACGTTCTACGACCAAATTTTTGTAGATCATCTTGGTGCAACCGGGGCAGCGTGTCCAAAGTCCGCTCGGCATATCACGTCTTCGCGAAGGTCTTTGATCCCTGTTCGTAGATTCACTCATGCCGTCGTCCTTCCCTCACAGATGACTTCCTTGAGAGCCTTCACATTCCCCGCCACATCGGAGCCTTTGAATACGGCACTACCCGCAACGAAGACATTCGCGCCGGCATCTCTTGCCGCTGGCAATGTATCCACCGTGATGCCGCCATCCACCTGGATCTCCAACCCAGGAGCGGCGTTCGCCCGAATCGCTGAAATCTTCTTGAGCGGCTCAGACATAAATGACTGCCCACCAAATCCAGGTTCGACAGTCATCACCAAGACCATGTCGCATTCAGAAACAAAGGGAAGGATTTCTTCCACGGGCGTGGAAGGTCTAATTGCGATCCCTCCCAATCGATCCGCTTGGTGCAACTGATCGAGAATAGGACGAGGATCTTTTCCAGTCTCGATGTGGAAGGTCACCATATCTGAACCGGCATCGATGAAGTCGCTCATGTACCGGTCTGGCTCGTCAATCATCAGATGGACATCGAGGAAGCCATCGGTGGCGGCTCTCAAAGATTTAACGACGGGAGCTCCGATTGTCAGGTTGGGAACGAAATGACCATCCATAACATCGACATGAATCCAGTCCGCTCCCGCTTCGAGGACAAAATCAACGTCCTGCGCCAGGCGACTAAAATCAGAGGAGAGAATACTGGGAGCTAGGCGACCGCGGGCGGGCTGACCAGCACTGGCATCGACGGCGTGCTGTCGGCGTCGAGCTTCGAATGATGAATGGTGATCAGAGGACATCGTGACCCTTCCGGGATCACATCTTGTGAGCCCGAGGACATCGTAGAGCCCCACTCCAGCGAGTCAACGGCGACGAAAAAGTAACCGTCTCAGCCGACCGGATGATCCCCCGGACCTGCGGTACCTGAGTCGGATTGACGGATCACTCCAGTTTCATCGACAAAGAAAAAACGAGAGCCATTTTCAGAGATCGGGTCAGCGAAGCAGTCAAAGGTGCTCTGTTGCCCCGATAGCTGGAAGTTATAGCCATT
Organism: Planctomycetia bacterium; assembly: GCA_009937185.1. Classification (GTDB taxonomy): domain Bacteria; phylum Planctomycetota; class UBA8108; order UBA1146; family UBA1146; genus UBA12191. The sequence continues at coordinate 6,198 of JAACCY010000214.1, forward strand.
CCGCAAGCCATTGGCGAGTTCAGAATCCACGAGTGCAGGATCGACAGCAGCTAGGTCCTCGAGGTCACTGGGGTATGAACCCTGTCGAAGACGGTACTGTTCCGCAGCGGTGGAAAGCGTTCGCATTGAACCGATGGCTGCCGCTTCTCGTCCCCCATTTAAGCTGATCAGGAGATTAGGAATAGCGATGGCCGCTATAATCACGAGAACAGCAATAACAATCATCAACTCGAGCAAAGTAAAACCGTGGTCAGATCTTTTCATGACGAGTCCTCATCCCTGCATGACATTTTATAAAGGTGTGTAAATCGAGAGAAAGGGAGGAACTGCCATGCAGTTCCTCCCCAAACTCCGAGACAGGTTTTAGTTACTGGATCGCAACCCAAGTACTGTTGTCTTCGCTTTGCTCGATCACCCCGGCCTCACTCACACGGAAGTAACGACCACCGTCAGTATCGAAGGTGCCGGGTGCTGCGACGCAGTCCCAAGTGGATCCGCTTACGGAATATGTGAAGAAGTAACCACTCTTCAAGGTCGTAGCGTTCACTGCTGTAGCAAAAGAATCGTCGATATAGTTCTCTGCGCCCAGCTCAGCAAAGTCTACTGGGTATGCACCTTGGATATCACGGTTACGAGACTGCTCACAGACAGTGCTCAACGTACGAAGACTGGAAACGGCACTGGCTTCGTTACCCGCCATTCTGGCGTTCAGTAAATTCGGAATAGCAATCGCTGCAATGATGGCAATGATAGCCACAACGATCATCAGTTCTATCAGGGTGAATCCCTCGGTGTTTTTCTTGTTCACATTTGTCATGGTTTTTTCCTCCCATGGACTGTCCCGGAGCGAGTTACAAATTAAAAAATTAAAATCAATGGACCCCATGGCCCAGGTCGCGGTTAGGGGCTTCGCTCCGAGGCCCCGGCCGTCTCACGGGAGAACACATGGCAAGCCGCGGACCCACACCGCCAAAAACTCCGGGAATAACCATAAGTCACTTCAATTAATAAGCTTAAGAGCGCACACCGTGCACTCCCTGCAAATCACTCACTGACATAACATGGGGAAATGTGACGAAATGCGTCACTTTGGAAGGACAGATTGCGTCAATGTGACCAAATCCGTCATAGGAGTCCTACACATCTCGGA
>JAACCY010000215.1 GCA_009937185.1 Planctomycetia bacterium
AGGAAGAACTGGAAACGATACCTGGAATCGTACCGAGTATTTTTGATTGGCCTCAGGGATGTCGCTTTTCAACGAGGTGCCCTTTGGTGGAGGACCGTTGTCGACAAGAAGTTCCAGAACTTCGGGACATGGGTTCGGGCCATTGGGTACGTTGTCATCTGGCGGGAGAACAAGAATGAGTTCAGAACCTCAAAAGCCAGTCACCGATGATACGATTTTGGAATTGGATGACCTAAAAGTTTGGTTTCCAGTTCACGGAGGTGTGTTATCGCGTCATGTCGGTGACGTGAAAGCCGTCGACGGAATCTCGCTCAAAGTTAAAGCGGGAGAAACACTTGGAGTTGTCGGTGAGTCTGGTTGTGGAAAAAGCACACTGGGCAAAGCGATCATGGGTTTGGTCCCGGTGACATCTGGAAAGATCCACTTTGAGAGCGAAAGCGGAAAAGTCGAATTGAGCGGACTGAGCCGCAGGGCTTATCGGCCTTACCGAAGTGAAATACAAATGGTCTATCAAGACCCATTTTCATCACTCAATCCCCGCCTTTCTGTGCAGGAAATCATCGAAGAACCGCTCAAGGTTCATCAGACTCATATGAGTTCTGAAGAAAGACGACTTCGAGTCGAGGAACTGCTCGAAAAGGTCGGCCTTCGTCGTGAACAAGCAGAGAGATATCCTCATGAGTTTTCCGGAGGTCAGCGCCAAAGGATCGGTATCGCACGTTCTTTAGCAACGAATCCACGTGTGATTATTGCGGATGAACCTGTGAGTGCTCTGGATGTGTCTATCCAGGCTCAGGTGATCAATCTCATGCGTTCATTGCAAAGAGAACTCGATCTCACGATCGTCTTTATTGCCCATGATATATCCGTAGTTCAACACGTCTCGGATCGGGTTGCGGTGATGTATTTGGGCAATCTGGCAGAAGTCGGTCGAACCCATGAGATCTTCGGCGCGCCGACGCATCCATACACAAGAGCTTTGCTCAGTGCGGTACCCAGACCAGATCCTGACCTCAAACGTGAAAAAAGGTGGGTTCTCGAAGGCGATGTGCCCAGTCCGATGGCGAAGCCCAGCGGCTGCGGATTCAGAACTCGTTGTCCTATTGCACAAGAGGATTGCGCCCGCGACATACCAGTGATGGCGACAGTGGGAGATCAGCACCGAGCCGCTTGCCCTCATGCAGGTCAATTCGAAGAGTTGCTCGAAGAGCGGTCTTCCAACAAGGGTTCCTAGCCCCCCCCCGCTGACACCACCATAACTCCCATAAGATCTCTTATCGGAACAAATAGAGAGAGCAGGGTTTTCTCCTCTCTCCTCTAGGGACGTTGTGATTGCCTATGGATCAGTCTGTTCGCAACGTTCTGTGGGCCTTGTCGTCGATATTAGTTTCGAGGGAAATGTCCTTCTGTTCGTCGCTTGAGGATCTCGTCGAGTCGATCTCTGGCATCTATTGCGGATATATCCACTCCATACATCCAATTCGCTTGTCGTCGTGCTTGTGCTGCAAAGAAGTCCAATCCATCGATCACTGTTCGGGATCGATGGTGAGCGAGTTGAGATGTCATGACAGCAGGATCGCGTGAGTAATCCAGATCCATGAAGACGTCGCCCTGGAATAGATTCAAATCCCATGGCCATTCGACTGTGCTTTTAGGATCTGTGCCCGTGGCATTGATCAGCGTTGTCGCCGTCCTCAGAGCGGCGTCGTTAGAACTCCAGTGGAATTCTGGGTATTGAGTGCTGTTTTCTTGAGCGGATCGTGACAGGAGCTGCACTTCGCCTCCTGCATTCTGGATGGCGTGCGCCAGTGATAACGCAGCGCCTCCTCCACCCATGATCACTATTCTAGTGTTTGACACTTCGCGGTCTTCTAAGAGGTCGAGAGCCGCTACTCCATCTGTACTCGTTCCTTGCCAACGATTCTCTCCGGACTTGATTAATGTATTCCATGCGGGCATGCCTTCGGCGAATGAGTCGACGCCAAGGCCTTGAGCCCTCGCCCATATTTTGTGAGGTGCGGTGATGGCGATCGCATCGAAGTCTAGCGGGGTTTCGTTGGTCAGTATCTCGTCAGGATTTTCAGTCGACCAATGATGAAACCGTGCCGGTATCTGATAATCGGCGAGAACTGAATTATGCCAATCGGGAGAGAGACTCTGTGAGACTTGATTTCCAATGACGACACATCGTTTTTCAACATGAGTGATACGCGGCCCTTGATATCTGTAGATCACTTCAGAGATCCCTGGGAGCTTATCATTTCCGGTTTTATCCACGTCAGCTGTGAGGTAACCCCAAGGTTGCCCTTCTTCAAGAGCACTCAGTCGATCCGTATCTCCGTGACCAGAAAGGCAAAATGCAACGCAGGGAAAATCGGTGTCTCTGCAGAGTTGGAGAAGTCGTGTTCGAGTCGAGAGAGAAGTCTCGCTTGGGAAAACTATTTTGAGACCACGCGCTCCCGCGTTCTTCGCCTCATCACGTAACTGAGTTGCTAGAGATAGATCCGGGGTTTCCAAATGACGTGACATGATCCATGGAATGTCGCCGGGAGCGGGAGCGTCCGTGGTGGGATCCACATCGATCCAACCGCCCAATTTTCGACAGAGTGAATCTCTTCTCAGAGTTCGAGCCTCATTTCCAAAATGACCTCGATCGGTCACTATGACAGGAGCCGTCAAAGACGGTTTTTTTTGAGGAAAGTCCCCTTCCCAGATATCGAGGCGGAGTTCGTAGCTGATATCCATAGACGTATCTGGGTGCGAATTGGACGTGGAGGTACCGGGGAACTCTCCTCCTAGGAGTCTGTTGAGCACCATGTACCAGCCATTAGGAATAAGGCTCATGAAAAATCTTTCAAAGTGACTCCTCTTGATGGGATTTGGGACTGGTAACAGATCTTCCCTGAGGTATGATGGCATTCAGTTGGTCAGGACATCAACCTGGATCAACTCAGTTCTTCCCCCCATGAATACGAAGTGTTGCACAGCGTTTCTGTGGAACCCCTTTTGAGATGCGTATTATTCAGGTTGGGAAAACAGGGCCTTCAGATCCTGAAATCGTCAGCTATTTGGATGGCCATTCCTGTAAGTAAATTTTAGAGATTTCGGATCTGTCCGAATATCAAGGACGCGTTCCTGCTCTGATTTTAACCGACAGAATCGACAGAAGCCCCACTGCACAAAGGTGTATCCGGGTTTCAGATCCTAAATCAGCCACATGGATGTTGTACCCCAGTGTGACTCCATGATCTTGATCAACGCTTGAACTCGCCCTCTAGGCATGAATAGCGATCAAGAATTTAAGTCCAAGGAGATCGTTTGAACCAGGAGAACTCTTCTTCGAATTCCTCTTCCAGCAACGGTGGATCAGGGCGTCGTCGTAGACCAAGTCGTGGCCGAGGTCGCAATCAATCCTCTGACCCATCGTCGGGAGGACGCTCCTCTCAATCGAAGCGCAGAGGCGGTGGCGGCGGAGGTCAGCGTCGTCAGCACGGTCGCTCACGGCGTGAAGTTTCCAATGAAAGCTCCGGTGCTTTCGGTCAGCCTCGTCAGGGAAAACCAGTCCATATTCCTGAAGGGACTCGCGTCAGAGGAATTCTCGAAGTCGGAAATCAAGGTTTTGGTTTTCTTCGCTCGGTGGACAAGTCCTTTAGGATTCGCCCTGAGGATGTGCATGTCGGCAAAAATCTGGTACAAAAATTTGAGCTCCAGACCGGTCATTATATGGTGGGAGTTGTAGGCGGATCTGCAGGAAAAGGTCGAGGCCCCAGTTTGGGTCGGATCGAGTCTGTAGATGGTGATCCACCCGAGTTAGTTAAAAAGAGAACGCATTATAAAGAGATGACCAGTATCGATCCGACGGATCGCTTTCTCCTCGGTGAAAATGGCGACATCTCAATGAGACTCGCCGATCTGATTTCTCCGATTGGTAAAGGGCAGCGAGCCCTCATCGTCGCTCCTCCTCGTACAGGCAAGACAGTACTCCTGCAAAAGATGGCTCAGTCGATTATCGAAACCCATCCCGAAAGCATGGTTCTGGCTCTTCTTGTGGATGAGCGCCCCGAAGAAGTGACGGACTGGAAGCGATCGGTGAAGGCAGAGGTCTACGCTTCTTCCAGTGACGAGACTTCCAAATGTCATGTGAGAGTTTCTGAGATTGTTCTTCAGCGTTGTCACAGGCTCTTGGAAGCGAAGTGCGATGTTGTGTTGCTGATGGATTCCCTCACGCGTTTGGGGCGAGCCTACAACCTTGAGACGACTCATAGTGGAAGAACCCTTTCTGGCGGCGTAGACGCTAAAACCTTAGAGAAGCCGAAAGCGATCTTTGGTGCTGCAAGAAACGTTGAGGGGGGCGGCAGTTTAACGATCATTGCGACCGCTTTGATCGAAACCGGAAGTCGCATGGACGAAGTGATCTTTGAAGAATTTAAAGGAACTGGAAATATGGAGTTGGTGTTGTCGCGCAAGCTGGCAGATCAACGTGTTTTCCCAGCCATCGACGTGACTCTTTCTGGTACACGGAAAGAGGAAAAGTTGTATACCGCTGAAGAAATCGATCAGATATGGAAGTTGCGTCGAGTCTTGACCAGTGTCAGTCCTGTTGAGGGCATGGAACTGTTAAGTCAGAGAGTCGGTGCATTCCAGGATAACGCGGAGTTCCTTCACTCTCTCGGAGGGTGATTTGTCACTTGCGCCCCACTGAATAGTTTCCCCTAGAGTCGAGCGTCCAGTCTTCGTGTATCGACAGCAAACTGTCCGATTTTGAGACGTGGGCTTTCTCGGTGAAGGTCTGATCCTCCACAGGCTCCCAGTTCGTGTGTTTCCTGAAACTCTCTCGCCACTTTGCGATGAGGAGTCCCTAGATTTTTATAAAGGCTCTCCACTCCGTCGAGACCCGCTTTTATAAGTCTTTCGCCATGGGTCTTAATCTGATCTGCCTGAGGGTGTGCCCAATACGTGAGCCCGTCCAGCTCGTGGACTTGTTGGAATGCTTCTTCAGCCGTGATTTGTGGCCGCCGAAAGATGCCTAGGCGCAGCCATTGTCGAAATGCCTGCCCCGCAGAATCGCAAAGGCCACCACGTATCAATGCACGTGCGACATGCGATCGGCACGGAACCGAAGATCCTGTTTCTGCTTCAAAGTCTTTCCATAGAAGTGGAATCCCGGATTCCCGCAGCTGGCTTACTCCGTTGAGCACCCTTTCTTTACGGTCGGTTTCCAGTAATTTCCCCCAGCTGAGGATTTCGTCCGACAAGCCTTTTGGGAAATAGGCCAACATGTGCAGATCTGAGTCTCCGACTTGGCAAGACATTTCTATTCCGGGGAGTAGTCGCATCGTTTTTGGAAGAACGAGGTCAGAGGAATATGCTCCGAATGTGTCATGGTCACAGAATGAGAGAAGACAAAGGCTTTTGGCGGATCGATCGATGAGTTCCTGTGCCGTATGTGCCCCATCGCTATTGATGGTATGAACGTGCAAGTCCGCACGATGTGTAGATCTCATTATTGTCGTAATATTTCGCAAGCACGATCGATGCGTTCGACGGACTGTTTTGCTCCGAGGGCTCCGATCACTTCAATTAAATCAGGTGAGTCTTTTCTTGAAGTGAGGGCGAATCGCAACGGCATAAAGAGGAAGGGTTTTTTCCAACCGTGCTGGGAGATTAATTCATCGAGTCCCGAGGCGATGGCGTCATGCTTGAATGAAGCCAGTGATCCAAAGAACTCCGAGGCCGCTTTTAATGCCGCAAGAGATGTCTCTGCATCGCTTTTCTTCGGAACGAGATCTTCTTTTGTTGGAGGCTCAGGTGTTTGGAAAAACCAACGGGTTTTATCGGTGAACTCTCCTAGGCGTGTCAGTCGATCGATCATCATGGGCAAGATCTCAAGGATCCGTTCTTTGGATTCTCCTTCAGGCCCAAATCCCTCTGAAAGAATACGATCTGCCAAAGTATCTATAGGAAGTTTGCGGATATGCATCCCGTTGAGCCAGTCCAGTTTCGTCATGTCGAAAATTGGGGCACCTGTCGATAGTTTTTCAATGCAGAATTGCTCTTCAAAAGTCTCCATATCAAAGACTTCGTTGTCGTCTTCAGGGGCCCAACCCATCAAAGCAAGGAAGTTTAAAATAGCTTCCGGAAGGTAGCCTTCCTGACGGAACCAATTGAGGCTGACCGGATTTTTACGCTTTGAGATTTTGCTCTTGTCTGCATTCCTGAGGAGAGAGACATGAAGAAAGGTCGGAAGAGGTTCGTCGAGAGCTTCATAGAGGAGCACGTGCTTGGGAGTCGAAATTAACCACTCTTCAGCACGGATCACATGAGTGATGCCAAACGAGATGTCGTCAGCGACATTGGCCAAATGGTAAGTCGGGAAACCGTCTGTTTTGATAAGAACTTGGTCATCTATCTCATCGTTTGAAACACGGATTTCTCCTCTAAGACGATCTTTGAAGACGGTCTCTCCGCTATTTGGAACTTTCAGTCGAATGACGTGGGGTTCTCCAGCAGTGGCTCTTCGTTCGGAGTCTTCAGGAGAAATTTCTCGGCAAGCCCCGTCGTAGCCCAAACGTTGTTTATTCGCTTTTTGATCTTCTCTCAGTTCAGAGATGCGATCTGCGGTACAGAAACAGCGATAAGAATGACCACTCGCCATGAGTCGTTCGATCAATGATTGGTAATGTTCGAGCCGTTCGCTTTGCCGATATGGGGCATGAGGGCCGCCTTTGTCCGGACCTTCGTCCCAATTGAGGCCGAGCCACTCTAGGGCGTGAAAGATGTGGTCCTCACTGGTGGCTTGATAACGAGATCTGTCCGTATCGTCGATGCGCAGAAGGAATTGTCCTCCTCCTTGACGTGCGTGAGTTCTATTGAAGAGAGCGACGTACGCGGTTCCGACGTGGGGATCTCCGGTTGGGCTGGGAGCCACCCGCACTCTGGGAGGATGATTTGAAGAAGTTTCTGAAGCACTCATGATCCATCTCGTTCCTTCAAGAGGGTTTCAACCCAACGTCCGAAGTGATCCATTTCAAGATTGAGGAGGTCTCCCACTTTTCGTTGTGCAAAGGCGGTGACTTCCATTGTGTGGGGAATCAGTGCGACTGAAAAATGGAGAGGATCACTGTCTACAACTGTAAGGCTGACGCCATCCAGGGTGACGGATCCTTTGGCGACGGTTCTGAATGGGGCTTCAGCAGGGACAGAAATGTCCCATATCACTTCACCGTCATTTTCTTTGATAGATTTCAGGGTCCCTAAAGTATCTACGTGACCGGTCACGTAGTGCCCCCCCATTCGATCCCCCATTCGAAGTGCTCGCTCTAAATGAACGCCGTCACCAGTTTGTCTCTGACCCAAGCTGGTGCATCTCATAGTTTCAGGGATAACGTCAAATCCGAGGGTCGTCCCCTGGGAGACAAGGGTCAAGCAAGCTCCATTGACGGATATGCTCTCTCCTGCCTCCAGGTCCTGCCAAGGGGCGAGGTTTCCGGACATTGAGGAAATGGGGGTCGATTCCAAATCCAGCCGAATTCCGGCAGAATGAGGGGTAATTGAGGCTATTTTGTGGGTTTTTTCGACAAGTCCTGTGAACACATGCCCACCTTTCAGTAGCAGGCTACGGCAGAGGCTGGGAAACCGCCACCAATCCGAAGAAGCCCATGGCCCCAAGGTGCAAATAAAACTTAAAAGTCGTTATTTTCCGTTTCTTGACCGGTGTATCTGACAAGGCTATCATGCGCTGCTTAGAGCCGGATCGGATTTGCGGGGCAGGCCTCGTGAAAAAAGTCTTTAGGCAACGATCGCTTGCGATCATTCTGGAATAATCTGGAAGCTTTTCTTCTATTCGAGGGAGCGATCCGGTTTGTTCAGCACATAATTCGGATATCTTGCGAAGAAGTGTTGGGTGTCTCTTTCGAGGAGTCACGAGCACCACATATGCGGGCGACCTGGAGGTCGTCTGGTCACTTAAATTTTGACAAGATCATCGGGCTATTCGCCACGTCTCGGGGAGACGACAAGATGATCGTTGAATGTCTGTGATCGAGGGACGGGAACGTCTATCCATCAAATGCAACACACCGTTGCTGAATGGGACCTCGGCCAGAAGGAACTGGAGAAGAGATGAGCGGGCTCGCCAAATTTTTCGTGGTGATCAATCTCGTCCTGGCACTCTTTTTTCTAGGAGTGAGTGCAACGCTTTTCAAGACCCAAAAGAATTGGAAAGACGCAGCAGAGGACGCACTAGAGAAACATCAGGTTAGTGTCAGTAAGAGCGAGGCGATGAAGAAAGCCCTAGAAGGCACCATCGATCTTAGTCAAAAGAATGTCGATTCTCTTTCACGTGAAAAAGAGCAATTAGGCACTCAGGTGACAACACTTCAGAATGAGAATGGTGATCTTCGTAAGGAGAAAGCCAGCCTGAATACAAAGGTTTCTGATTTGGAGAGTCGAGTCGCCCAAAAGGATGAGCACCTTCAGGACAAGGATTCCAATATTGCTCGTCTTGAGGATGAGATTTCTCGTCTGAACACAGAAGCTCAGGATTCAGCGACGGCTAAGAAAGTTGCAGAAGGACTCCGTAACCGTGCCCTTCTCGACAAAGAGCAGTTGTCCCAAGAGAATGAAGCCATCAATAAAGAGCTCACCGCTCTCAGGTCTGATTTCGATGACCAAAAGCTTCTGATCTCAAGAATCGTTGATTCTGGAGTTCGTCTTCCCGATATCGGTGTGGCTACTGCCCCTCCCATTGACGGTATGGTTGTCGGAGTTCAAGAGGGTGTCGTAGTCCTTTCTGTCGGTAAAGACGACGGAGTCGAAGTAGGCTACGAATTCACTATCTACGACGGAAATACCTTCATTGGTAAAGTACAGGTCACCAAGGTTCTGGATGACATGGCCGGGTGCACGATTCTTTTCGAAGAATCTGGGCGTAAAATTAGTGACGGCAACAAAGCCTCCACTCGTTTGACCAGCTGAAAAGGAGGTTCTCATGTACGATCAACCAATCGTTGAAAGAAAAGACTCGAGTCCTCTGGGAACCAGTCTTCTGGGTGTGGCGACATTTTGCCTGATTTTTGCCTCAGCACTGCTGTGTTTGAGTCTTAAAGAGTTTTCGATGCCCAATTCCACTCCGACCGAGAGTGCTAAGAAATGGGAGAAAACTGCCAAGAAGACCTGGGACAGATCGAATGATCTTTTTCAAGGAGTGGTGACCGACGGAGACGAATAGTTCTCCTCGTGTGACCATGTTTCAAGGCCCGCCTCCCTACACGGGGAGGCGGGCCTTTTTCTTTTGAACTGTGGGTGTCATAACGACGTTCTATTGCTTACGATACGGGGCCGATCGAGGGGTGGAGCTTAGAGAAACTCTCTTCTTTTGATCGACCGTAATTACGCCGCGGGGAAAAAATAAGTGCTGCATCGCACGGAACTGCATCGCACGGAACTGCATCGCACG
>JAACCY010000216.1 GCA_009937185.1 Planctomycetia bacterium
CCACACCGAACTCGAGTCCGGCAGAGATAGGGTCGCTCTCTTCGGACAACTCGTGTCCGTAGAGGGGCATTCCCGCCTCGAGACGTAATGTGTCCCGACAACCCAGTCCGCAAGGTTGAACATCATCGGAGAGTTGAAGCAACGCGTCAAAGACACTCTCTGCATGTTCAGAGTCGACATAAATTTCGAAGCCATCTTCGCCGGTGTAACCGGTTCTCGATATCCACCCTGGGAGGGGTGTGCCCGTAAGATTCACGGTGGCAGCACCTACGCGATAGTATCCCAAAGTTTCCAAAGAACGCCCTTTGGGGCGCTCGATATGAGGAGCGAGAAGTCGAGCGGCCAAAGGACCTTGAAGTGCGACCATCGCTAAGCTTTCGCTATGATCGATGATTTTGGCTCCCGTAAGGTGTTCAGCGAACCAGGGGAGCAACTTGTCTCGATTGCCCGCATTGACGACAAGCCACCAGCGATCGGGAAGCCGATAGACGAGGATGTCATCGAGGACTCCTCCGTCTTCTTTACAAACCAAGGAGTAGCAGACCTGTCCTTTTTTCATCGAGGCGACATCTCGGGTCAGGACGCGGTCGAGTGCTGCAACAGGATCGTCTCCGACCACTTCGAAGCGGCCCATATGACAGAGATCAAAGACTCCGGCACGAGTGCGGACAGCATGGTGTTCTTCCGTCAATGCGGAGTACCAGACGGGCATCTCGAAACCACCGAATTCGACGAGGCGGGCCCCATGGCGCTGATGGGCCTGATTCAGGACGGTCTTCTTCATTTTGAAGTTGCTTTCTCTCACGGGTTTCTAGAAGTCGAAATCATCCTCAGATCCCTCAGAACTGTCCTGGGGAGATTTGTTGATCTCTTTCTCGGCCCACTCTTCGTCGACGAGTCCTGAGATTTCCAATTCTTGAATGACGAACTTGGTGTCTTTCCAACGGATTCCGGGGAAACCTTTGCGATATTTGTCGGTCGTGAGTTTGACAGTGGTTTCTCCGTTAATCTTTGCTTCAAGGATTCCTTTTTCGTCTTCTCTACGTTTGACGTACAAGATTTCAATCTCGTAGGCCTCACGCTTCTGAACCCAGTCCTTGGGACTCTTACGGTACATTTTGATGGGGCTGACCACTGTGGAGGTTTTGAGGCCATCACTGTAGACGCGAGCATTAGCACCGTAGGAGACGGCATAGAAATCGCCTCCGTCGTCAGCCATCAAAACGATCTCAAAGTCTGGCTTGTTGATCAACAGCTGGAACTGGACCTTTGCCCGGATACGAACTCCATCTTCAAATGAAGAATTGACGAGCCAAAATCCTTTAGTATTTCCTGCCATGACATAGTTGCCATCTTGGCCCGAACCCACACCCTCATCTCCTTCGAAGATGGCGTGACTGGGATCACCACTCACACGCTTCATGTCTTTGAAGAGTTCTGATCCGTCGGACCAGTTCAGTCTGAGTGAACCTTTGGAAGAATCGTATTCTGCCACGCCCTTAAAGAGTCCAGGAAGGCCGCTGGAAAGGTCCGCGGAGCCACTATCCCCGATGCCAATATCGGGAATAGAGATGTCATCAAGGCCAGGAACTTCGTCACTTCCTCCGTTGTTTCCAGATCCATTGTCGTTGGATCCGGAGTTGTTGGCGACAGCCACGTCTGCACGCTTAGCAGTCTCTAATGCCCCAACGAATCCAGTTTTAGCATCGCGGAAGTTTCTTGCTGCGCCTTCGAAGTCGCCACGAGTGTATGCCTGGTCTCCCAAACGTTCACGATCACGGGCATATTCCAGATCACGCAGAGCTTTTTCTTCAGCTCCGGCATCTATGGCTTGCTGACGCATGTCCGCCATCAGTTGCTTTTCCTGATCAGCATTATCTTTCTCGCCAGATTTTTTAGCGATCTCCTTCATGGCCATGTCGAGGTCGCCGATCGCGTATCGGAGGTACTTTTTCGCAGAACTCGATTTGCCATCCGCGATGTACTTTTCAGCTTTTGAAAAGGATCTCAATGCACCTTCATACTCGGTCTTCGCAAGTGTTTCGATATCCGCAGCTTTAGCAGCGACCATCTTCTCTTCGTATTTTTTCAGTTCGGCTTCGATTTCTTTCATCTGTGAAGCGATCTTAGAGACGTCTTCCAGAATGCTTTCAAACTTTCTTTTTGCTGAACGGATTTGAGAGCGTGCCTTTTTCGCTTCTCCATCAGCCATGTAATCTTTGGCTTTGGCTAATACCTTCTTTGCAGAAGTGAAATCGGTTGCCTTGTACTTCTCTGCGTCCGCTTTCTCCGCTTCTTCAGCGAGAGCTGCAGTTTCAGAGATCAATTCTTCGACTTGTGCTTCGATATCAGCAGAAGAACTGCTTTTTCCATTTTCTGTCTGTTCTGTTTCGCCACCACCGCAACCGGAAATTCCGAACAGCAGTAACGAACCGAGAAGAATGGATAGGAAATTCCGCATGGAAGTACGGATTTCATCAGGACTGTGGGCAGCGAGGGACATCGCTTTCCTCCCGACCTATTTTCTGGAGCCTGGAATCAGCAGGCTGGATTCGAACTTCCCGACCGTCTGGGATTTCTGCTCAATAAGCTCAAACTCCTAGGGTTTAGGCTCCATGCGCAGGAGGGAAGTCTTTGAAATTGAAAGAAACGTTCCTTGATACTAGCCTTCTCCGAGTCGAGGCTCAAGGTCACCGGAGGGATCCGTCAGCGGAGAAACCTCGAATTCGACCGAACTCCAGCCCAAATTTTGTAGTTCTCCGAGCACTTGGAGGCCCGTTTCCATGTCGACATTTCGATCTGTCTGGATTGTGAAGGCTCGGAGTCGGCTTTCTTCCGGCATTTGATCCAGAAGGGGCAATAGATCCTCCAGAGTATGAAATTGATCTCTCCAGCGAATCTTTCGGTCTTCCATCAAGACCAGAATCATGGGGTCTACGGACTCGGAAGACGGTTGAGCCTCTGCTGAGCCTCTGGCCTTCGGGAGTTGGATTTCGATCAGCTGAGTGTCATCAAAACTTGCTGAGACCAATAAGAAGATGACGAGCAAGAAAATCACGTCCAGCAGAGGAGCCAGTACATCACCCCAGCGGGGGATTTGCCGGCGTCGTCGAAATCGAGAGTTTTTAGTGGCGGTCATCCCCGGACCTTTTCGACAGGACGTGAACCTTGACGAGTGGTTTTCTTGGGGGACAAGCGCGTGAGTAACTCGATCAGATCAGAACGGGATTTTTCGATATCATCGATGAACAGATCCACTTTGTGACTAAACCAGTGGTGAAGAAGGGTTGCGGGGATGGCGACAGCCAAGCCCGCTGCGGTGGTCACGAGTGCTCGTCCTATTCCGTTTGCGATCACTTCACCATTGACTCCGACTCCTGAGGCGAGGCCCGCGGCCATGCCGTCGAAGGCGTCGATCATTCCCCAAACCGTTCCTAATATTCCAATGAGCGGAGCGACTTGAGCCACAACGCTGACGAGGGGTAAATACCTTTCGAGGCGTTGGATCTCTGTAATGGCAACACTGTCCATTTTCTCTCGCATAATTTGCAACGGCAGTCTGGAAGCATGAAGACCCGCAGACCAGATGGCCGCCACGGGGCCTGGAACTTGATCGGCGAATTCCGCTCCCCCTGAGAGTCCATCTTGGCTGATCGACTGTTCCATTTCTTCGACGAAATCGTCGTATTGGATCTCGGCGGCGCGGAATCGACGAAAACGCTCAATGGCAATCGTCACGACAGCTAAGGAACCAAGGAGGAGGGGCACCATGAAAAATGGGCCGCCGATCCAGAAGAGTTCAATCATCCCTGATCCCCGATTGTTTGTTGCTGTTCATCGGCGTATCTGCCGATGGCCATGTATTTTTCAAAACGCTGTTGTTTACGAATATCGGGGTCGATATCTGAAATTTCATCCAAATGGCGAAGAATCGTTTCTGCCACTCTTCGAATCGTTTCCATCGGCTCCCTGTGTGCGCCACCGGTCGGTTCTTCGACCACCTCGTCGACGATGCCAAAAGCTGAAAGATCAGAGCTGGTTAATTTCAGAATCTCTGCGGCACGAGGAGCATGGGAGGAGTCTTTCCACAGAATGGCGGCGCAACCTTCCGGTGAAATCACTGAGTAATAGGAGTTTTCCATCATCAAGATGCGGTCGGCCACTCCGATACCGATGGCTCCTCCGCTGCCGCCTTCGCCGATGACGATGGAGATCACTGGAACCCGGAGCGAGGCCATGTCTTGCAAGTTTTTCGCGATCACAAAAGCCTGACCCCGTTCCTCAGCTTGAATTCCGGGGAATGCACCTGCCGTGTTGATAAAAGTGATGATAGGAATGCCAAACTTCTCGGCGAGGCGCATCTTCTTAATGGCTTTGCGATAGCCCTCTGGATGGGGCATACCGAAGTTACAGGCGACTTTTTCCGGATTGGTTTTTCCCTTGCGATGACCGACGATCATCACCTTTCGGCCCCGAATCCGTCCGAGACCGGTGACGATCGCGGGATCGTCTCGATACGCCCCATCTCCATGGAGTTCCATGAAGTCGGTGACGAAACCTTTGAGATAATCAGAGGTGAGGGGGCGCTGGGGGGGTCGAGCGATCTGGACACGTTGCCAGGGGTTTAAGTGAGAATAGATCGCCTTCTTCTTCTCCTCACATTTCTTTTCCAGTTCTTCCAATTGGCCGGAGAGGTCGATTTCGGAACTTTCCGAAAAGGACCTGAGCTCGGCAATTCGGTTTTCCAGTTCAACGATGGGGGCCTCAAAATCGAGGCCGTGGGCGCTGGACTCATTCTCCATGGATCATTCTTCCCGTCAGTTTTCTCTGGCAGTGAGCGTTTCTGCGGCAGATGGCATTCATCTCTGGTCGTTGGCGAGGTGCCTTCCGTGGGGACATGGTACGCCCCGAGAAGGTGAGAGGCTACCGCTCCGGTGCGCTTGCTCAGCGCCCCGGTGGAGGTCACAATCCTGCCATGAACGTCAGGGAGTCCTGACGGGTCTTCGGAAGATTTCTCCGATCGGGAGTTTTGATGTCCGTCACCTATACAGTCACTGTGATCCATGACCGAGATCCCCAGCCGACCCCTCAGACTGAGTTGAGGGAAGCTTTGGGACAAATTCAACCTTCGGCGTCGGTCTCTCGGCCTCCGGAGTCCGACCCCATCTACTATCTTCAGGTGGATCCTGCAGATGCCGACAAAATCCATTCTCTCGCCGATAATTTTCTCGCGGGATCTCCCGCGTGCAGGGCAGTGGTCTCTTCGGGATTGGCTCTTCCGGAGCGTTCTCAGGATGAAACCTCCATCATCGTCCAAAGAAAACCGGGTGTGATGGATCCCGTATCGCAGAGCGTGCTTCATGCCATGGGCGAATCGGGCTTCGACCGTGAGCAGAGCCAGGTGCGAACCGGCTGGCGATATCGGGTTGCTGTCGATGAGTTGTCCTCTGAGAACCTTGTTGAGGTTGCGGGTCAATTAGGGAATGAAATCGTCGATGAATGGTTCACCTTTGGTGAAGGTGAACCGGAAAAGGTACCGGATCCATTTCGATCTTTTCCTTCCGAATCGACGGGACGTGTAGAGGTCTCTCTTCTCGATGCCAATGATGAACAATTGCAATCATTGAGTGACACAGGAGGATTGAGTCTCGATCTCGTTGAGATGCAAACCATTCAAAATTATTACCGAGGACTCGATCGTAATCCTAGCGAGATTGAGTTGGAGACGATTGCACAGACATGGTCGGAGCATTGTTGCCACAAAACCCTCACCGGGAGGATCCGCCATGGTGATCATGTCTACGGCAATATGCTCAAGGAGACCATCTTTGGTGTGACTCGAGAATTGGACAAACCCTGGTGTTGGTCCGTCTTCAAAGATAATCCCGGTGTGATCGGTATCGATGATGAATGGGGAGTGTCCTTTAAAGTGGAGACTCACAACCATCCCAGTGCTCTGGAACCTTATGGAGGAGCCGGAACGGGGATTGGTGGTGTGATCCGGGATACCTTGGGAACAGGCTTAGGTGCGAAGCCCATCTTGAATACCGACGTGTTTTGTTTCGCTCCTCTGGATACACCCAATGAGGATTTGCCCGCGGGTACATTGCATCCACGCCGGATTCTCAGAGGAGTCGTATCCGGAGTTCGGGATTACGGGAATAGAATGGGAATACCGACGGCGAACGGCGCGATTCATTTCCATCCGGATTTTGTCGGTAATCCTCTCGTGTTCTGTGGATCGGTGGGACTGATTCGTAAAGAACACGTCGACAAGACGGTGGACCCCGGGGATCAAATCGTGGCCATCGGCGGAAGAACAGGTCGCGATGGAATCCACGGAGCCACATTCTCCTCTAGAGAACTGACAGAAGAGTCGGAAGTCGTCTCCTCCGGTGCTGTGCAGATCGGTAATCCTATCGAGGAGAAAAAAGTTCTCGATGCTCTGATGCGTATTCGTGACGAAAACCTGTGTCGCTCTGTGACCGATTGCGGAGCCGGGGGATTCTCCAGCGCAGTGGGTGAAATGGGAGAAGAGACCGGGGCGGATGTTTACCTAGAGAAAGCACCCCTCAAGTATGACGGTCTCGGGCCCACAGAGGTTTGGATCAGTGAAGCTCAGGAGCGCATGGTTCTCGCTGTGGATCCGGTCAATATGAAACGACTGCGCGAGATTCTTCTCGAAGAAGAAGTTGAATGTGCAGTACTGGGAGAGTTCCGTGGAGATGGAATGCTTCGATTGCATCATCACGGGGAATTGATGGGGGAGTTGGACGTCAAGTGCCTCCATGACGGCCGCCCTGATTTTGAGCGTGTGTCTGTCATTCCCAAACCCAAAGAAGAGTTACCGATCGCTTCTGCTGACGTGGATGCAGAAATGATTCTCTCGACCCTCCTCGAAGACGGCAACGTCGCTTCGAAGGAACCTGTCATTCGCCAATATGATCATGAAGTTCAGGGTCGTATGACCTTTAGGCCATTAGCAGGAGCAGACAGGGATGCACCCATGGATGGTTGTTCCCTCGATCCACTGAGAGATGGCAGTCATCAGGTGGTGGTCTCTTGTGGACTCTCCATTGGAATAGGATCCGTCGACGCCTACCAGATGGCATGTCATTCAGTGGACGAAGCATTGAGGAATTGCATCGCCTCCGGGGGATCATTAGAACGAGCTGCGTTGCTCGACAACTTTGCTTGGGGTGATGTTCGAAATGATGAAATCCTCGGAGAATTGGTCGAGTGTTCGCGAGGCGCAGCGGATGCTGCTCTGGCTTACGGGACTCCCTTTGTTTCCGGAAAAGATTCTTTGCATAACACCTACCGCTCAGGTGGTGTTTCACGATCGATCCCTTCAGTGCTTTTAGTCTCGGCGATTTCGATCACTCAAGGAGAGCCGGTGGCTGCTGGAAGTGATCTCAAATCCTCAGGATCTTCGATGATTCTCATCGGTCCTGACGGCGGTATTCCTGGAAGTTTGTATCAACACCGATTCGGTGGATCAGGCGGACGCCCTGCTCTCTTCGATGCCGAGTTGGGACCTCGTCTTCTTCAGTCCATGAGTGCATGGATGCGAGACAGAAAATTCCGTGCTGTCCATGATCTGAGTGAAGGTGGATTGGCTGTGGCTGCGGCAGAGATGGCGTTTGGTGGAGAAAACACCGGAGTGGCACTTCAACTTCCTGCCACCACTGATCCTATACATGCACTCTTCTCGGAGGGACCACACCGATTCTTGGTTGAGGTTTCCCCTGAATTTGAACAAGCGTTCCTTGAAGAAGCCCAAAGTGCAGGGATTCCAGCACAAGTGGTGGGGTGTTCCACTGATGACCAGCAAATGTCGGTCAGAGTGGGAGAGGACTTGGTTCTCGAGACTTCGATCGGAATTCTGAAGACTCATTGGAAGAAGACCTTGGAGGCAGCATGGCCAGTGGAGTGAAAAATGACGCGCCTCGTGCGCTCGTCCTCAGAGCAGCTGGAACAAACTGCGATGAGGAAACGGTTCATGCCTTGGAACTCGCAGGAGCGATAGTGACTAATGTTCACGTCAATGTCCTGAGCGAGAACCCTGAACTGCTCGATGACGTGGGTTTGTTGGCGATCCCCGGTGGGTTTACCTTTGGCGATGACGTTGCCAGTGGCGCCGTTTTGGCTCACATTCTCGAGCAACGGTTGCACGACTCTCTACATGCGTTTGTTGAACGTGGTGGTTTAGTCATCGGAATCTGCAACGGTTTCCAGGTATTGGTTCGCTTGGGGCTACTCCCGGGTGGGGAAAACCGGGGTGCTCTTCTGTGGAACCAATCGGCACGTTTTGAGGATCGTTGGGTCCATTTGCAAGCGGGGGTTGCCGAGAGTCCTTGGTTTGAACCGGGAGAGAAATACTTTATCCCCGTGGCTCATGCCGAAGGCCGCTTCGAATGGTTTCCCGAGGATGCTGGTGCCACATTAGATTCCGCCCACGTGGCATTCCATTACACAGATGTTTCGGGTGAAAAAGCATCATACCCAGATGACCCCAATGGATCTCACAAGGCGGTTGCAGGATTGATCTCACCTGATGGCAATGTTCTAGGAATGATGCCGCACCCCGAAAGATTTGTTCGACCTGAACACCATCCGACTTGGATGAGGATCCGACCGGATGGCGCAGTGCCTTCGGAAGAAGAGCTTCCTGTTCCCCTCGGTTTATCGATCTTCCGCAGGGCTGTGGAAACTCTTCGCCAAAGATCTGACCAATTGGTCGAAGAGAGAGGAACTTCTTGAGTTCTGTACCTCCTGTTACCCAAAGACCATGGATCTGTTCTCCAGTAGATGAGGCTTTGGCTCAACAGTTTACTAACGAGCTAAATATTCCTCTGACCGTTGGAAAAGTTCTGGTCAGAAGAGGGATGGATTCGGTCGAGGCGGCGAAGGAGTTTTTAGAACCACGCTGGGCTGATCTTCACGATCCTTCTGAACTTCCAGATATGGCAGAAGCTGTCGAGATGATTCTCGCTGTGAGAGACGCAGAGGGAATCGTCGGTGTCTTTGGTGACTACGATGTCGATGGAATCAGCGGAAGTGCCATTCTTCTCGAAGTTCTTCAGCATCTTGGAATCAAGACAGAAAGCCGGCTGCCGAATAGGATTCGTGAGGGGTATGGCCTCGGGCTTGCGGCGGTGGAAGAGTTTTCCGAAAAAGAAGTCGACCTCATTGTGACCGTCGATGGCGGTAGTAACGACGTGGAGGCCATTCAGCAGGCGATGACTTTAGGAATGGAAGTGATAGTCACTGATCACCATCCGATTCGTCATGAGTCCGTGGATTTTCTTCTCGTTCACCCCGAGCGTCCCGATCGCGAATGCCGATCGGTGGGGCTCTGTGGTGCTGGGGTTGCTTATAAATTGGCCTGGGCCGTCGCTCGCGAAGTGAGTGGTGGCGGACCTGTTGACGATAAGACTCGAGACCTGCTGGTCGAGATGTCGGGTTTCGCTGCATTGGGAACCGTCGCGGATGTGGTTCCTTTACAGGGGGAAAACAGAATTCTCGTTCGTCACGGAATGAAGGTTTTGCAGTCAACCCGTAGACCCGGCCTAGAAGCATTGATGGATCTGTGCAAGGTGGATCGCACAAATATCACGGCTACAGATATCGGCTTCAAGCTCGGACCTCATCTGAATGCGGCGGGAAGATTAGGTGAGGCAGAGGATTCATTGGAACTGTTGCTCACTCCCCATGCTGATAGAGGGCGCGAGTTAGCGCAGGGTTTGGCTGTTCAAAATAGAAAACGCAAAGAGATCGAAAACCAGATGGTGACGGAGTGCATCGAGGAACTGGAAGCAGGTCAACATCCCGAGAGAGGTCCATTGATCTTCGCACGGGAGGGTTGGCATACCGGTGTCGCAGGAATCGTCGCCAGTCGTATGACCGACAAATATGGTCGCCCCGCATGGGTTCTCTGTATCGAAGATGACATTGTAAGAGGGTCTGGAAGAGGATTCCCTGAATGGTCTCTCGCTGAAATGTATCCATTGATGGAGCCTCTTGTAGAAAAGGTAGGAGGCCATCCTGTTGCAGGTGGAGTGACTCTGAAACTTGATCAGTTACCCCATTTACGTTCTGCACTTCTGAAGATCGAAGAAAATAGGGAATTGGATAGAACTCCGCCCCCCAGATATTTCGATGATGAATTGAGTGTGGGTGATCTCAAGATGGAGTTGGTTCAGCATTTGGAACGACTGGCACCCTTCGGTGCTAAAAATAGGGAACCCCTCTTTAAAATCCACGGATTGAGAATTGACGGAACTCCACGGCTTGTGGGAGAGGGACAGAAACATGTTCAGGCCCATTTTCGGGGCGACGGTATTCGAATCCCCTCGATTTGGTTCAATGCTGCAGGCCGAGCACAGGAATTGACGAAAGGTGGCGAAGTTACTCTGATGGCCCACCTGGGAATCAATGATTTCAGAGGAAGACATCTTCAACTGAGAATCGTCGACTGCCTCGAAAACTAGGGGCTCCTCACCGCATCCTCTTCAGACTGTCTGATCCTGTCGCAGTCCCTTCATGTGAGGGATTCCGACATGTGA
>JAACCY010000047.1 GCA_009937185.1 Planctomycetia bacterium
AACTGTCGGCTGCCAAGGTGATGGAGACTTTGCTATCAGTCTCGCCAGCCCCATCACTCGTGGGGACAAATTACTGATCGATCAAAACCGAGCTCTCTCCTTGATTTCAGGTCTCGAACCGGCTGAGATCTCCAAAGCTATGGTCCTCAATCGAAAACTGTTCAATGCGGTGCTCAACGCTCCCGCGACTACACCAGCAAGGCTGGAATCCCTCAAACCGACAGAACGAGTTCAAGTCAGAGATGAGACTTGGACAGATCAACAGATCCTAGAAATCCTCTCTCAAGAATCGGCTATTCCCGAATCGGAACGAACGTCTATCCGAAAGCAAATGTCTATCCCCTGGATTCGCTGGTTTCTACGTTACGATCCGGCATGGGGATTGGAAAAAATTCGCATCCCTCAACTTTTTGTCTTCGGAAAAAAAGACCTCCAAGTTCCCTGGGAATCCAACGTGCCCTTAGCAAAAAAACTGCTGGCACAACCTGCGAAGCCCGATGCGATTCAATGGTTTGATACTGAAAGTTCGTTCTACCCGCCTAGAGATGTAGAACTCCATACTTTTGAAAACTTGAATCATCTCTTTCAGAATTGCGAAAGCGGCCATGTCAATGAGTACGGTGAAATCGAGGAAACGATGTCATCCGAAGTCATGAACCTCATCTCCGATTGGATTCTGCTTCGGTTTGGTTACCTCGGTCCTGTGGAACCGCGATACACTTATAAAGATATGGGCGGAGAGTTTTATTTACATCCTGACTACAATAGATATCCACCTCCGCCATCTACAAATAAATGGGAAGAGGATTCGAGATGGTAATCCTACTGACCATTTAGGCATCGTCCTGAAGACGATCTCAATGCGTAATTATTCACTATCATTTACATGATTACTGTTGTCTCAAATTTTTACCCTATATGGCAAAGGCCATATCCATATTGATCTTTATGCTCACAACATATTGATAGAACACTTACCTTATTGAGATATAGACAAAAACAGGTAGAATAGAGGACAGTGACAATTGTCACTGTTAAGGCTCTTACGGTTTCCGGTTCACTCTGATCCGAGATCCAAAACGAAAATCAGGTGAAATATGCGACCCAACATCGCATCAGGTGTCCCGCGGCGTCCTGTCGTGTTCACCTATATCCTCATCTATATTTCTCTCTGCAATCCCGTTACGGGGCAGTCTCCCACTTTTTCAGAAGAAGCTCTCATTAGAGGAGTGAATGTCTTCACCACTCCAGCTGGAACCTCCGGAGTCGGCTTGGGATTACTCGATCTCGATGGAGATGGAGATCCGGACATCGTCGCCTGCACAGGGGATTCAGATATTCGATTTTTTGAAAATAACGGGCTGGGCTACTTTACAGACCGAACCATTACTGCTGCGGCAAGTGGCTTTATCAATCCGGGTTGTATTGCGGCAGGAGACATCGATGGGGACAGAGATCTCGACATCTTCGTGGGTTGCTTTAATTCACCAGACCGTATTTTGATCAATGAAGGCAATTTCGAATTTTCAGAACTCATATGGACATTAAGCACACAAGGAACCACTAGAACCACTGGCGCCTCCTTTGTCGACATCAACGGAGATCAATGGCTCGACTTAATTATCTCGTGTGGTTCTTTCAATGGCTCCGATTCTTGGAACAAAATCTATTTCAACAATGGGTTTGGGATTTTCGAACTGGGCAATATTCCAGAATTTAATCTCCCAGAACCTACATTCCAAATTCTGCCTCATGATTTCGATCTCGATGGTGATTTAGATCTCTTCGTTTCTAATGACCGGGGTTACAACTTGGGATTCTTTAATCGGTTATTCATGAACACACCCGGTAGACTCGTCGACATCACCAGTTCCTCTGTGAATGTTGCGATTGACTCCATGGGAATGAATGCTGCGGACATCAACAGAGACGGCCTTCCCGACATTTACGTCACTAACAGTATTCCTAGTTATCCTTTACTCCTAAATAAAGGAAACAACACCTTCACGGATAAAGCCTCTATGTACGGTGTCGAAAATGGGTCTGTAGGCTGGGGGACGGTCTTTCTAGATATCGGATTGGATGGAGACCTCGACCTTCTCGTTGCCGACTCTTCTGTATCTGATCGCTTATATGAAAACGACGGAATATTACCCTGGGAAGATATCGCTCCAGAGATCGGCCTGGATGTCCCCACCTTCAGTAACTGTTGGGTCAAAGGCGACATCGACATGGACGGAGATATTGATCTCATAAACCAGAGCTCTTTTTCATACTTGAGAATGTTTTTACACCCCAACGATCCACAATCTAATTTCTTTCGACTGAACCCCATTGGGGCTCCGCCAAACCACTTCGCAGTGGGTTGCCGTATTGAAGTGTTTTCTGAAAATGGCTCTCTCTTATTCAGCGATCAGCGAGTATCAGGTAGGAATTTCAAGTGTCATTCAGAATGGATTTTCCACCATGGATTCATCGAGGGTGAACTTATATCCGAAGTCCATGTTCATTATCCTAATTCACAAATCAGGGTTTTTACAAACGTACCCACTAGGACAGAATGGGACCTTCCAGCACCTGAAATTTTGGGTGATGGAAACAGAGATGGCCAAATCAATATAGATGACTTTCTCTTACTCTTAAATCTACGTACTACAATTTTGAATCCATTCCAATCTGGATGCGAGTTCTACGACTACGACGGGAATTTCATCATCGATGAAGCGGACTGTCTCTCTTTCCTTAATCAATCTGATTTACCTCAAAGAGATTGCAATATGAATATGGAAAATGATCTTCTTGATTTATTCCGAGGTACAGGCTTAGACACAGATCAAGATGGTTTGCTCGACGAGTGCGATTTCGATTTTGTCAGAGGCGACGTCTCAGGAGACAGGCTCGTCGATGTCAATGACAGCGCCCTCTTTTTAGGATTTCTATTCAATAACCAATCTCTAGATTGCCTGGCTGCCGCCGATTTAAACGGCGATGTAATTTTGGATGTTGAAGATTTTTCACTGTTATCAAATTTTATTTTTTCGCAAGGTCCAGCTCCAGCAGCACCATTTCCAAATTGTGGAAGCCACCCTGCCTATATCACATGTGAAGACTCCGATTGCCCCTAAATTTGTAGGGCCTCAACACTCTTTAAAAGAGTGATCTTCATAGAATATTCACTCTATCTGTCACTCCTCCTGATTATCGATTTCTCTCCTTCGAGCTCATGTCGTATAAAAGACATGGACAGCCTCGAAAGGAAACAATATGCAGATACAACTCAATGGAAAATCGGCCCTCGTTTGCGGAAGCAGTCAAGGGATCGGTCTTGCCAGCGCTATCGAGCTTTCGGAACTCGGTGCAAAAATCACTCTTTGTGCCAGAAACGAAGCGGACCTGAACAAAGCCCTTCAACAACTCTCGGGAGATGGTCATTCAACTCTCGTAGCTAATTTCGATGATCCAGATGATCTTGTTCAAAAAGTTCAATCTCACATCGATTCCAACGGTGCTTTTAATATCCTGATCAATAACTCAGGGGGTCCTCCGGGAGGGCCCCTCTTCAAAGCCGATACAGAAGAGTTCTTCGTTTCGATGAGAAGACATCTCTCCTGTAACCATAGACTGGTACAAACTCTTGTGCCGGGAATGATCGAGTTAGACTACGGGAGAATCGTTAACATCATCTCCACCTCGGTCAGAGAGCCCATTCAAGGTTTAGGAGTGTCCAATACCACCCGGGGAGCTGTGGCTTCATGGGCGAAGACTCTGTCCAAGGAATTGGGTCCCAATGGAATAACGATCAATAGTGTTCTTCCCGGATTCACCGATACCAGTCGACTGAGTCAGTTGATGGAAAAGAAGGCCTCGAATGAAGGAAAAACTCCAAACGAGGTCAAGGACACTTGGTTGGGATCTATCCCGTTGGGAAGATTGGCGAGTGCTTCTGAAATCGGCTCTGCTGTCGCATTTTTGTGCTCACCTGCCGCTGCCTATATCACAGGAGTATGCTTGCCTGTCGACGGTGGACGCCTCAATCTGATCTAAACTCGTCACGCTTCTGCGGAAGGAACAACGATGGACCGTTCAACCATTTCCGAAGTTCTTCATTACATCGACGGTGAACGTGTTCCGTCACTCGATGGTGAAACATTGGAAAATATTGAGCCAGCAACTGGTAAATCGCTCGGCTCTATCGCAGCAGGAAAGTCCACGGATGTCGATCGAGCTGTGGAAGCCGCTTCACGCGCAGCCCAGAGTTGGGCAGAAAGTTCTCCTGAAGTTCGTGGATATCACCTCGAAAAACTTGCTCAAGGGATCGAAGACCGCATCGAAGATCTGGCGATAGCCGAAAGTATTGATAATGGAAAACCGGTCTCAGTCGCTCGAAGTCTGGACATCCCAAGAGCCGCTGCGAACTTAAGGTTCTTTGCGGGAGCAGCCCGATATCAACATGAAGATGCCTTTCGCACACG
>JAACCY010000217.1 GCA_009937185.1 Planctomycetia bacterium
CGCTGATTCCTGTCCAGCCTCGGCTGTTTAGGTGAGTAATAAGTTGGAAGTCGCCAATATTGCTTCTTGTGACAATCTTGTGTTTTAAGGCTATTAAATGCTGAAGAACTGATTCTGCGTGGCCTTGTTCGACATAGATTTGATCTGGCAAGCATTGATGATGCATCTTTGGCATAGAAACGGCCAATTCTGGAGAGAGCCCTAAACGGTCGAGTGCAAAGAGGACTTGAAACACATTAGAGATAATGGTGGGTCCTCCTGGGGTTCCGAGAACTCCACGGACGTTTCCGTCTGAATAGTGCCAAACGGTGGGGCTCATCGAGGAGAGAGGCCTTTTACCGGGAGCGATGCCATTGAGTTCTCCTTGGATTAATCCAAACAGATTTGGAACGCCAGGTCGGGTAGTGAAGTCATCCATTTCGTTATTGAGCAAGAAACCTGTTCCGGGAACGACCACTTTAGAACCGAAGGAACCATTCAGTGTTGTTGTGACTGCGACTCCGTTCCCTGCTGGGTCAACGACGGAATAGTGTGTTGTTTGCTCGGACTCTTCTATGCCTTGAGGAGAAGGGGTGAAATTTGAGGAGGGAGTGGCGACATCTTCAGAGATGGAGCTTCTTAATTTGTTCAAATGGTCGGTGGAGAGCAACATTTGAGTTGGGCAGTCCACAAAATCAGGATCCCCCAAAAACTGATTTCTATCGGCGAAGGATCGCCGCATCGCCTCTGCGAGGAGATGGAGGTGTCTTGCCGATCCTGCTTCAGTCGTCGAGAAGCGATAGTCCATAAGAAGACTGGATATTTGAGCCAGGCAAATCCCGCCGGACGAAGGAGGAGGCATACTGATGGCGAAGCCGTCGGAGGTGGGAAACCTGATGGGCGTTCTCTCGACGGAACGATACTCCTTCAAATCCTTGAGCGAGATGAGTCCGCCACCTCTTTTCATTTCGGTCACTAAATGGACCGCCACGTCACCCGAGTAAAAGCCCTCACGCCCTTTTTCTCGGATCAGGTCTAGAGTTCTTGCTAAGTCCGGCTGTTTAAAAAGGGTACCTGTGGGAACCGGTTTTCCTCCTGGATAAAACAAATCAGTAGAAGCCCGGTACTTCAGCATCGCATTCATAGTGCTTTTTCTTGCCAACATGGAATGTGTGCGTTGTGTCATGGGGAAACCATCTCTGGCGAGCCGGATGGCAGGAGCCAGCACCTGGTCTCTCGACATGGATCCCCAGGAATCTAAAGCATGGAGTAGGCCCGCCACCGATCCGGGAACACCCGAGGCGAGATGTCCGAGAAGTGAGGATGATTCTTTCGCTTTGATATACATATCGCTCGTAGATTGAAGAGGAGCGACTTCTCGGAAATCCAATGCGACAGAACTCAAATTTTCCTGTGGGGTCTCCGACGTTTCTTTCTCCCGCCCGATAGAGCCCACCAGAAATCCGCCACCGCCGAGGTTTCCTGCGGCGGGATATGTCACCGCGAGTGCGAAGCCCACGGCTACAGCAGCATCGATAGCATTTCCGCCTGCTGACAAAATTTCACGGCCTACTTTTGCGGCTTCCGGTTCGGCAGCCGCAATGATTCCTCTTTCAGATCTCATTTTCGAGTGCTTTCAATATGAGCTGGAACAGTGATCACTTTCGTTTCATTGGAACGAGTGACCGCTTGGTGAAATCCCTGACGCATCGATCCTGCACCAGAAACTCCATCTGCGCGGATGGCGACAAATGAGGCGTGAACGTTTGATCCCTTGGGAGAACGCTGTGCAATACGGTCGAGCGTGTCCGAGATAGCTTCTTCTGGGGTGGCTCCCTGTCGCATTTTTTCGACCACCAAAAAGCTGCCACATACACGGGTGATTTCTTCTCCGTCCCCAGTGGCAACGCAGCCTCCCGCTTGGTCATCAGCATATAGTCCATGTCCCAGAAGTGGAGAATCACCGACTCGTCCGGGATGTTTCCATGCCATGCCACTGGTGGTGCATGCGGCACAAATATGTCCTGTGGAGTCGAGGGCGACGAGTCCCAAGGTGTCATGACCTTCTGCAGGTCCGTCTTTGCCGGGATTTTTTTTCACCCAGCGTTCATAGGCTTCCTTTGCTTTGTCAGAAAGGGTTTCTTCGACGCCGAATCCTCTTGCCGTCGCAAATTCTCTCGCCCCTTCACCGACGATGACCAGGTGTGGGGAGTGATTCAGTACTGCTCGAGCCACTTGAATGGGGTGACGGACACCTTGAAGTGCACAGACGGCTCCACTTTCAAAGCTTCGTCCGTCCTGAATCGCGGCGTCCAGTTCGCCCACGCCCGAGCGATTGGGGAGGCCGCCAAAACCGACGCTTTGGATAGCAGGATTCGCCTCTGCGGTCATGACGCCCTTTTCGACGGCATCGAGACAAGATCCTCCGGAGGAAAGGATTTCCAACGCGGCTTGATTGGCATCTTTACCAAAGGGCCATGTGGAAATGATGACGACTTCACCAGAATTTGAACTTCCGCTTCCTTCTTGACCCTGAAGCCCGGTGGAGGCCAGAAACCCTGCACCCGCGGTAGCCCCTTTGAGGAGGAATTCTCTTCGATGCATTCGGGCATCCTTTCACACTGGAAAAGTCGGTCGACATTCAGACTGGAGTCTCGTTGATGCCGGTCTTTCCAGCAACCCTCGCCTCAAGGTCTTCCTGCGGCTAGGATCATGCGCCTAAGGAGTTCCATGCGTCTCGATCTGTCTCTCTTAAATCCTCAGCAACTCGAAGCCGTCGAATATGGCGAAGGCCCATTATTGGTCCTCGCAGGTGCTGGAACGGGGAAAACCCGAGTCATCACCTACAGAATGGCTCATCTCATGGCCCGGAGAAATGTACCCGGGGACCGAATTCTAGGATTCACTTTTACGAATAAAGCGGCCCGAGAAATGAGGGATCGTCTCAACAGGATGTATCCCGATCTGGATCCGAGTCCCCTGGTCTCTACATTTCATAGCTTTGGTCTGCAATTTCTCCGTGAGGAGTACAAGTCCTACGGCATTCGGTCGAGATTTCCCATCTACGATGATTCTGATACTCGTTCTGTATTGACCGAAATCCTCAGGGAAATCGGCGGACTCACGCAGGCGGAAAAAGACGTCGATGGGATTCGCCGTCAAATCTCCCGCTGGAAGATGAACTTTATTTCTCCGGAAAAGGCTCTGGACGGATCGGTGGATGATACCGAAGAGTTACAAGCCCGGGCGTACTTGAGATACAAGGATCGGATGAAAGGATTCAACGCCGTCGATTTCGATGATTTGATCCATCTTCCTGTTCTGCTTCTGGAGTCGGATTCTGAGGTTCGTGATCGATGGCAGAAACGCTTTGATCATCTTCTTATCGATGAGTACCAAGATACAAATTCTGCTCAATACCGATTTGCCAGAGCACTTGTCGATCAGAGAGAAAATTTATGTGTCGTCGGAGATGACGATCAGTCGATCTACGCTTTCAGGGGTGCCGAAGTTGAGAAAATATTGTTTTTCAACAAGGACTTTCCAAAAGCGCATGTCGTGACTCTCGAAAAAAATTATCGTTCGGTGGCATCCATACTTGAGCCTGCCAATGCTGTGATCTCGAAAAACCCTAAGCGACATCCCAAGAAGTTGGTCTCGATGAGGGGCGCGGGGGAGACGATTAGATTTTCGAGTTATGACGGTGATCAGGAAGAGGCTTCCGCTGTGGTGATTTCGATCCACAAGATGAGTCAGATGGGTTTGCCTCTGTCGAAGCAGGCCATCTTGTTGAGGTCTGCGATTCAGGCGCGACCCTTTGAAGAGAAACTCCGGTTTTTTGAAATCCCCTATACCATCGTAGGGGGGAGAAGTTTCTTCGACAGAAGAGAGATCAAAGACGCCATTGCCTTTTTAAGAGCGATGGTCTTTTCTGAGGATGACATCGCATTGCTCCGAGTTTTAAACGTGCCCAAGAGGGGTTTCGGGAAAGCGGCTCGGGAGACCATCGACGAGATTTCTAGAACTCGCAGAATCTCAGTTCAAGAGGTCCTGGAAGATGATGAATGTATGTCTAAGGTTTCGTCGCTGGGGCAAAAAGGCGGGCGAAAACTGATGGAAGCATTATCTCGGGCACGGAAAGAAATGAACCACGATGGCCGTAAAGCTCTCGAGCAACTGCTTGAGGATGTGAGATACGACTCACATCTCATTGAGATTTCAAATCGAGATCCTTTAGATCTTGAAGCACGAAGATCTGCGGTAGATGGCCTACTCGAATCGTTGTCTCGCTTTGAAGAGAAGAAGGGGACCGGGAAAATAGATCGCTGGATCAGGGACATCGCACTCGAGCCCAATACCGATGATCACGAGGGTGGAGAGGTTCTTACGTTGATGACTTTCCACGGTGCCAAGGGGCTGGAGTTCCCAGTGGTGTATCTCGTGGGTGTCGAAGAAGGACTTATTCCCCATAGAAGAGCGATCGCAGAAGATCCTGAAGCAGGTGAAGAAGAAGAGCGTCGATTACTTTACGTGGCGATGACTCGTGCCATGGACCAACTCCATCTTTCGATGGCGAGAACTCGTCGGAGGGTGGGTCGGGACATGGATTGTACTGAGAGTCGATTCCTGCTGGACATTCCGGAGGATTTATTGAAACGAGAAGAAGTCAGAGAAGAAGACAGACCTCCCGTCACCGGAGGAGAAGCACGCAACAGATTAGCGACATTACGAGAAATGCTATCTGAGGAAGAGTCGGAACCGGCTCAGTAAATTAGTGCTCAAGGACCTGCTGGATGCGACTGGAGTTGATGGGGCTTCCAGAGTTTAGCCCCGTATCTCCAACGACCTCTTGCCACAATATGAGGAAGGTCGCGGTGAGCAGCAGAATGGCAATCCCACGACGGAGAGTGAGTTCCTGCGGGGTGCCCTCAAATTCGAAGAGAGAATCTGTTTGTGCAGAGTTTGAGGTTTCTTCCGGCTTCTCAAGGGGGGCCCATTCAGGTGTGGTCGTATCAGGTGCGAGATGTCGAGCGGGAAGTGACTCTGGAGGGTTCGTGACAATCTCACGCCATTGCTGTTCACGACTAGGAATGACCTCATCGCTCTGGATGCCCTCTATAGGGGTCGATTTCGGCTTTTTTGAACTTTCTGACGCCATGAATCCTCCATGGGGAGTTTCTCCCCACAATAATGATCGGCAGAAGGATCCTCTGACTTGAGACTCTTTTTCTGTCTGGGATGGGGTCATAGACGCTATCCTGATCATGAATGAAGGAATGGTGAGGTCGATCCTTGCCTCGGCACGTATGAAATGAGGGAAACCTTGTCGGACAGCCTGCGCATCGGACGCGAGGTCATCGAGCAGGAAGCGAAAGCGCTCGAGGTTCTCGCTTCTTCTCTAGGCGAGAGTTTTGAGAAAGCCGTGCATCTACTTTCAAAGGTAAATGGGCGGGTTCTTGTCTCTGGTGTGGGGAAGAGTGGCAGCATCGCTCAAAAAGTTGCGGGTACTCTCGCTAGCACCGGGACTCCGGCTCTTTTCATCCATCCTATTGAAGCTTTGCATGGCGACTTAGGTGTCGTTGGACCCGAGGATGTCTTGCTCGCTCTTTCCAAGAGTGGTCATACCGAAGAGCTGGTCAGATTTCTTAAACATTTCAAACGACTGGGCGCGTCTATCATTTCAGTGTGCGAATCTTTGGATTCACCGGTGGCGAAGTTGAGTGAAGTGGTGGTTTTGATTCCAGAAATCAATGAAGCAGGCCCCCTCTCTCTCGCTCCTACAACCAGTGCGGTATTGCAACTCGCAGTCGCCGATGCACTGGCGATGAGTCTTCTGGATTCTCGAGGATTCACAGAGGAGCAATTTGCTAGATTCCATCCTGAGGGATCTCTCGGTCGTCGATTGTTGGTTCGGTGTGAAGATCTATTGAGAGAGGGCAGTGAATTGCCGGTGATCTCAGACGAGGAGACGGTTCCCCAACTCCTTGTGGAGATGAATGGCAAGGGCTTGGGCTTAGCGTGCATCGTTGATTCAAGCGGAGTATTCCGAGGAGTCTTTACCGATGGTGATCTTCGTAGATTATTGACACAGTGCCCTTCTCCACTGGAATTGACGGTGAACGAGGCATGGGCCAACAGTCGGAGAGAGAACGGAACGACTTCTGTTCCGATCACTGTCGAAGCGGACTGTCTCGCCGTGGACGCGTTGGGTTTGATGCGGGATCACCAGATCACTTCGCTGGTCATTCTTTCGGAAAAAGGCCAGCCCCGAGGCGTTGTTCGCATGGAAGATCTACTCCGGGAGGGGATCCAGGAGTCTTCTACTGGGAAGTGACTTGGCACAGCAGGGAAGTTACAGCGGGAAAGTTACAGCGGGAAAGTTACAGTGAGAGAATTACAGTGAGAGAATTGCAGTGAGAGA
>JAACCY010000048.1 GCA_009937185.1 Planctomycetia bacterium
ATGGGAGGAAAAACTGGGAGCTCAAGATTTGGAAGAGTTCAACAGTTTCCCTGTCCTCTATGAAAATCTTCAGGGGGATAATCCTCCCGAGGGTAAAGGAGGAAAAGGCGCTCCTTACAGTGAGTTAGCCGCAGATAGCATCGCCGTACTCGACGAAGATAACGATGGTTATTATAAGAGGGCTAGTCGGGATGACCTTTTTGATCCCGAAGTTGAAAAGTATTACCTCGACCCTTGGAGTGAGCCGTATTTCTATCGTGAAAACGCTAGCAAAAGAAGAAAAGAAGACTGGATGCTGAAGCGCAGGAAATACGATCTCTGGTCTGTAGGACCCGATGGCGAAAATCAGGCTTGCCTCGGGTATCCAGAAGAAGACGAGGAGTATGATGACATTGGAAATTGGTAAGGGCGTGGTCAGACCCGCTCAACTACAAAACACCAGCGGTTTCACGATGGTGGAATTGTTGGTGACGATTTCACTGATCGTGTTTTTGATGTCGATGCTCGCAGTGGGTGCCGGAAGGTATCTGGAAAACACTTCTGCGAAAGCGACTGAAGCCCAAATAGCAAGAATCCAACTCTATATTCAGGAGTATAAGTCATTGCTAGGGTCCTACCCTCCGGATGGACTCGATGGCATCGATGTGACCACTGAAGAAGGAACGCCTCTGACAGGTGGAGCCGCTCTGAGTCATGCATTGCTCAATCCGATGTTGCTGACGACGCGCCTGCCCAATGGGGAAATTAGAGTAATGGCTGAACAACCACCTATCGGCGAGTTTCGATCGGATGAACTTTATGTGACAGAAGAAGATTCTGAAGCACTCGAAATCGTCGATTCCTGGAGAAATCCTCTGCATTACGACAACGTTCAAAAGGGTGATGAATCCTTTAGCCCTCAGAGCTTTGGTGAGACGCACCTCGATTGGGACGATGACATTTTCACCCATATAGAAGATTCTCGAGAGATCGAAGAAATTTCTGGAGTTGTTGGACCCCAAAACCTGGGTGAATACGATATCTGGAGTCACGGTTCTTCAGGGCACGAATCTGACGAAGCATACTCGGATTACATCTCTAATTGGGAATTGAGGAACTGATGTCCCTTCGAGCTTCAGCGCCACACGAATTCCAAAGACAAGGATTCACTCTGGTGGAAATGATTGTCACCATTGGAATCATTATTATGGCTGCGGGATTCATCGCTCCAGCGGTGACAAAGATCTTCCAAGATCGTCGTATTGAAAATGCTGCATCCGTGATCATCACTACCATCAATGAAGCTCGAAATGCTGCTGTAACAAAGAAGCAAAAGCATTCTGTTGTTTTTCTCCGTACAGGAGTTCGTCTTTACAAGCATCCCAAGGGAGATGACATGGGCGGATTTGTCGGAAGTATTCGGCCGCTGAATGCGACTGAAGTCAATTTGATCTCTTACTCCATGCCTTGTGCAAATTTGGAGCCGGAGGAGATCCCTGAGATGCTTGCAGATCAGGGACTGAATATTTCCAATGACGAATGGAAACCAGGTCGGGAAGATTTGACGATCGACTTGAATGTCGATGGGACGATTGATTTTAAATTTCTCAGCGATATTCCCTCCTACAAATTCGATGCTGATCCTCCTTTTGGAGGAGATCTCGTCATCATGCAAAAGGGCGACCCTAGAATCTGTTACGTAGATATCAAGGCGACCGGCAGAGCAGGTAGCAAGGTTACTGAAGAGGAGGCAGAGTGATGCGGACGGTGGTTGATTCAAGATCCCATCAGGGCTTCACTATCCTTGAGATCCTCCTTGCAGTGGTCATCCTGACGGTAGGATTGCTGGGTTTGTTGGCGGTTTTCCCCGTGGCGATGAATTCGGGGAGAAAAGCGGTTGAGGCGACGAACGCGGTCATCATCACCCAATCCGTGGAGCAAGCCATTCGGGATGGCCTTAAGCAGCACAAGGCACAGAGCAGCGACGGAAAATGGACTTACTTCATCTTTCACCATGATGGAGTGACGGATGATTATCCCACTGACATTTCTAAGGCCAGGCCCGGCGCCGACTACTACATTCTATTGCCGTCTCCTTCTGGAGCATCTAATTCTCCGGTGGATAGGACTGCATATTGGGATCGTGGAAAAACATTTGTTTTCCCTGAATCAGATGGCCTGACATGGACGGTCGACGATGGTTCGGGTGAACGAGAAGTCGATAACGGATCAGAAGATCCTTATGACGGTCCGCCCAATGGAAATGGAAACCCACTCGTCGCCGACGACGACCACGACGATCGGGAGATTGTCACACGGAACGAAAAAGGCGATAGAGAACTCAGCAAATACAACTCATATGATGTCCGCCGGGTTTACACGCTTTCCAATAAATTCTTCGATGAAGAATTAGCCAGTGAGTACGGCTACCGAGATAACGATCCAATATCACAGTATTCCTTCGCATTCGCCATCCGGCCTGCGATGCAGGATGCCAGTTTAGGATTACAGCTTCCTGATAGTTCCCAGTTGGTTCCTGCAGGAGAACTCTATGAAGTAGAGATTCTCGTGTTTAGGACCTTCCGGGAGGGAACCGAAAATGCAACACCCATTTACAAGAGCCAAATTCTTGTTCACCGCTAGTGAAGAATCAGAGGTTGATCAGATGAAAGTCGAAATTCGGTCTGGTGAGCATTCAGGCTCTTTAAAGTCTGAGTCTGGATTCACACTTCTTGAATTGTTGGTGGCATTGACTCTGGCTGCGATTATCTCATTGATTATTGCCCAGGTCGGGAACGACGCTCAGAAAATGTACGATACGACCACTAGCACAGTGGAGACGTATCAAAAGTTCAGATATGCCATGGATGACATGAAGGAGAATCTTTCCAAGATGGTTCCAACGGCCTCCTTGGAGTTTTACGTCGATAGAGGTCGAACACGAGGATACTGGGATGAGGGTGAAGAAATCCCCAACTCATCAGGTCCTAACACGGATGGTGGAATCCCGGACGAATACGATGAAGCGGCTTCCGTTTTCGAGCGCAAATATGAGATCGAAGAAGGTTTTAGCCGCCCTGATGAGCCCACCGAGCACTGGAATGATTCGGTGTACTTCAAAGCTCCCGTTGAGATCAACGGAATCATTCGTATGGCGAATATCGAATACTACCTTGCCGATCCTAAACTTCTCGAAGGCAACGATTCGGAAAGCGGAAAAATTAGAGCGGATGCTGAACTGTCCTACTCTGATAGCAGAAGGCTGGTTCTTCTGAAGTCTGTGCGCTACTTAGATTTCGATGACAAGAACATCGACTCGAGCAGCGTTATGGTTCGCAAGGTTGTCACAGAGTTGTGCTCGAATGTGACCGATCTAAGAATCGAATACTTCTATGACAATCGATTCGACAACCGTCCTGGTGGATTCATGAATCCTTCAGAAGAACTCGACACTGGGATAGTACGTACTGAATTCAAACTGATCGAAGATAATGGATCAATCGTCAAAACTTTCCTATACGGCGGATTTCGGTCCAAGGAGCGGACGACTGCTCGGGCTGGAATAAGAGAACTTGAGTCCGGCTCTTTCAAGCCTGTTTTGTTTAACTACGCTTCCTCGAAACTTAAATTCTCTCAACTGAAGCCGGGAGACAAAATGTATGTTTGGGCGGATGGAGCGACTAGTTTTCCATCAGGTGAGTTCTCAGTTCTAACGAATAGCCAAGGTCGCATCATCTTCAATGAATCGATTCCTTCGAGCACCTGGACAGGAGATCCCGGTGGACTTCGTTTTCGAGCCCCTTACGTTCCTCCAGCATTTCGTGTTTCGCTCAGGGTCTTGAATGAAAAGGGCGAAGAGCCTCGCACTCTGACTTCGGTGATCAAAACCAACAACTGATAATGATCGAGTTGTTTTCAGATGTTTCGATCTATTGAAGTCGAATCGCATAGTCATAAAAAGTTAGCCCTGTTGGATCTTCAATCAAAGTGAAGATCCAACAGGGCTTTTTTCGTCACGCGATAATTCGCATGCGAATAATGTTACTCGGTGCGTTCTGTATTCAACGCAAGAAGGAACTCGACGTTTGACGAGGTTTGCTTCAGTTTTGCTTTGAGCATTTCCATGGCCTCCACAGGATTCATATCGTTGAGGACTTTTCTCAATATCCACAATCTTTTGATCTCTTCTGGGGTCATGAGGAGTTCTTCTTTACGAGTACCGGATCGATTGATGTCGATGGCGGGCCATACCCTTTTGTCGGCAAGGCGGCGATCCAAATGGAGTTCCATGTTTCCTGTGCCTTTGAACTCTTCGAAGATCACCTCGTCCATTCTTGAACCGGTATCAATCAAAGCTGTCGCAAGAATCGTCAAGCTGCCGCCTTCTTCGATGTTTCGGGCTGCACCAAAGAATCTTTTGGGTCTCTGGAGGGCACCCGCATCGACTCCACCCGACAGGATCCTGCCGGAGTGGGGCGCTTCATTATTGTAGGCTCTTCCCAGTCTTGTAATCGAGTCCAGAAGGATGACGACGTCACGACCGTATTCGACAAGTCTTCTGGCTTTCTCTATCACCATCTCTGCAACCTGTACGTGTCGGGAAGCGGGTTCGTCAAATGTAGAAGAGATCACTTCTCCTCTGACATTGCGCTCCATATCGGTGACTTCCTCAGGACGTTCGTCGATGAGGAGAACCATAAGGTCTACTTCTGGGTGGTTCGTAGCGATGGCATTGGCGATCAACTGGAGGATGATCGTTTTACCCGTTCTTGGAGGAGCGACGATCAGTCCTCTTTGACCTTTTCCAATAGGAGAGATCAAGTCGATCGTTCGAGTTTCATTGACGTCCTTCTCGGTCTCCATCCGCAGCCTATCATCAGGATAGAGTGGGGTCAGATCATCGAAGACCGCTTTTTGATGGATCTTGTCGGGGTTCTCGTAGTTGATCGCATCCACCTGAAGAAGAGCAAAGTATCTTTCTCCTTCTTTGGGAGGACGAACTTGCCCCTGAATCACGGTGCCAGTGGTGAGGCCAAATCTGCGTATCTGCGAGGGAGAAACGTAAATATCGTCTGCACAGGGGAAATAGGAGTAACGGGGTGAGCGGAGAAAGCCGAAACCATCTGGAAGAACTTCCAGAACTCCCTCTCCATACATGACACCGGATGCTTTAGCGCGCTCCTTTAGAATCTCAAAAATCAGATCCTGTTTTTTGAGCCCTGTAATTTCCGCAATTCCCTCTTCGCGAGCCATAGTTTGTAGCTCAGAGATGGTCATTTTGTGCATTTCGGAAAGGTGGAGTTCAGGGACGTGTCCCGAGATCGGAACTGGGATGTCGTCTAGCTCTTCAATATCTTTGGGCAGTCCCTCTAACTTTTGTGGAGGAGGCGAGGTCTTCTTCGAGGTTTTTTTAGTGATCCTCTTACCTGTTTTTTTAGCGACTTTTTTGCCAGCTTTTTTCGTGGTCTTTTTGCGGGAAGGAGTCGGTCTCCTCGCACCCTTTTCTTCGGTCATTGGTTCCTCGGTGTC
Organism: Planctomycetia bacterium; assembly: GCA_009937185.1. Lineage (GTDB taxonomy): Bacteria > Planctomycetota > UBA8108 > UBA1146 > UBA1146 > UBA12191. Next base: position 5,509 of record JAACCY010000048.1, read on the forward strand.
ATGCTTTTTCCTCATCCATGGGAGTGAGTGTTCACCTTAGTTTTCAGGTGATGGGTTCGTGAGATCCTGAATCCAGCTATCCAGGACTGCCTGACAGTGGGCTATCCGTTCCTCATCTGATAATCCGTTTGCATTCTGGATCACGTCGGAGGCTCCTGCCTTTTTGTCCTTGAGGGAGAACTGCGCCGATTCTCTTCGACTTCTCTCTCCGGGCTGCCAGCCCCGGTTTTGAACAACCCGGGTTTCCCGATCAGAGTCGGGAGCATCCACGAAGAGAATCCTGTCCACTTTGTTCCTGTAGGGAGAAGTTTCAAGGAGGGGGATATCGAGAAGAATCCATACCCGGCCCTCCGGGAGTGGACTGTTCTTATCGAACCCTATTGTGGAGAGTTTAGCAAGTGCATCATCTATTCGACTTCTCACCTCCGGGTGAACGAGGGATTCAAGGGTCTTTCTGGCAGCAGGATCCGAGGAGACAATTGATGAGATGAGCGCTCTATTTGCCCCTCCGTGGCTATCTGTGACATCTTTGCCCCAAGTTTGGGAGAGTTCATTGAGGATCTCGGCGCGTTCAAGAATTTTGCCAGCCTCCTCGTCGGCATCGATACGATGGGCCCCTAATTTTTCAAATTCTTTGGCGATGGTGCTTTTTCCGGAACCTATTCCCCCGGTGACAGCAGTCATGAAAGGAGGTGGAAGAGAGCTGCCCGGATGGTTGTGGTCTGGATTACTTGGAGGCATCGAACCAGTCTTTTCCTGTATTGACTTCGACTTCTAGGGGAACACTCAGATCCATCACATGGATCATTGCATCCCTCAGCCATTGGCGACAATTTTCAACTTCCTTGATAGGAACCTCGAGGAGGAGTCCGTCATGGATTTGAAGCAAGAGACGACAATCTCTGTCTTCAAGTTGGCATTGACGGTGAACTTCGATCATCGCCAATTTGATCATATCCGCCGCTGATCCTTGCACGACACTATTGATGGCATATCTTTCCCCCTGCGCTTTTTCTCGTGCTACACGAGAAAGGATCTCAGGAACGGGACGCCGTCGTCCATACAGGGTTCTCACCTCGCCCGTCTTTGCGGCATCTAATTTTGTCTGTTCCATCCAACTTTGAACGGCAGGAAATTGCTGAAAGTAGTCTTCTATAAATTGCTTTGCCTCAGCGACAGGAATCGAGAGATCTCTGGAGAGTCCGAATGCTCCCATTCCGTACATCAATCCGAAATTTACAGCCTTCGCTGCGGCTCGCTCATCCTTTGTCACTTCTTCAAGAGTTTTTCCGTGAATCCGGGCGGCTACTGATGCGTGGATATCTACACCGTCATGAATGGCTTGGAGGAGTCCTTCGTCCGCCGTCAGATGAGCGAGAAGACGCAGTTCGACCTGAGAATAGTCGGCACTGACAAAAATACAGCCTTCTCGATTGGGGACGAAGGCTTTACGAATTCTTCGTCCTTCCTCTGATCGGATTGGAATGTTCTGCAAATTGGGTCGATTGGAAGCCAAACGTCCAGTGGCTGTCACCGTTTGGCGAAAATCAGTGTGAATGCGTCGCGTGACAGGATGCAAATGCTGTGGGAGAGCTTGAACGTAGGTAGAAAGTAGTTTCGCAAGACTGCGATGCCTGAGAATCGTGGTGGGCAAGATTTGTTCAGGATGTCGAATGGACAATTCTTCAAGAGTCTCTGCTTTGACGCTGACTCCCGTCTTTGTTTTAGGAAGTCCTTTCGTTGGAAGTTTCAGGTCTTCAAAAAGTACCTTCTGCAATTGCTTCGGACTCCCGATGTTGAAAGGGCCACCGGCCTCTTCATGAATCTCTGACTCGAGGCGATTTAGTTCCTCTGTAAGAGTTTCTTCTTGTTCACTGAGACGTTTTTCGTCCAGTGAGATCCCCTCACGTTCCATCGACGTCAAGACTTCGATGAGCGGTAGTTCAATTTCGTCATAGACGCGGGCCAGGTCGTTGTCATCGATATCTTTACGCAGGTTATCACTGAGTCGAAGTGTGAAGTCTGCGTCCTCTGCGGCGTACTCAGTAATTTTTTCAGGTTCGATTTGATCCATGGAGATTTGGTCATTCCCAGATCCGATCAAGCTTTTGATCGAAATCATGGAATGGCCCAGTCTTTCTCCGACGAGATCGTCGAGTCCGTAGCGTCCCCTTAGAGAGTTCACAAGGTATGCAGCGATCATTGGATCACCACTGATCCCTTGAATCTCAATGCCTTGAGTCCGCATCACCTGAGCATCGAACTTCATATTCTGGCCGATTTTCCCAATGGAAGGATCTTCCAGAATTGGCCTCAGGCGTTCGAGGACTTCATTCTTGGGAAGGGGACAATTGTTAGTAGGTGAGTAGAAGGGGATATACCAAGCCTCTGCCGCTTGTACGGCAATACTGCAACCGACAGCAAATCCTCCTATGGTGTCGAGAGAGTTCGTTTCGGTATCGAATGCAAATCTTCCCTCAGATCGACAGGCTTCAATAACAGCATCCAACTTTTCAAAGGTATCGACGTACTTGTAATCGACTTTTTCAGCGATCGCTGTGGAAGCTTTTTGACGAGTGGGTTCTTCAGTTGCTGGTGGAGAATCGAAACCGGAAAAGAGATCTGCTTCAACTTTTTCTTCAGGTTCCAACATTTTGAGAAACCTTCTGAAGCCCAGTTCTCTGAACAAGTCCGCCAGAGTTTCGTGATCAGGTTCGATTCGCTCTAAATCTTCAGGGTTCTGCTGAAGAGGAGTTTCTAAGGAAAGTGTGACTAATTCTTTTGAGAGAGTCATCGCATCGGGATTTGCCCGAACTTTTTTCAATGCACTCGCTGGAATCCCATCCGGGACTGGATCGTTAAGGAGAGAGAAAGGGTCCTCGACGTGATCCAAAATTTTCACTGCAGTCTTTGGACCTACTCCGGCAACCCCCGGGATGTTATCTGAACTGTCGCCGACGAGAGTCTGATATGAGATCACCTGATCAGGACGGATTCCTTTTTTTTCTAATAGTTCGTCAGGCCCGTACAAGTTCCAATTTTTTTCGTCGAGGAATTGAACCCTGGAGGAAATGACTTGCTCAAGATCTTTGTCTCGAGTGAGTAGCCGCACATCCATGTCTTTTATTTCAGCAAGACGTGACATCGTTGCCAGGCAGTCGTCTGCTTCGTGGTGGTCGGATTTCAGTATTGGCACACGGAAAGCCTCTAACATCCGATCGATGTATGGCAATTGGGTGCGAAGTTCTTCCGGCATCGCATCTCGGTTGGCTTTGTATTGATCGTACATTTGGTGGCGAAAAGTCGGCCCGTCACACTCCATCGCGACTGCCCAATGGCTGACATCGTGGTCTCGGCAGAGCCTCAGGAGCAAATCTGTGATCACATAAATCGCTTGAACCTGCATCCCAGCGCTATTGGTCAGGGGTCGCATTCCGAAATGGCCCCTGTAGATCTGGTAGCGGCCATCGATCAGGAAGAGTGTCCTAGACATGATTGAGGCCCTTCAGGGGACTATTGCGCTTTTCTGGATCCGGCTGCAGGAGAGAAATTGCAGAGGTGGAAAGCACGAGGATACAGAGAACCTAGCGTATCCGTCTTTCCCCGGCAATATGGCGTTTCAGGGCTTCTTGACGAGGTACCCTTGTGGACTTAGGATCATCGCTTCCGGATAACCGTTGGCGGTGAGCTGTCTCTCCTGTTTGCTCCTCTTGATGAGGAGAATCCTGAGCAGGGGAAATGACCCATTACCAGAAAGTAATCCATTGGACGGGTTTGCGAAGTGGATTTTTTGCTCCGCAAATTCAAATACTCGGATGGAAATGAACTGATGTCCCCGTGTTTGCTCGGGTGGGTCCTTTGTCCCAATAAGGGATCCCAGAGCCCAGCAAAGGCGTTCAGGTCGTCTGAATAAATGATCAACTGCATTGCCTTACAGGCAGAAACTTGGCAGGCAATAAGGAGGAGTCTCCATGGCCCGAAATCAGGGGGGAGCCCAGCTCTCTTTTCTCATCGTCTCTTTGATTCTAAATCTGGGACTTGCATTCGTCATCTTCAGTATGAATGGCGAATATCAGCGTGAACTGTCTAGCAAGATAGTTGCAAAGAAAAATCTCGATCTCAAAAGTGACGAGGTGAAAGCGCTCACGGAAGAGATTTTCGGTATGCGCAATCTCATTCAAGGAGCCGACGATCTTGCCGTTCCTACAGAAGAGGTGCAGAGTCTTATCGATAAGGCTGGATCTGAAATTGCTACAGCGAAGGGATCCTCGAATCCCCGCAGCTATGCTTCGTTGACCGATCTCTACTCCGACTCCATCGATACTATTCGATTCTTGAACAACGAATTGAACAGTCAAAGATCTCTCGCTGAAGCGAAGGATCAGGAGTTCATGGAAACCGTCACCTCAAAAAGTAATCTGGGTTCCCAGTTGAATGAGGAAATCGACGGATTACGGGGCGAGGTGAATGATTTCCAAGTTCAGTTGGAACAGTCCAGATCACGGGCCCGCGAGGAGAGCACTCGTCTTCTTGAGGAAAATGAACAGTTGGTTCAGGATCACAGCGCCATGGTCTACAAGTTGCAGAGAGATCTCAGCATCACTCAAAACTTGCTTCAGCGTTCCAATGATCGTATTGAAGAACTCAAGCGTGAGATCGTTCGTGAGCAAACATTCGCCATGATCGAGCCGGATGGTGAAATCCTGAACGTTTCCGAGGAACTCGGAAAAGCATGGATCAGCCTCGGAACTAAGAACAAGCTTCGCAGAGGACTCGTCTTTGACGTTTTCGCCTACCAAAAAGGCGGAAAGCGAATCAGCAAAGGGCGTGTCGAGGTTCTCAAGGTGGAATCTGACTTCTCAGAAGTGGCAGTGTTGGAGAACCTGGATCGATTCGATCCCATCTCCGCCGGTGACCAGATCACCAGTCCCTTCTTTGACCAGTCTGACGTCCCTCACTTTGTCTTCGCAGGAGAAGTTGCCACCAACGGTAAGTACTCTGTGGAAGACATGGTGCGTAAAATCGAACTCTTCGGTGGTGTTGTTTCCACCTCAGTGGCTCTCGATACAGATTTCGTCGTCGCTGTAAAAGGCTACGAGGAAACTGAAGAGTACGATCTCGCAAGAGATTTGGGTGTCACGATTCTTCGTGAGCAGGAGTTGCTTGATTTTATTGATTTCTAATCAGTATTTCATGATCGATAAGATCAGGGATATCTGAGGAGAAAAAGGTAAAGGGGTGATCGCAAAAAGCGATCACCCCTTTTTTCATGTCCATTAGGGGGGTTTGAGCGCTCTTCGATCACAATTATGAGGATTTAAGGAAACTGAGGCTCTCAGGGGGATCAGCGTTAGATTCTCGTCAGCAAACAGGAAGACTCCTCCGAAGAATTTGAAGGTAGTGTTTCTCCATGTCATCATGATCTTGTCAAAACGTGGAAAACAGAAGATCTCAAAAGAAAAGGCGAACCTCGAATGTCCGACAGTGACAATAAGGATTCGGATCCCGATTTGAAAACGATGTCCTTTGGGGATCACCTCGAGGAACTGAGGACTCGTCTGCTGAGATCTCTTTTGATCTTGATCGTCTTTGCGGGCATCGCTCTTGTTTATCAAGGGGAGTTGATGACGATCATCACAGCTCCGCACCGCAAGGCGATGACTCAGATTGAATCCGCCCGTGTCGTTCAACGGATTGAGCAAGAAGTTGTTGGTATTCAATCCATCACTGATCTTTTCGTTGACGAGCAAGCCTCGCGGATACTTCAACTCTCGATCAATAAGGGTCAATGGTGGGATCGTTGGGAAGCCTTTCGGGAACAAGCTCCCGCTACGGGACCATTAGCAGATTTCGCTGATCTCGTAGAAGAGCGAGCTGAAATTCTGGATGGAACTCTCAAAACCGGTGACATCCTTGAAAGAACACCATCAAGTCTGCTTGTGAGTGGTGAGATACTCCAAGAAGTGAGCGAGACGGGTCAAGCACCTTGGGGTAACCAATCCACTCTGATTAGACTCGGTGACGATTTACTGTTACTGAGGGAGCGCTGGCTGAGTTGGAGACAAGGCAGTAATAACATTGATCCGGTTGCCGTGCCGGAACTGACGTTGGCTGAGCAGAAAGCGCTTGAGGAAAATCTTCGAAGCGTGGCGAGTAAAACTGAAGCTTTGGAGAGAACGATAGATGATTGGGTGACGTGGAGGGTTAAAGGAAAGCCCTTGGTGTTGCTCTCCTATACCGAAGCGTTCTTTGCTTACGTTAAATTGGGTATCTTCCTGGGGCTCATATGCACTCTTCCGTGGATCACTGCCGAGATATGGCAATTTATTGCTGCGGGTTTGTATCCAGGTGAACGCAAATCGGTGAGGCCATTTATTCCATTGGCATTCCTACTTTTGGCCGGCGGCGTCAATTTCGCATACTGGATTTTAGTCCCCGTCGGACTTTCATTTCTGGGGGGATATGGAGACCCTTCGCTTCTCGCGAACAGTTTCACTTTGAAAGATTATATGGGATTGGTCTTTACCCTCGTTCTGGGTATGGGACTGATCTTCCAGTTGCCTCTCTTGATGATACTTCTTTCAAAAACTGGCGTAGTGAGTGTCGAAATGTTTCGTCAGTATCGAAAAGTCTCAATCTTATCTGCCATGATCTTGGGAGCATTTCTAACTCCACCCGACGTCGTGACACAATTACTCATGGCGGGGCCCCTCGTCATACTTTATGAAGTTGGAATCCTTGCTTGCGTCACGCTGGGGAAATCATCCATTGAATCAGACAGCAGAGATCTCAAATCCTGAGGAGAAACCATTGATCACAGTAGGGGTGATATCTGTCGGCGACGAGATACTTGAAGGACGAGTTCTCGATGCCCACTCCCAAACCATTTCTGAAAAATTATTGGGTACCGCAGCGCAGGTGAAATGGCACCTGAGTGTTGGTGATGCACCTGGAGAAC
>JAACCY010000218.1 GCA_009937185.1 Planctomycetia bacterium
AAGTCTGGACATCCCAAGAGCCGCTGCGAACTTAAGGTTCTTTGCGGGAGCAGCCCGATATCAACATGAAGATGCCTTTCGCACACGGCTCCCAGGAGACCAATTATGGAACGTTTCGGTGACTCGCCCCATAGGTATTTCAGGATGCATCTCTCCGTGGAACCTGCCGTTGTACCTCTTCACTTGGAAGATCGCTCCAGCATTGGCCGCCGGCTGTACAGTTGTGGGCAAACCATCAGAAGTCACGCCGGTGACTGCTGATCTTCTCGGAAGAATCGCTTCGGAAACAGGATTCCCCCCGGGTGTCTTAAATATTATCCAAGGGAGTGGGCAGGATGCGGGGTCTCCCATCGTCGAGCACCCGCAAATACCCGCCATTTCATTCACTGGAGGTACTTCCACGGGAGCAGTGATCGCCAGCCAGGCCGCCCCCTCTTTCAAAAAGACACTACTGGACCTCGGTGGTAAAAATCCAACTCTTGTCTTTGACGATGCGAATTTCGATTCCGCCGTCGAGGGAGCATTCCGAGCGGCATTCTCGAACCAAGGGCAGATTTGCCTTTGTGGTTCCAGAATCTTGGTCCATTCCAGTATCGCCGATAGATTTACAGAACGATTGGTCGAACGAACTCGCGAGATGACCATAGGTGACCCTTTGGAAAACAACACCATGATGGGATCTCTCGTCTCGTCATCTCATCTTGAAAAGGTAGAAGCCTGTCTTGTTACCGCTAAAAATGATGGCGGAGAAATCTTAACTGGTGGAAAACGAATCCAGCCCGAGGGGCGCTGTAAAGACGGATTTTTCCTATCTCCTGCTGTCATTCGCGGACTCGATTCGAAATCAGCAACGAATCAGGAGGAAATCTTCGGACCTGTCGCATCTATCATCACATTTGATGATGAAGAGGAAGCGATACAAATTGCAAACGGTGTCCGGTACGGACTGGCTGCGAGTGTCTGGACAGAGAATCTTGATCGCGCGATCAGAGTTTCCGAAAAGATTGAAGCGGGAACCGTTTGGGTCAATTGCTGGATGAAGCGGGACTTGAGAACGGTCTTTGGTGGTGTCAAAGACAGTGGATTGGGAAGAGAGGGCGGCACTGATTCCCTCCGCTTTTTCCAAGAACCTACCAATGTTTGTATTCGTTTCGAATCGACGTCCAAAGAATAGCGAAAGGAATATCGATGAGCGATCATGTCACCGATAGCCAAAGAGCCCCTGAGCCTGTGGGGCCATACCCCCACGCCCGTCGAGCTGGGGATTACATTTTTTTGAGCGGTGTCGGCCCCAGATCGAGGGGTACACGTGAAATTCCGGGTGTCACCCTCTCCGATGAGGGAAACATCGTAGACTACTGTATCGAAACCCAATGTCGGTCCTGCTTTGAAAATGTCCAGAATGTGGTCGAAGATTCAGGGGCTCGTTGGGATGAAGTCGTCGACGTCGCAGTGTACCTCACAGACATGAAAAAAGACTTTGCAGCCTTTAATCGTGTCTATGAAGAATACTTTGGTGAAATAAGACCGTGTAGAACAACCGTGGAAGTCGGGGCACTACCCACTCCCATTGCAGTTGAACTAAAAGTCATCGTTTATGCCCCGAGAGGCTAAGGAGATCGGCCCTTGATCAGCATCGACAAGCGCTTACTCGCAGTCGTACTTGTCGTTGTTGGCGGCCTTGCCATCTTCGTAGGTCGCTTCATTCTCGATGATAATGAAGAGCCTCTTCCGAAGTTTCCATTGTCTCAAGAAGGCCAACAAAGATCTCAAAGTGATCCAAAGGCTTCAGGCTCTTCAGATCTTGATACGGGCTCCACTGACTCGACAGTTCCAGATGGTCCTCAAACCCGATTTGCGGGACAAGTTATCGATGTGACAACCGGACTTCCTGTTCCGGAAGCGACTGTTGCACTTCGAAACTACAAGGGATCGATTCCCCTAGGCCATTCAAGAACCCGTTCCGGCGGATATTTCAATGTTGAAGTTCCTGAAATTAACCAAGCCAGCGTCACTGTCCGCGCTGAGGGCTACGCTCCTGCACGTTGGTTATGGGATTCCGAATCTTCCATCAGTGGAGGTTCCAATACGAACAACCCTTCAGAAGAACTTCTCTTAGCCATCGCTCCTGAAAGTGTCATATGGGTCAGCGTCGAAGCTCCCCCCTCTGACCTTCCTGCTGACATTCTCGTCGAAAGCAGACTTCTTGAGGCACGAACATCCAACGAAATGGGAGCAACTGTTCCAGTCCCGCCTGTCTCCATGTCCGAAAGGGCGCAACGCCTAGGCGGATTAATCGCAGGACGACACAGTGTCAGCATTCGCTCAGGATCAAAAGTTCTCGCTCGCAGGGAAATCGAAATCGGAGAAGGTGAAGAAAGAGATCTGGTTTTCAGATTAGGACCTTCTATTCGTGTATCAGGATTGGTTCTGAGAAATGAAATCGCTGTCGAGGGAGGCACCGTCCAAACATGGTGTAGAGAAACTCAGGCCTCAGCGACGATCCCTGTCGACTTCAACGGTCAGTTCGAAGCACTTTTACCGAGTCCTGGGCTGTGGAGATTCATATGGACTTCATCCCTAGGTAATGGCGAAGGAACCACCCTCGAACAAAACTTACAAACTGATTCAGAAGTGGTACTCAGCCTCAACACTGGTCGCATTGATGGTCGCGTCGTCGGCCCCAGAGGAGAATCTGTTGTCGGACTTCAGGGAAGCCTCTTTGGACCCCGACCCTTTTCATTCACAACTGATGAAGACGGTAGATTCCTTTTAGAAGACGTTCCTTACGGTACATATAAATGGGTATTCTTGCAGCTTCCTGAACGAGTCTTCGCTCAGAGTAAGAACTTCGAGGTCTCAGGGGATCAATACGAAGAGTTTCAGTTCAGCGGAGCTACGGAGCTGAATGTCACAGTACTCCGAGCCGAGAGTGAGTACCTACAACCTGAACTAACGACAGTTCCGGTCTACCTTCTCGATGAAAGTGGCTCTCTTTCTCCGTTGAAACGCACTGACCAACCAGAACAGTTTCTCTGGCCTCGTAACGGTGGAGTCGGCGTCGTCTACCAACGTGGTTGGACACCTTACTTTTTTTCAACAGGTCCTTCTGATTTCCCATTACCCATCAAAGCGACACTTCAACCTGCGGGAGAAGTCACGGTAACACTCGTCGGATACGATGGAGAAGTACTATCAAATCACCCCTTCGAAATCATTCCCTTGTCTGCTCCAGAAATCCCTAATTCCTGGGCCAACAGGAAAACAGGTCCCCGTGGATCCAGTCGGGTCACATTATCTCCTGGCCAATATGAGGTCAGGTCAAACTTAGATAGTGGTCCTGCCGCGAAGTCGATTTTCATTACACCTAAGGAATCGATTCAACTGCGCTTGCCTTAACTCTTCATTATTATTCGTCGAGTTATATGTGGAGTTTTTTTCGAATCGCGAGAGAAGACTCTCGATCAAATCCTAAAAGTTGACGAAAACCTTCAATAATAAACTCTGATTCTTCGGTTGAGCCAGGCTCGATGGATTCGTGAAATTCATGAGCAAGATTCCACTTTCCCTGATCACGCTGAAATTCTTCGATGAGGTGACCCACCTACTGGGTCGAGTTATCAACGACGAATCCACACAGCATCACCAAAGCCTCGTCATGTTGCCGTGTTATCCAGACTAGAAATGCCACGGTTTCCGGAGAATCGAAGACTCCACCTACTGATGATTCCATGACACCTTTTCAGAGTGGGAGAGATCTCAAAACCGCTCTCACCGGCGACGCATCGAAGCCTTGCAATTTTAATGGCAATGCTAACAACTCGTAAGCGCCGTCCTCAACTCCATTCAATACCAAACCTTCAAGGATAAGAATGTCCCCATCCTTGCAAGCAGCATGAGAAAGAAGATCTTTTGAATCGGCGTGGTCAACGCTTGGAGTATCAACACCTAATAGAGTCACGCCGTTTTCAGCAAAATAGCGGATCAATGACGGCGAAATTGCTGAAAAGTTTCCACCCCAGTGATCCGGATCGGGATGTGAACCTGTGTTGAGGAGTACACGAGAACTCTTCGGTTGCGCGACGAGATGCTCCAAAGTGATCTCTTCGCCATCTGTAGCTGTGACTGAAATTACCTGGCACTCTCCAATACACCGAGATAAATCGACTGACTCGATGGTGGCTCCATCAACATCGTAGTGACTCGGCGCATCCAGATGACTTCCAAGGTGAACCGTCGACCGCAAAGTGGAGAGGGTCAGATTGTCACCTTGAGACAGATCTAGTAGGACCTCACGGCTCAGAGGCGTGTCTCCAGGAAAGACAGCTGTCTCTGGTTTGAGAAGAGGAGAGATATCGATGAGATCCAATGTTCTCCTTACATCTCGGAACGTATGGCCCAGAGGTCAGGGAAAAGGGGCGTAAAGAGGGTCCTTTTTAGGAACTCAACCCCATCACTTCCTCCAGTACCGATTTTCGTGCCGATGGTTCGCTCTGCCAGCTTCACATGACGATAGCGCCACTCCTGAATACCTTCGTCGATATCGGTGAGCAGTTCCAAAAGCACAGAGATATCCGGCTTCTCTCTGTACATTCGAAGAAGTTCTTTTTGGACTCCCTCGTTTTCAGTGATCGCTTGTGTGACATCCCTGTCGAGAATTTCTTGAGGAATGTCGCATCCGCTCCGGGATAGATATGAGTTCAACACATCCATCAGACAAGGTGCATTTAGCGATTGCTCCAGCTCATCTCTCAGCGGAACGCCTTCTGGTGTCATATCGAAAACGCGCTGTCTTTTGTAACCTAGCCTGAACTCCATTATCCGGAATTGTACAGATTGAAATCCGCTAGCAGTGTCGAGTCTATCTCGAAAAGAAACGAAACTGAGTGGAGTCATCGTTTCAAGAATGTCGACTTGTTGAACAAGTGTTTTAAGAATCATTCTCATTCTTTTGAGAGTCGCCACGCATCCCCATTGATCATCTTCATTCAAGCAGTGCTCGGCTCTGTCCATTTCATGAAGAAACTGTTTAAACCAAAGCTCGTACGTTTGATGGATGATGATGAAAAGAGTCTCGTCATGTTCGGCGGGCTCTGATCTGGGAGTTCGAATATCCAGAAGTTGAGAGATCCCAAGATAATCGTGATACGTCAAGGTCATTTCAGACTCCAGAGCAAGGCCATCACAACAATGGCGACCACTAGAACAACTACGAATCGAATAGTCTTTTCCTGTGACTTCGAAATACTCATCGCGTCAGCATACGGAGTATTTGAGAAACTAACCATCGAGTAAAGAGAACGGTACCACCCGGGGAGACATTTCTGTAGAAGGTTTGAAAACTTCTTGGAGAGCAAAAACAGAGGCTTAGCCACATGATCTTGCATTTCGTAGAAGTTTTGCAGGGCAAGATCTGCAATGGCATTACCGTTTACAATCCGCTCCTCCTGATACTCCTCGAGGGCTTGGCCGAGATCTTCTGGATTCGACTCTATTCTCTCACAAAGAATTCGGACATCTTCAAAGCCAGCATTCATACCCTGACCATAAAATGGCACGATGGCATGCGCAGAATCACCGACAAGTGCGATTTTCCCCACAACCCAAGGCTTGCATCGAATCGTCACAAGAGACGAAGGCGTGGAAGCTAAGTACTGCTCTTCCAAATCAGGAACCAGAGCAGGAACGTCCGGGAACCATTCTTCGAAATACCTCTTCACCTGACTGGCATCTTTCAGTTGAGAAAATGAATTCTCACCTTCGAGAGGCCAGAAGAGAGTCCCTGTAAAAGAACCATCGCCATTTGGTAGGGCAATCATCATGAACTTTCCCCGTGGCCAAATATGTAGGGCATTTTTCTCTATTCGAAAATCGCCATCTTCTGCGGGAGGGATATACAACTCGGTATATCCATGTGTGAGATAATCCTGCGAAAAGTTGAAGCGATCACCCACCATTAAATTCTGGCGTACCGCTGAATATGCACCGTCTGCACCAATAACTAAGTCGCCATTCACCTCAACGATTTCACCTGTATCTTCATGTTCAAAGCGAACCACGCCTGCTCTGGCATCTACTCCAATGCAGCGTTGCTGAAAGTGAAGTTCTACTTCCTTTTCCTCCGCTGCCTTTTCAATCAAAAACTTATTTAATCCACCCCGTGATATGCTGTAGATATTGTCGTCAGCGTTGGGTGAATAAGGCTGAAAGGTCGTCGCGGAATCTTTTCCATGCATTCTGCGACCTCGCATTGGAACTGCCATTTCCAATGCATGCTCACGTAGGCCTACTCTTTCTAAGGCAGTGAGACCTCGCGTTGAAATCGCAAGATTAATACTTCGTCCATGAACTATTGTCGCATCACGAATATCTCCACGGCGTTCATATACGGAGACCTTATGACCATCGCGGGACAATGCCAACGCAGCGAGTGCGCCAGTCAAACCTCCCCCAACGATGACGATGGATTTTTTCAACATTTCAGTTCGTCGCCCCCACTTGTTCTCCCAATACCTGGGAGAATCGAGCGATCTCTTCATAGGTATTATACAAAGGAGTCGGAGCAATCCGGATAACATCCGGAGGACGGAAGTCTGTGACTATTCCAGTGGCCTGAAGAGACTCTCTCAATTCTTGAGCACTTCCATGAACTTTTATAGAAATCTGTGCTCCTCTGCTGTTTTCGTCGGCAGGCGTGATGATCGAATAATGATCCTCACCTATAGCACTAATACACTCCTCCAAAAATCCAGTCATCCTTTTTGAACGCTCTCTGAGTGAACTGATTCCTACCTCATCGAAAATCGCTAAAGAAGCGTGCAACGGTGCCATCGACAAGATCGGCGGATTAGAAACTTGCCAACCTTCAGCACCCGGGTGAGGTACGAAATCTGTCATCTCGTCCATCTGAAATCTCGTTGAAGGGTCATTCCCCCACCAACCTGCGAGTCGAACAAGATCTTCGTTTGTCGCATGTCGCTCGTGAACGAACGCTCCCCCGACTGCTCCTGGTCCACAATTGATGTACTTGTAACTACACCAGGCTGCAAAATCGACGCCGTCGTCATGTAAATTGAGGTCAATATTTCCCGCAGCATGTGCAAGATCGACCCCAAATGGAACATCATGTGCAGCACACGCTGCTGAAATAGCAGCGAGGTCATAGGCTTGACCCGTGAAAAAATTGACTCCCGCCAACATCACCATCGCCAACTCTGAATGATGCTCTTCGATCGACGCGACAATATCTTGAGTTTCAAGACAGTGGCGGCCTTCTTTTGGCTCCAGAACCAGCATATCCCGATTCACATCGCCATCGTGCCAACGAATCTGAGCTTGCAATGCGTAGATATCAGAGGGGAAGGTGGGCGCATCTGAAAGGATACGCGTCTTGCGACCTTCGGGGCGATAGAAGGAGGCCATCAGGAAATGGAGATTTGCTGTCAGGGTATTCATAAATACCACTTCACCGGGACGAGCACCGACGAGACGAGCCCCACTTTCTCGGAAGGACTCATGATAGGGATACCAAGGCCTGCGGGCATGATGATGCCCGTCTACAGCCAGATCTCTCCAGTCCTCAAGCTCTGCTTGCACGTCTCCAAAAACCGCCTTGGGCATGAGCCCCAGTGAATTCCCGCAAAAGTAGACCATATCCCCACCGTCTTTTCTTTGCGGGATATGAAATTGATCTCTTCGGGTTTTTACGGGGTCTTGATCTTCAAGTTGTCGTGCCCTGTCCAGCAATGTCATCACGAATCTCCTCCACACTGTTCAGGAAATGATCCGGGATCCAATCCCAGAAACTCCCATGCAGTACCTCCCAGCAGTCGATCTTTCTGGGTTTCTGACAAACTCTTCATCGCTGTGATCATCGCTCCGGGATGATCTTCTCCGAGAGGGAATGGGTAGTCACTCCCTAGCGCTAATTTGTCCACCCCCACCAACGCCATCAGTTGTTCCAGGTTGTTAGGGTCATGGACTAAAGTGTCGAGATAAAACTGGCCCAAATACTCACTGGGAGTCTTGCACCCATTGACTCCACAAAGATCCGGACGAGCCTTGTACCCTTTGTCAATTCTCGCCAAGGTGCCGGGGAAAGACCCCCCACCGTGGGCGAAACAAATTTTGAGCTCTGGTAACCGATCGAAGATTCCACCGAAGATCATCGAACAGATCGCAAGGCTGGTCTCCGCCGGCATCCCTACCAACCAAGGTAAAAAGTAAGATCCCAATCGATCGGCACCGAGCATGTCCCACGGATGAACAAAGATGGAGACATCTCTTTTCGCCGCATGCTCAAGGACGGGAAACAACTCTGGAGCGTCCAGATTCCACTCATTGCAGTGAGTTCCTATCTGTAAGCCTGGAAATCCAAGCTCATCGACACAACGGTCCATTTCGAGGCATGCCAACTCAGGATCTTGGAGTGGAGCCGTTCCGAGGCCTACAAACCTTGAAGGGGTGTCCTTGACCACTTCTGCAATGTGATCGTTGAGTAGGCGAGATAAATCATGCGCGTCAGCCGCCTGAGCCCAGTAACTAAACATGATGGGGACCGTCGAAAGTGCCTGAACGTCGATACCCTGTCGATCGCAATCTTCGATTCTCTTCTCAGGATTCCAGCAGCGGTCATCCACTTCTCTGAAAAACTTCCCATCCTTCCAAAGCTTTGCACAACAGGGTGCATGATGCTCGATGGAGACGAAGCCGTCGTAGCCATATCTTTTTGACAGATCGGGCCACTGCTCAGGCAGAATGTGTGTATGAAGATCGACTTTGAGCGACATGACAGCCTCCAGGGGATCGACCTGACAGGGAACGACCCACCTCTGAAAGAAAGGAGAAGTTTACGGTGCCGGGCTTACCGGTTGGACAACTGTCCCACACTCACTGCAAGTCCGTTGATCTTCATTTTCCCAGAAATTTCCCAAGAGAGGTTTCAGCTGACCGACGATGTCCGTCAACACAAACTGGGCATTCAGTACCTTGTGATTGCACTGATCGCAGTAGACGACGAATTGATCCTCTACACCCTCTGGTCTTTTTCTTTCGACCACCATTCCGATGGTGCCTTCTCCTCGCTGAGGAGAATGGGGAATCCCAGGGGGAAGCAACATGACATCGCCCTCCCTAATCACAATATCCCGTTCTTTTCCGTCTTCTTTCACCTTGAGGACCATATCTCCTTCAAGCTGGTGAAAGAATTCTTCGGTCTCATTGATGTGATAATCTTTTCGCAGATTCGGACCACCCACGATCATGACGATAAAATCGGTATTTTTCCAAACTACCTGATTTCCCACAGGGGGCTTCAGAAGGTGTCGATGCTCATCAATCCACTCTTTAAGGGAAAATGCCGTAAGTGTAGACATGATCATGTCCTTTCCAAGGATCTACTCTGGGGTCTCCGCTTGAATACTCCACGGTTACCGTTATACAGTAATCCTTCTATGGTTCTTCGGCAACGAAGACCCAGCAGGTAAACTACGCTCTATTGGAGAGAATAAACTCCAGATCGATAGAAGCGCAAACCAGAGAAGCCAACAGCAACATTAGGAATTGGAGGACTGCCCATGGGTACCGAGGAGATCAAGTTTCTACCCACCGATTTCGAAAAGTTTGCAGACTCCGTACAAGACAATGCTGAATTCAACGACGCTCGCCTCGAAGTTCGAAGAAAACTCGATTTATTGGGTAAAGCAGGAGGCGAAAAATTGTCGGACGGTGTCCATGATTTCGTCTCCAGAGCCAGCCTCCACCATCCTCACAAAGCGAACTCGTTCAAAGTTGACAAGCAATGGGTCTATCTCTCTCGGGCCGAATCTGAACGTAAGGAACTTCAAGGTCGGCTCGGTCAGGAAATCGGAGAAGATTTAGGTAGTGATTACAATCATGCTGTCCTCGTATTGGAAATTCAGCACTCCGGTTTGACCCTTGCATTGAGGATTCACCCCAGAGCCTGGTGGGATGGCGAAAACCTCAGGCGAGAAATGGGACGTCAAGAAGGCCGAGAAAACCTTGCGGCAGCGGTCAAGCCGCTGAAGGGCTTTCGCCTAAGAATCGATGACAATAAAACTTCAAGGGCTTGTGAAACGGTGGACGACATCGAGTGGATGACAGTTCGTAAACATTTCACTCCCGGTGAACACTGGATTCACATCGAGAAACATATCGAAGGAGATTCTCTTTTTGTCAGTTCCGGCGGATTCCAAGAGCGCCTACTCGATGAGTGGAGTCGTCTCTTGCCGGCTTACAAACTTTTTTGCTGGCATAAAAATAATGACGAACTGCTCGCCTAAATCAGTATCGACCATATAGATGGCATAAGGCTTCAGGCTGGCTCGTTTATCTCGAGTGATTTTCTGGAATAATCGTCCTGGAGGGAGCGCCATGACAATGACCAGAAAATCAACTCCGCCATTGTTGAAGTCAGTACTACTGCTTCTATCCCTCTCTCTGGGTTTGTCCGCTTTAGCCACTCCTGTCAACGACGAGAAGAATGAAGACAACGTCCCTGATTTCTCTTCAGTGATTCGCCCCATCCTGTCTCGACACTGCCTTCCGTGTCACGGTCCCGATAAAAATACACGAAAAGCGGACCTCAGGCTGGATATACACGAGTGGGCTCTAGACGTTCTCGATCCTAGTTCTCCAGATGGTGGAGAGTTCTCTCGAAGAATTCTTAGCTCGGATCAAGATGATCAAATGCCCCCGCCTGACTTCATTGAATCTTTGGACAATGAGGAGAGAGAAACACTCATCCGCTGGGTCAATGCCGGAGCCCCTTGGGAAGAGCACTGGAGCTTCGAGCCTCTTATTCATCCTGTATTGCCAGCGAGCTCTAGTGATTCAGGCATCGATTTCTTTATCCATGAAAAACTAAAGCAACGAGGGCTTTCACCTTCCGAGAGTGCGATGCCAGAAACGTTAGCCAGAAGATCTTCATTGGATATCACTGGCCTTCCACCTGAACCGGAGCGAGTCGACGCATTTCTTCTTGAGTATGCTTCCCATCCGAATGAAGCATGGACGAAGTGGATCGATGACTTACTGTCATCTCCCTCATATGGAGAACGCTGGGCAAGCCTTTGGCTGGATTTATCCAGATACGCTGATACGAAAGGGTATGAACAAGACGGGCATCGAAACATTTGGCCTTGGCGTGATTGGCTCATTCGATCACTGAATTCTGATATGCCTTTTGACCGTTTCACACAGGAACAGCTCGCAGGAGACCTCCTCTCCGACGCCACAGATCAGACTCGTATCGCTACTGCATTTCATAGAAATACTCTAACGAATGACGAGGGAGGAACTCAGGACGAAGAATTTCGGGTCGCGGCAGTCGTCGACAGGGTCAATACCACCATGGAAGTCTGGATGGGCCTGACTGCTGCCTGTGCTCAATGTCATGACCATAAATATGATCCGATATCCCAGAAGGAATATTATCAGCTCTACGATGTTTTTAATCAGACACAAGATTCCGATCGAAATGACGAGTTCCCCACTCTTCCCGTTCTCAAAGATGATGACGAAATCGAATTAGTTAAAACTCGGGAACTTCTCTCTCAACAACTCCAAACTCTATCTGAAGAAAAACTACAAATACCAGATCCTATAAAACAAGAGTCGCCACCTGATCCTGCGACAGCAGAAGTGATGATCGATCTCGCATACTCAGGAGTCACACTTCCACTCGCCACAGAAACCATCGATCAAACAGTGACTCCATGGATTTGGTCCCCTGCACCGGTGGATTCACCCGAAGGATTGACCCGGATCATCCGCCAGAAAGCCCCTCCCCAACAAACTCGACAGGTCTTTTTTGATCAAAGCCTGATCCCGGTTTCGGTTCGAAATGGGGATATCCTTTCTATTCAAGTAAAGATTCTGGAGTCTCCACAAACTTTGATGCTTCAGGTTCACTCTGCGGATGAAACCACATGGGAGCATCGTGCGTTTTGGGGTGAAGACCTGTTCACATGGGGAATCTCTGGCACGCCATCTCGCTGGCAAATGGGCGATACCACTAACCTACAAGTCACTGGGGAATGGCTGAATCTCGAAATCCCCATTTCAACTATCGCGATCACACCCGACAAAAAAATTACTGGAGTTGCACTGTCTCAAATCGGAGGCCTCGTCGAATGGGGTGGTGTACGGCTTCGTGGAATCCGTGAAGAAACTCCACGCCCATTATCGAATTTTGACGACTTCCTCAATATGTATCCTCAGTTTCAATCCCAACTATTGCCCGCTGAAATACGATCTCTGATCGAACAGAATCCCGCACTCGGATCTGACTCTTTTCAAAATCTATTCGATTGGTGGAAGAGCGAGGTTTCGCTGTACGGTCGAATGATTCTCTTTTCAAGAAAACAAGAAATCGCACAGACTCGAAAACTCCTTGAGTCTATTAAATCCAGGGCTGTTTCGGTTCCGATACTCGCCTCTCTTTCTGCAGAAATGAAAAGGGAAACACGTCTACTGCAGAGAGGTTCGTATCTTCAACCGGGCGAAATCGTAACGGGAAATGTCCCCGAGTTTCTGCACTCACCGTCCAGCAACACTCCCATGAATCGATTGGAATTGGCGAAGTGGCTTGTTCATCCCGACAACCCTTTAACAGCAAGAGGTCAGGTCAATCGCATATGGGAGCAACTTTTCGGAAAAGGTTTGGTGAGAACCGTCGAGGACCTCGGTACCCAGGGCGAACTGCCGAGCCACCCGGAGTTACTGGATCATCTGGCTGTCACCTGGCAGGAAAGTGACCAATGGAGTCTTAAGGCATTGATTCGCCGGATCATGCTGAGTGATACCTATCGCCAAAGCAGCCGTCAGACACCTGAACATTTACGGATAGATCCTGATAATGTTTGGCTCGCAAGGGCACCGAGAACAAGACTTACTGCAGAAATGATCCGTGATCAGGCTCTGGCCGTCGGTGGGCTCCTGTCTCGAAAACTGTACGGTCCACCCGTCTATCCCCCACAACCCGATGGTGTTTGGCAAGTGGTCTACAATGGCTCTAATTGGCCCACGAGCGTCGGCGAAAATAGAGTACGCCGAAGCCTCTATACCTATTGGCGAAGAACAGCACCTTATCCGGCGATGCTGATTTTTGATTCTCCCGATCGTCAAGTATGCCAATCTCGGCGCATTCGAACAAACACACCTCTTCAAGCCTTGGTCACACTCAATGATCCTGTCTACATCGAAGCCGCGGCCGGATTGGCAAAGCTGGCTTTATCAGAGAACGACACTGTTCTTGACGCTGTCACCTTCGCTTTTCGACGAGCGCTCTCAAGAAAACCTGAATCAGCAGAATTAGAAACACTGATGTCATTCGTATC
>JAACCY010000219.1 GCA_009937185.1 Planctomycetia bacterium
CCCGAGTCGACATGGATTTCAGTCGTGGGTCAGTCTTCTGCTGTGAAATTCATTTCTGGGGAGTTCTCAAATACGATTTTGGAAGGGTTCACCCTTCGTAACGGAACTGGAACATTGATCTCTGGAAGATCATATGGCGGTGGAATATTGATTCAAAATTCAACGCCGACAATCCGAAATTGCATCATTGAGAATAACCAAGCAGTAGAAGGTGGCGGCATTCACATCGAAGGCCCGACCTTTGGAGAAGTCATTCTTGAATCAGTTATTCTTCAAAATAACAGTGCCTTTGATTTGGGAGGGGGCATCTCACTCGCGAGTCAGGCAGAAATCAATATGTCAGAGTGCTCGCTTATTTCAAATAGTGCAAGCGTAGTCTCCGGTGCGATTTCATGCGATCAGAGTACGCTCATCGTCAGTGATTCATTGATCGCAAACAACTCTTCAAATCTTGCAGTTGGGGCTGTGTGGGTACATTGTGACTCTGAGGCTGTCATTACGGATAGCGTTATATCAGCGAACACTGCTCCGCTATCAGGAGGTGGAATCGTCATCTCGGATCAGGGAAGAGCCACGCTTGATCGGTGCCAGATTTCAGAAAACTCCGGCGGATCTTCAGGAGGGGGAATACTTCTCGATTCAGGATCTGATCAAGAATTGCAGATCATTAGAGATTGTATTTTTCACAATAACTTCGCTCAAACCGGTGGCGCCCATCTGGCGGTCAGTTTTAACCCTATCAATCTTTTGATTGAAAGCTGTACCTTTGGATTGACGAGCAATAACAGCGGTGCAGCCATCAACATTAATAACTCCACACCTGATTCCATCGTCTTTGATTCTTCGATTGTTTTGGCCTCGGCGAACGGCTCTGTGGTGGCATTGCCAGGTTCTACGTTTGCTCAATACAGTTGTATTGAGGGAATAACCGGATCGGGAGTGACTCAATTGGATTCTTTTGATCTGGATCCGCTTTTTACTGATGCCGCAGCGGGAATTTATACTCTCGAGCCGGGCTCTCCATGCCTAGATACCGGAAACCCGTTACTGCCCTTAGATTCTGACGGAAGCATTACAGATGTAGGGGCTTTAGGACCACGAACCCTTGTTTCGGAAGAATTTCGAAGAGGAGATGTGGATGGTTCTGGGACTGAGAATATTGCGGATGCCATTCAAGTCTTAGCATTTCTCTTTATACCCGGAGCGAGCACTCCTCAATGCGAAGATGCGGTAGATACCAATGATGACGGGGCTCTGAATCTAACGGATGCCATTACTTTGCTCACAACCCTGTTTGTCCTTGGGGATCCCCTCCCGGTTCCTTTCGGAGAGTGTGGCTTGGATCCCACAGTCGATTCCTTGACCTGTTCGAAGGGGTGCCCCTAGGGAGCCTCTACTTGACCCGGACCAATGCTCGAAGGACACTCACGAAAGTGAGACTTTCCTTTGGATGACATCTTGGCAGGGGGCAACTTGGGCAAAGTACTGGATCTCAATGCGACTATCGTAAATCGCGAAGACCTCTCGGACGAATTGACCATTTTTAGAATCCGACCCGATGCTGACCTTCCCGAAGGCGATTGGTTTGTCCCTGGACAATACATGGTCATAGGCGTCAATAATGTGGCTCAGGTCGAACTGGGGGGAGTTCAACGCCCCATGTCGATCGCTTCAGAGCCGGCATGCCGAGATTACATCGAGTTTTATATCCGTAGAGTGGCCAGGCCAGAATCTAACAATCCTTTGACACATCATCTCTTTCCCTTGCCTGAAGGTGAACGTGTATTCCTCCGCCCTAAACCTAAGGGCCACTTCACGGTTCCCGGGACGGTGGGAGCGGATGACGATCGCTGGAAGATCTATGTCAGCGCAGGAACTGGATTGGCTCCCTTTGTCTCTATCGTGAGGGACGATTTGACCCAAGGGCGATCACTCAACAAGATCTGTATCATTCACGGAGCTTCCAGACCGGGAGATCTCGGTTACCAATCTGAATTAGAGTCTCTCCAAAAAGAACATGGCCTGGTATACATCCCGACGGTCAGTCGACCTGCAGATCATCCCGATTGGTCAGGGTGTCATGGACGGGCGGAGGATAGATTTCTTAAAAGCGAGATTCCTTGGCTAGAAGAGCGTATGGGGCTGGATTCGGGATCACTGAGTCCGGAAAAGGCCGTGGTGCTCGTCTGTGGTCTACAGGGGACGATCGGTGATTCCATCATTCGGTTGGCTCAATTGGGATTTGTGCCCGCAGAGAAAAAAATCCGTAAGAAACTGGCGATTCCTGAGGAGCTGACCCCCTCCTTCTTCTTCGAGCAATATGACTCGGACCCGGTCATCGATCTGGAAAATTCCGATCTCGTTGAAGAGCTGAGGAAAAATCTGGGCCTCACTTGATGGATCTCCGCTGGATTCCGGGGCAAGGCTCCGTGAAGATATCCGTCGAAAGAAGTGAATCTCATGCCCGAAAATTCTAAAGAGAAATTAGCCCTCTATCTCCACATCGATGGCAAAAGTGAGCCCATTAAGACTGAGGGGCTCTCTGTCATTTCGATCGGTAGATCTGATGAGTGCACTCTGAGTTTGGATATCCCCAAAATCAGTAGGACTCATGCTGAAATCCG
>JAACCY010000220.1 GCA_009937185.1 Planctomycetia bacterium
CAAGATCAACTATTTACGAAGGACGGCTCCATTCTTACGGGAACCATCATTCAACTCGAAAAAGATACCTACCGTATGACCATTGAAGGTATCGGGGAGATCTCGATCCCCGCAGACCGCGTCACTAAAATTCAGTTTAAAAATCTGGCCACTCTCATTACCGATGCAGGTGTCTCGATTGAGGGCACTTGGAATCTTTCTGAAGATGGCACATGGTCCGTCGACAACGAAATCATTGAAGCAACGCTGCCGGGAAACAGAGTCACAGCGATCAACCCCACTCCCCTCAAACCACCAACTTCATCTCAAAAAGCAACGATTTCTCTAAATGGTTCTAAGACTTCAGGAAATACCAATACCACTTCAGCGGTGATGAACGTCGATTACAAATTCCGATATTTGACTCATCGCTTTGTCTCGAAAATCGATTGGGCCTATGCCGAAGACAATGACGTCGTCAGCAAAAGATCCACTGGTGCAGATATGAAATATGATTTCTTCCCAGAAGAGGACTGGTTTCTCTACACGAACTTTGCGGCAAGAAACGATGGCTTCGCGGGACTCTCATTGAGAACTACAGCAGGTGTCGGTGCAGGCCTTCAAGTCTTAGATCGTGAAGATCTTACCTGGTCCGAGGAAGCCGGGATTTCGGCATTGAATGAAGATTTCAAAACCGCTGCCGATGAATCGACCAGCACACTTCGAATTGCAGGTAATGCTGAATGGGTTCTAGGTAAGGATCGGTTAACCCTCTTCCATGACCATACGATTTACTTATCCATCGAAGACACGGATGACGTTATCGCAGAAAGCCGACTGGGATTAAGAACCAAAATAGTGGGAGGACTCAACATGAATACTCAAATCAACTTCCGCTACGACAGTCAGCCTCCTGCGGGCTTCCAGGAGGACGACGTCGAGTTTTTGGTGGGGCTAGGATATTCAAAATCATTCTAGTTATTTCGGATCCACTGCAGTTCTTCTTGCCGCCGCTTAATCCGGCGTAAAAATAGGGGTATCCCTCATCTAGGGATCTGAGTGCATGACCACAATAGAAGTGCTGAGGAGATCCTATGAACCTGTCCCACAAGTCTCCCTTGGGAATGACAGAGGTCGATTTTCTTAAAAGTGGAGAAGAGCGTCTCGCGGACATTTCCCGTCTGCAAGACCTCATCCCGGATCTCCCCGTCGAAGCCTTGATTAAGGAAGACCTTCTTCGCTTGGGTATCTCTTTCAGCGCAGAGGCTCTTCGTTACTGTGCTGACTTCAAGAGAAAGTCATACTTCATATTCAGTTTCGACATGGTTCCCATCGACGAAATGTCCCAAGAGGAAAATCTCAGCGCACCCGAAGAAATCCAATTAATTGGAGGTCCTTGGGATTTGAGAAGAACGACAGTTTCAGTGAGAGTCAATCCCGTCTCCCCATGGAAAGCCATCATGGTCGGAGACTCACTCCATCTCTCATGTGGAGACCAGACCATCAGTGGCGTAGACCTGCAAAAGGTCCCAGAGTATTACCAAGAAACTCTGGAGAACGGACAACCCGTTCATGAAGTCGCTCCAACCATCGAATGGGGATATCTCGTATACCTCACCGTTTACAGAAAATGTCAGTACTTCGGTTTCAAGGAAGAATGTCGATTCTGTGATATCAACGAGAATTATCGACAACAGGTAAAAGCAGGCAGACCCTACCGAACCGTTAAACCGATGGACGAAGTCCTAGAAGGTCTGACCATTCTCGACAGGGTCAACTCTCCCTCTAAGGCTTACACCCTTACCGGTGGATCGGTGACACGAACCCTTAAGGGAAAAGGGGAAGCTGAATTTTACGCTGAATACGCACGTGCAATTGAAGAGAAGTTCCCAGGACGGTGGATTCCTAAAGCGGTCACGCAAGCTCTCCCTGTCGATGAACAACAGATTCTCAAAGACGCTGGCATTCGCATCTACCACCCCAATTACGAGATCTGGGACGAAAAACTCTTTCCTTTACTCTGCCCCGGTAAGGAAGCATATGTGGGCCGCTCTGAATGGCACCGTCGCATCATCGAATCCACAGATGTTTTTGGAGCAGAGAATGTGATCCCCAACTTCGTGGCGGGCATCGAAATGTCACGTCCCCACGGCTTCACAGAACCAGAAGCAGCGGTGGAATCGACCAGAGAGGGTCTACAATTCTTCATGAGTCAGGGAGTTTGTCCCCGCTTCACCGTTTGGTGTCCTGAACCGCTGTCACCCCTCGTGGTCGAAAGAAAAGGTGCCGGGGACATACAACCTCCCGCCCCGCTGGAATATCATGCGAGATTGTTAGCGGCATGGAGAGACTGTCATAAAGAACATCGTCTTCCGGTTCCTCCCGGTTACGGCCCACCCGGAGTCGGAAATGCCATCTTTAGCGTCTCGAGCTTCATGGACGTCATTCACGTTCCAGAGTGAGATCGCGTAAGCGTCACTGGGACTTCAGGATTCCAACAAGCGTGGATATCCGCTTTCCGGATCGATGCGCAGGACAAGCTCTCCGGTTAAAAACCGAATGATCTTTTTGCCAAACAGTTCACCTCGCCAACCTTTCAGCAGTTTGACATCTGTTGAATCGGTCGCTTTGTCGAAGTGGGCTCGAATAAGGTGCTCCACGTCAGCATTGTTACCTGCCAAGGGAGGTGCAATACGTTCTCCTCGGCACAGTGATCTCAATGCTGCAGCACCTAATTCTAATGCGGCTTCCTCTTCGGGGTCTAGACGACGTTTTTTGTGAATGAAGACAAGTTCAGATTCAGGGATTCCCAAACCTTTCTCAATCGAGGAAAGAATGGAGCGGCCGTAACGTCGAGAATCTCGACCATCGAGCCCCCTCATTTTATCGAGAGCTTCCTGCTGACGCGGACCTCTGCGGGCAATTTCGACCATGATCTCATCCGAAAGAATGCGTCTGCGAGGCCGATCCTGGTCGCGCGCTTCTTGCTCTCTCCACAGATAAAGTTCGCCAAGAACTCCCTGCCCTCGAGAATCTAGGCTTCCCGCTTTTTTGACCTTCTTCAGACATTGGGATAATGGCGGATGATAGAAATCTGGGGTCGAATACTTCCCCATTTCTGCCAAAGCCCACTCTGAGCGCTGTTCTTTTTCGAGAGACTTCGTCAGATGATCGTGAAGGGGCAACAAATGACGCACATCATCGATGGCATAGATTTCCTGGTTCTCGGTCAGCGGTCGCTGTAACCAATCCGTCCAAGATTCCCCTTTTTGTACGACTATCCCAAGGATACGTTCACAAGTGGCTGCGTAGGCCGGTTGTAATCCAAGGCCCAGAAATGCCGCAGCGATTTGGGTATCGAAAATATTGGTTGGGATCTGCTTCGATTCCAGTTCAAGAATCTCCATATCCTGACCGCCCGCATGAACAATCTTTACGATGCTCTCGTCACTCACCGTTTCAAGAAGCGGATCCAATGACACCGACGACAGAGGATCAATCAGTCTGTAAATTTCTCCAACAGCAATCTGAACCAGAGCTAATTTTGGGAAAAAAGTCCGCTCCCGGATAAACTCCAAGTCGATGCCGTATCGGCCATCCTCGCGAGCTTGATCCATGAACTGTTGCAGTTCCTCAGTGGTCTCGATGTAGAGTCCGGAAGTTCTAGACAACAGTCCTGCTTTCCTTGGGGTTATCAGCAAAAGCTCTATCTAGTAGATCTCGTTGCTCAAAGTCATGAACAGCCTTTGATCCACTCGCAGGGCTCGCACTCCAAGCTCTGCCCACAAAACTAACTCTTCTCCCACCCGCTAGGAATCCACCGTCCCTATCACGCAGGAAGGACCATGCCCCCATGTTTCGAGGTTCATCCTGCACCCAGCGAACATCGCATGTTTCTGGCAGGTTCTGCATCACGGATTGCAAAGCGGTTCTCGGGAAGGGATAGAATTGCTCGAGTCTAATGATAAGAACATCCTCCGCTTGGCGAGCGGCCCTCTCTTGCAACAGATCGTAGATCACTCGCCCTGAAGCAATCAGAACCTTGCGTATATGTGAACCGGGTTGTCCATCGATCAAGACTTCTTGGAAGCCTCGATCAGTAAATTCTGCTGTTGTACTCCTGGCTGCAGGAAGTCTGAGAAGCCCTTTGGGAGTCAATACCACTATCGGCTTCCTTGCCGCTGCGTGACTCTGCCTGCGGAGAGTGTGGAAGTACTGAGCCGCATTGCTCGGTTGAACCACTCTCAGGTTACCTTCAGCACAGAGTTGAAGGAAACGTTCGAGGCGAGCACTAGAATGCTCGGGCCCCTGTCCTTCATACCCATGCGGTAAGAGCATTGTCAGATTAGAAGTCTGGCGCCATTTTTCTTCAGCACTAGAGATGTACTGGTCGATGATGACCTGAGCTCCGTTAGAGAAATCTCCAAACTGAGCCTCCCAAATCGTCAACCCCTCGGTGCATTCAACGCTGTATCCATAATCAAACCCGAGTACACCGAATTCAGAAAGCAAACTGTTGTGTACCTGGAATTCTGCTTTTGCACCGGCAATATGAGCCAATGGAATATGTCGAAGCCCCGTCGATACATCCGTCAAGGACGCATGGCGATGACTAAAGGTGCCTCTTCCACTATCCTCTCCTGAAAGCCGCACTGGCACTCCTTCTCTCACGAGAGAGCCAAATGCACACAACTCTGCAAGTCCCCAATCGACGGCACCTTCACGGGCCATATCGAGACGACGCTGGAACTGCTTAGACAACTTCGGGTGGAGTTGGAATCGATCGGGAGTTTTCGTCACTTCCGCGAGCAATAGACTTAATTCTTCTTCAGAGATCGCGGTCGATATAGAACCTGCAGCCACACCCTCGATTTCTTCATCATCGTGTCGAACAGCATTACCCCGTTCGCCGGCAACTGTGGCCTTCACGCTTATCAAACTATCATCGAGAATCGTCTGGAACTCTGAAAGCATCTGTTCTGCTTTTTCAATGTCTATTTCTTCCCGTGCAAGGAGTCGTTCCGTCGCTAACTTTCTTACCGATCGGTGCTTCTCAATACGCTGAGTCATCAATGGTTGAGTGTACCCAGGTTCGTCGCCTTCGTTGTGTCCCCATTTGCGGTATCCAACGAGATCGATAAAGACGTCTTTGCCAAATCGTGCTCGATACTCACAAGCCAGTCGAACCATACGAACAACCATTTGTGGATGGTCAGCATTCACATGAAACACAGGAGCTTCGATGGATTTCGCCAAATCTGTGCAATATCGAGATGAGCGTCCTTCACTAGGAGCTGTCGTAAATCCAATCTGGTTATTGATAACCAGATGAATCGATCCCGCAGTTCCGTAACCTTCGAGTTGAGACATATTCAATGTCTCGTAGGTGACACCCTGTCCAGCGAGAGCCGCATCTCCATGAATCAACAGAGGAAGAACTTCCTCTGGATTCTTACGTCGATCTTGTAATGCACGAGCCATGCCCGTGACGACAGGACAAACGGATTCCAAATGGCTCGGATTTGAAGCCAAAGTCACGCTCACTTTTTCTCCATTAGAACCAGAAAACTCACCGACTGAACCCAAATGATATTTGACATCACCGGATCCCTCTGGCGAGTCAGAATCAAAGTCTTCAAACTCTTCGAAGACTTGCTCCAGTCCTTTGCCAAGAATATTCACAAGAACATTCAATCGACCTCTGTGAGCCATCCCCAAAAACACGTCGCGTACACCATCGCTGGAACATTGAGAAAGAATAGCATCGAGAGCAGGAATCAAAGCTTCCGTACCTTCGAGACTAAATCGTTTCGCACCCACGTAACTGGTGTGAAGAAACTTTTCGAAAGCCTCAGCTTCATTGAGTTTTCTGAGAATATGGAGTTTTTCGTCCAAACTCAGATTCTCATGGTTCTCGGTCAGCTCCATTCGGTTTTGAAGCCAGTTTCGTTCCTCGGAATCCGAAATATGAGTGAACTCAACACCGACATAGCCGGTGTAGGTTCTCCTCATAATGTCGATGATTTCTCTCAGCTGGCGAGGCAACTCTTCACCGGCAACTCCACCACAGAGGAATGATCGATCCAAATCCCAAATACTGAGACCGTAACTCGAAAGTTCAAGATCAGGATCCTGAACAGGACTTCTACCCAGAGGGTCCAGATGCGCAACTCTGTGTCCGCGTGAGCGATAAGCCTCGACAAGTTGCAGCACCTTAGCCTGGCGATAAGCCTGAGATTGAGTATCGTCGGCAAGATTCCCGGACGTGTCTTCCTGAGACCAGTGATACGGTTCATGAGGAACATCGAGTTCCTCGAAGATCTGTTCGTAGAAGCGATCACCACCCAAGAGGAATTTCTCAACTGTTGCCAAGAAAGTCCCTGAGGCAGCACCTTGAATCACTCTGTGATCATAGGTGCTGGTCAATGTCATCACTTTTGAAAGCCCTAGAGCACCCACTTGGTTCGGGGACATCCCCGCGCAAGAGGCGGGGTAATCAATGGAGCCGATTCCAAATATGGCACCCTGCTCTGCCATCAAGCGAGGCACGGACATACTGGTTCCCAGCATCCCTGGATTGGTGATCGAGACGGAAGTTCCATCAAAATCTGCCAATGTAAGTTTTCCACGGCGAGATCTAGAGACGAGATCATTGTAGGCCGCGAGGAATTCACGGAATCGAAGTTTATCGGCATCCTTGATGTTTGGAACGACGAGCGATCTTTCGCCCCTTCGCTCCACGTCGACAGCGATTCCTATGCACGTATGCTTTCTTGCAATACGACCAGGAACTCCGTCTTCCACTTTGAACCCATGATTCAAACCGGGGTGCTCAGCGAGACCTCGGACCAATGCAAAAGCAATGATGTGCGTGAATGAAACCTTGGGTCGTGCCCATGCGAGTTGATGTTCGTTGATAATCTTGCGATTTTCTTCCAACAACCTCACAGGTACGGTTCGCACGGTCGTTGCAGTCGGCACCTCAGTACTCTTCTGCATATTTTCAGCGATCTTGCCTGCCACTCCTTTGAGTGGCTCAAATCTCACTTCGTCTTCACTTGAAACTTCGGCATCGTTTTTCTCGACCGCTTTAACCTGAGTGCTTTCTCTTGTCGCTGTCGAGGAACGAGGCCCTTCAGGACTCACAACACCAGCGGGAGTCGGTAAGGGGTCTTCGGGCTGAACTTCAGTGACTATCGATTCTGGAACAATCGAGTCGGAATGGTAATCATCGAAAAATTCCCTCCAAGCAGCACTCACGCTCTGAGGGTCATTCTTGAATTGCTCGTAAAGAGCGTCCACATAGCCTGAGTTTGATCCAAAACGATCCAAGGGACCTCCAGTGCCAAGACAGAACTTTAAACCTGCCGCACAATCCGAGAAGGTTTTTGCTCAGGACCATCTTTGGTCCGGGCCAACAGCCCTGATGCTAGGACTCGACAAGATAGCGTCAAGGAGACCGGGGCATGATCGGGACAATATCTAGAGAATTGTCACCCCGAGAGAAGAGAACCGGGTCAAAAGCGGCTGAGACGGCCTCCTCATATGAGGATCTGACCCTAATTTTCGTGACCACCGCTGCGGACGGCATCCGCAAATTTCCGCAAGCGAGCGATCGCTCGGCTATGACGTCGACGGGCAGCGTCAATATTGACAGACAAACGGCGGGCACATTCTTCATATTGGAGCCCGTCTTCATCTACCCACCGCAACAACTCTCTATCGTCGTCCCCCAGCATATCGAGACATTGCTCTAATAGATCCCAGGCTTCCTCCCGGTGAACCCCGGCAGAGGGTGAAGAAATAGAGGCCTGAAGATGACCTAGTGGATCGAGAGACTTACTTTTTCCAGCCTCCCGGGCTCTGCGCTTCTCTTTTCTGGGATCTCTCTTTTGAGCCAACTCTCTTTCGATCAATCGATTCAAGTTGTTCATTGTGATCTTTTTCAACCACGCCCTAAATGCGGGGAGACCTCGATCTTCAAAATTATCCCTCAGTTGATATACGTCCAGAGCAGCTTGCTGAAGAACGTCACTCGGATCGATTCGACGGCGAAGGTCAGGACCCAGTTTATCGTCGATAGGACGACGTAGTCGGGGCAACTCCCTTCGGACAAGACGATTGAAAGCATCTTCGTCTCCTTCAGCGAATTCTGGTAACCATTCTTCTGCGCTTCCTTCTTCGGATTTCTTGGAATCCTCATTCGGCAGAGAAGGGGTGTCACCGTCTAGATTGTCACCTGAATCAGGATCTGTCATGGAGTCCTCCTGTAGGGCATGATATCCAATAATGACGGGAACCGCATCCCTGATCAGAAATGAGGCCTCAAGTGGATTCCAAGCTGGACGATAACGAAGAAAATGGGCTATCAGAAGCAGAGATGGTGTTTGCTCGCCTATTATCGGGAAATACGTCCATCGAAGAAGCGGTAGATCGTGCCTGTAGTTCAGATCCCAAACTAGAATCCGCACTCCGGACACAACTGAACAAGTACCTCCAGCGACGACAACGACGGCTTCAGTTAAAAAATTCTTCTGAAGAAAAAAAGTCCAATATTGAAGGACTCGCAGGCCTCATCCTCGACAAATACAGTGCTGATCTCGACATCAACTACAGCTTCATTTCAGACAATGAAGTTCCGATGACACCCGAGTTCGATGGCCGTTATGACCTACTTGAAGAGATCGCTCGGGGTGGAATGGGTGCGATCTTTAGTATCAAAGATCCAGTTCTTCAGCGTGAATTGGCCATGAAGGTTGTTCTCGGCAACGAAG
>JAACCY010000221.1 GCA_009937185.1 Planctomycetia bacterium
AAGAAGACCGCAAAGAAGACCGCGAAAAAGGGCGCCAAGAAGACTTCACGGAAATAATCTCACTGGACTTGGACAGTCGGATCACCCTCGAGGCCAGATCCAAATCCTTGAAGGGACGGAAGCGTGGCAGGACATTCCAAATGGGCAGGGATCAAGCATAAGAAAGCGGCCAATGATGCTAAACGCGGTAAGGTCTTTAGCAAACTTGCAAAGTTAATCACTGTTGCAGCTCGAGATGGTGGAGGCGACGTTCATGGAAACCCCCATCTCAAGCTCATGGTCGATAAAGCAAAAGCGGCGAATATGCCCAATGACAACATCGACCGTGCCATCAAAAAGGGCACCGGCGAGTTGGCTGCAGAGATCTTGCACGAGTTGGTTTATGAGGGCTATTCCCCAGGACAAGTAGCACTGGTGATTGATATTCTGACCGATAATAAAAATCGAACAGCCAGCGAACTTCGGAAGTTGTTTGATAAAAAGGGAGGCTCACTCGGAAGCCCTGGATCAGTCTCATGGATGTTTGAAACCCGGGGAGTGATTGAATTGCCCGACGGGTCCATCAGTGAAGAAGATCTTTTCGAACTGGCGATCGAAGCGGGCGCAGACGATGTCAAAACAGAAGAAGGCCATCTTCAAATCTTGACCAGTCCGACATCTTTCACTGAAGTTCGTCAGGTCATCACGGCTGCTAATCTCGAACCGAGTTATGCCGAAGTCACCCGAATCCCCACGAGTACTGTTTCTATTGAGGACGAAAAGACTGCGACAAAAGTTCTGAATTTCATTGCCGAGGTCGAAGACAACGACGACGTTCAGAATGTGCATTCCAATCTGGACATTTCACCAGACCTATTGGAGAAACTGTCGGGTTGATCAGTTCCCGATCTGGTTATCCACTCGCTGGAAGAAAAAGTCTCTGAAATCCCTAATCGGGGTGCGCTCAGTGAATGATTCGTCCAGTTCATGCCAGTATCGGACTTCCTCGTCCCCAGGTCTCCAACAGAGGAAGACCTTACGCCCAACATATAATGTGGGGAAGTTGATCACTCCTCGCTTGAACTCCTGAACGAAGCAACCCAGATCTTCGATTTCTCGAATGTATCCATTTATTCGATCGATACATGCATTCAGATCCTGCTTAAGGCTCTGAGCTGTTCCTTGAAGATCGAGACCCTCCTCATGGGTCGGATTCTTCTCTAAACACTCCAATTCGGTTCTCTTTTGAATGATAGAGTCCCAAATTCTAACGATATCCTCGACGACATTCTGTACCAAGGGCAACATCTTGTTGGCCTCGTCAATGGTAACGAGACGGCTTTGATTAGCTGTATTACTGACGGGTCTCATCTCGATCTCCCTACATTTGTGTTTTGAATCTAAGAGTCATGTGGCAAGAGCCATGCCAGCCTTTGAGAGCCCCATCTGGAAAAATACTCGTCAGCAGTTCCATTTCTGAACGCTGAAGGCCTCGCATGTCTACGGATTGGACGTTGTCACCGGTTGACAGGGGCCGTTCAGGACTCGATAACCACCACAAGGGGAATGACTGATCCATAGAGCCTTTTTATAGAGATCTGGAGGTCTGTTTCCCATACTTGAGGCAGGAGTCCGTTTTGACAGAAACAAAGAGCTATACACAGCATCGTGTACAGAGCTTCACAAAGAACATGACAATGTGCTGCAGCGGGGTACTGACCCCCATTCATAAGGGAGACCTCCAAACGGACGCCTCCAGATGGATTCTTCGTATTCTGCCCACGTTACTCATTCTGGGTTTGTTTTCTCTTCTCCAAGCAGTCTCAACCCCACCTCTCTCTGCACAGACCTCCCAAACGTTCCCCAATGACACTCCCCCAGAAGATTCAAGAGTCGCCGAGATTCGGATTGAGGGGCTCGACCGTTTGGGAACCGCTGAAGTCTTGACTCGATTGAAACTAAAACCAGGATCGATATTTTCGGCTTCTGCACTCGATGCGGATTATCGACGACTTTGGGCGAGTGGAGATTTTGTATCTATCTCTCCCCCTAGTATTCGCTCCCTGCCCGAAGGTGTATTGATCACCATTCGGATAGAGGAAAGAAAACCAGTCAAACAAATATTTATCGAAGGTAATGACTCTCAGTCTGACAAAGTTCTGCTCGGCGCAATACAGACTCAAATTGATGAGCTCTACGACCCATTGGTCGTGAAAGAAGATGTGGAAGTCATTCGAAGTCGATTGCTCGAGAACGGTTATCCGTTCGCAAAGGTGGGTAGCCGACTTGAGGGTACCCTATCTTACCCGATTGTAATTTTCGAAATTGAAGAGGGCCCTCAAGTATTGATCAGGTCCATCGGGTTTCTTGGAGAAGGCAGTATTTCCGTCGATGAAATACTCGCCATCATTCAACTTCATCCCCGTGAGTTCATGGGCATCTTCAAGTCTGGGAAATTTGATCCACGCTTGCTGGACTCAGATCTTCGCCAGATTCGTGAATATTACTTCCTCAAGGGTTTCTTCGATGCTGAGGTTACACTTGAAAGACAAGAATTTTCGCAAGAACTGACACAACTGCGCCTCGTGATCGCCATCGACGAGGGTCCCCGATATCAAATTGGGCAAGTTGAATTTGATTTCAACGAGACTCCCATCTTTACCAGCGAAGAACTCCGAGAAGTCATGACTGTTGATCACGGTTCTGAATGGGATGGCGAAAAGATCAAGAATGACGCTGAAGCCATTCGCAAACTCTTCAGTGATAACGCATTCATCGACGCCACGGTGAATCCAACAGTGATCTATCCTCTCGAAGGCAATGACGTCACTCTCAAGTATGTCATTTCCCAAGGAAGCAAAGTGAGCGTTGGAGAAATCGACATTCGGGGAAATCGTTCCACAAAAGATGAAGTGATCCGAAGGCAACTAGAGATTTATCCAGGAGAAGAATTCCAACCTTCACAGATTCAAGACAGTCTCAGTAATCTTTATCGATTGCAGTACTTCAATCAGATACGCCCCTATTTCGACTCCAGTGGAGCAGCCGGTGACCGACCGGTCGTCTTTGAGTTGTCAGAGGGAAGTACTGGCCGAGCACTCTTTGGAGTGGGTTACTCCACCAGTACAGGGATCCTTGGAAACATCGCCATCGAGAAGAAGAACTTCGACATTCAAGATTGGCCCACCTCTCTCTCTGACCTCCCTGGATCTTTCACAGGTGCAGGACAAAGGCTGATTCTGGAAGCTCAACCCGGAACCGAATATTCCAGATATAGGCTTCAGTTTTTCGAACCCTATCTGTCGGGATCTGATAACTCATTGAAAGTTTCAGCATTTCGGTCCGTATTGCTAAGATCGAATTACACAGAGGACCGTAATAGTGCAGGCATCACATTGGGACGCCTCTTTGATCGAGAAGAGAAACTAAGAGGTGAAATCGGATTCCGTGTCGAAGGGGTCACCGTTGAAAATATTTCCTCCACAGCTCCCTCGGTGATCACTGATAGTGCCGGAAAAACTCCCGTGAATGCTCTCGACTTCAGATTTGATTGGGACCGTCGAGTCTTCCGACCCGACGTTGGAGCGGTCAACGGCTGGAATTTCGAATCCACATACAGTCGATCAGGCGGGTTTCTCGGTGGAGACTTGGATATCAACAAAGTTGATTTGAGTTATGGCTGGTTCAAGACAGTTTTCCAAGAAACCGACGAGATGCGACATGTCTTTGCATTCAAAACAGCACTCGGGTATGCACACGCCTATGACGACACTGATTTTATACCGATTTTTGAACGCTATTTCTTGGGTGGTCCCCGAAGCCTTCGAGGATTCGACTACAGGGGAGCAGGCCCCACCGAGGATGGTGTAGAAATCGGAGGAACGATTCGGCATTACGGTTCCCTAGATTACACATGGCCTCTCTTAGAAAACAGCATGAGAGGTACAGTGTTTGCTGATTTCGGAAGCCTGTCAGAAGATATCAACAGCTTTGAATTTGACGAGTATCGGTTAGGTGTCGGCGGAGGAATCCTCCTTTATGTTCCTCTTTTTGGTCAGAGATTACCCATCTCCATCACTTGGACAGAAGCAATACTGAAACAAGATAGCGATGATACACGGGAGTTTTCATTCGACCTCGGCTGGGTACTTCGCTAAGAGAGCAGTCGTTTAGCGGTCTTCGTCTTGGTTTGAAGTGAGTTCGTCACAGTCCCACCAAACTTGGAATCCAGGCGGAGGCAACACCCAAGAGATCTCACTGAATTGGACCTCTGTTGAGATTCCATTGAGCAAGACCACAAGTTTCTGCTTCTCTTTATTGATCTTTTTGACTTCGCATACCTGCTGTAATCGGGGAACAAAGACCGAGTCTCCTTTTCGCAATGAACGTGCAGACTCCAGCCTTCGCTGGTTTAGTCGAGTCCCCGACCTGCTATCTTCAAGCAAGGATCGAAGTTCTGACAAGACGACTCCTCTTTCACCGGTCAGTTCCCCAATGCGATTCAAGGCCGACTCCACCTGATCAATCACAGAATGAACACGCTGCTCCTCAGATCGCTCCAGTTCATACTCAAGTGCACCACGAGTATTTCTCTGGTCGATACTTTGTTGCTCTACGTCTCTGGCCAACTGCTTCGCTTTGTCGCCATGCTGCTGAGCTTCTCGAACTCTTCTCTCTAGGTCAGATTGAGATCTCCGCAAGCCCTCGATCACTTCAGGATCAATTCCTGTCTCTTTTTCACTTCTCTCTCTCGCCACTGACACGACATCGGCTGGCATACCGATTCTCTCAGCGATCACGAGTGCATTCGATCGACCAGGAAGCCCTACTTTCAGTTTGTAGGTAGGAGCCAATTTCTCCGGATCGAATTCCATAGCCGCATTTTCACATTTCCTCCTGCGATATGCGTATTCCTTCAGACGCCCGAGGTGCGTCGTCACCAACGCCATCGTCCCCTTCTCATAGAGACGATCAAGAACGGCCTCAGCCAAAGGAGCACCTTCAAGAGGATCTGTTCCCGAACCCAATTCATCGAGAAGTACGGGACTTCTACTGGTTGAGGACTGGAGAATGGAAGCAACAATCGTGACATGAGCAGAAAAGGTAGAGAGATCCTGCTGCAAACTTTGTTCATCTCCAATATCTGCAAAAATCTGGTCAAAGACCGGTATTCGAGATCCGGGACTGACAGGAATAGGAAGACCACAAGCGACCATCATCGAGAGTAAACCCACTGTTTTTAGAACAACGGTTTTCCCACCCGTATTTGGTCCAGTGACTACGAGTTGGTAGCGATTAGGTTTCAGTTGCAAATCGAGGTGAGTGATCGTTTCGTATGCTTTTTCGAGTCCGTGATCATCGTGGCCATGGATTTCAAGTTCTCGCCATATCAAAAGCGGATGACGGGCTTGAATCAGTAATAAATCTCGTTCTTCAACAATCTCAGGAATTTCACAGCCAAGACTTTGAGCAAACTTCGATTTTGCTTGGATCACATCCAGTTCAACAAGGTGATTCCAGAGCTCCATGACTTTTTCATGCTTCAACCAAACTTCGCGGGAGAGTTCTCCTAATATCCTTCTCTGCTCTTGCTGGATTCTCTCTTGTACACGCTGAAGTTTATTTCCAGTCCTGACAACCTGCTCTGGCTCCAAGAATAGAGTCTGTCCAGAAGCAGACTCGGCATGAACAACTCCTCGCACTTGATGTCGACACTCGGCGCGAACCGACCAGCAAAATCGCCCATTCCTTGGAGTAATCACCGAACTTTGTAAAAACTTCTTCCAGGGACTTTTGTCTCTTTGAGATTCGAGCCATTCCCTAATTTCCTTCTCCAGAGCGCGAGCTTCTTTTCGGAGATCGAAAATTTTAGAGGAAGCGCTATCCATTATTTCACCATGAGAGGATAGCGTCTTTTCCAACTTCTCTCTCAAGGCCGGAAGGTCCGTTAACTGAAGGGCACGTTGTTTCAAATGAGGATATTCGTCCTCCTCAAGAACTCTTCGTAGAGATCTCGCTCTATCTAGAACCCTAGCGACGATCGATAGCTGAGGACCATCCAGAAGTTGCCCGCCCGAACTCCCATCTCGACCAAGAATTTTACTCAGATCACCTAATCCGGATAATCCCAGTTGAAGGCCATCATTCAGTCGTGTGGTCAGTTCCCCGACTTCAGCAAGCCGAGATCGAACAATTGAGGGAGATGTTTCAGGTTGGAGCTCAGTGATTCTATGTTTCCCCACCCGAGTTGAGGCACTCGCGGAGACAAGACGAAGCAACTCAGAAAGTTCAAGCCGACGTTCTGAGTCGGCCTTTTCGTAGCGAGGGAGAGAGACGCTTCCTTTTGCAGGAAGTTTCTTTTTCCCTTTGCGGTTTCTGTTTTTGGAATGAGGGCGCTGATCATTGCCATTATTCCCTTGCTCGGGTTTCCCTTGCTCGGGTTTCCCTTGCTCGGGTTTCCCTTGC
>JAACCY010000222.1 GCA_009937185.1 Planctomycetia bacterium
GATGGCGATTTCGACGATTTGTGAACATTGTGGTGCTGGACTATCTGCCCCGGACAGTAGTCTGGGATCCAAAGTCAATTGTCCCACCTGTGATCGCAAGACCCGAGTTCTTGATTCGGAGGGGTCAAAGGCGCTGCTCGAAAAAAATGAACGTGAGAACGAACGATCTGAAGAACGGAAAGCTCGACTGGATCTATTGACGCGACTGGAGAAAGAAGAGTCGTTACGCGGGGGTATTGAGAGTTCCGTCAGGAATTTTCAGCCGAGGGCGGGAACTCGTCACGGTCGGTTGCGTCAAATGGGAAGTTTGTTACTGGGACTCTCGTGGGTGGTCTTCTTGCTGCTCGGACTCCACGCCATTTTCGCCTTTATTCAGCCGCGGGGTCTTTCCCATGACGGTTTCGATTGGGGAGGGCTAGGAGGCATCGCGCTGAATGCCGGCATTGCCCTCATAGGATTCGCAATGCTGCGCATCGCCGCTGAGGCTTGCTTTTTTATGGCCGAGTCTGGAGATCGTCAATGGGATATCCGTGCCCTACTCCTCGACCTATTGGAGGAACAGAGCCGACAAGGAGAGGACTGATTCCGAGATTTCGGAAAGTCACTCAGAGAAGAAACAGTCCAGCGCACCCTTGGCAGAATCACCAAACGATTTATCCAGTGAGACCTTAGATGCAGGGCGATGGCGGATCTCCTCGAAGATTTTTTCGAGACCATCACTGGCAGCCTTGGCGTAGAGCCTGACCATTCCGACCGTGGTCTGATCATCGAAGACAGTAGCCATGATGGTGCGATCGCCGATCATCGTCAGTTGAATGCTGTCTTTTTTTCCTTGGTGAAAGAGCACCGAGAATTCGTCCTCGCCGAGAAGGCGGGCCATCTCTCGAGTGGCGGCATAAGAACCGGCGACGAGAGCCGCAACTGTCTGCTCATCGATACTGCTGGTGTCTCCGCAACAGGTCACCATGTGACCTTCCTTATCGATCAGCAGGTTACACCTACTGCTGGATAATTCGAGGAAGTCACTCAGTACTTTGTCGATGCTTTCGATGTCTTCGCGATAGAAGACGAGTCTTTGATCTTTAAGATGATCGCTGTCATTGATCAATTTCTTATCCTCTCCAAGCTTCAAGAAAAGAAGCCGAGCATATTGCTCAGGTAAAGACCGATGGCGGCAGCGACGACAGAAATGCCGACGGTCATGCCGATGATTATTCCCTGACGACGTTTTTGTCGACGGGGGGAAGATACAATTCGTGGGCGTGCACTGGAGCCATATGCCACAGACGCAGTTGTTCGGCGTCCTTTTGTAGGAGCGGCCTGTCTGGTTCCTGTCGCTCGTGTACGTGGCGGAGTGGTCGCTGTGGCCACTGCTGTCGTTGAGTTTGTTGTCGTCTCTTCGGCGGCAGGAGTGTGAGTTGTCCTTGAGTGAGGAGAACTCACAGATCCAGATTTCACCGAGGAGTGTTGATCATTCAGGGATTGAAGGACCATTCCGGCTAACTTCTTGAGAGTGGGGAAGACTCCTTCTCCATCTCTTGCGACGGCTTCGACGTGGGGTGCAGAAAAAGAATTCAGGGCTTCATCGAGTTCCTCCACTGAATACACATCGGGCAAGTCTCTTTTGTTGTATTGAAGAACGACCGGAATGCTGTTGAAGGAAAGTCCGTGCTCCTTCAGATTTTCTTCCAGGTTTTTGAGACTTTCGATGTTCTCTTCCATCTTTCCTCGTTTGGAGTCTGCGACGAACACGACTCCGTCGGCACCTTGAAGAACAAGTTTCCGTGTCGAGTTGTAGTAAACCTGACCGGGGACGGTGTAGATCTGGAATTTCGTTTTCATGCCTGCAACCTGTCCCAGATTGAGAGGCAAGAAATCGAAAAATAAGGTGCGATCACCTTCTGTTGCAATACTCGTCAAATCTCCCACGCTCGGTTGGGGAGCTTTCTTGTGAACTACTTCAAGGTTTGTGGTTTTTCCACTGAGTCCCGGACCGTAATAAACGATCTTGCAGTTCACTTCCTTGAGCGAGAAGTTTATCTGAACCATTGTCTGTCTCCTCTATCAATGTGTTGAACTTCCATTCAGGAAGTTTGGATCTCGAGGATCCCACGCAGCTTTCTTGCAAGGCTACGGATTTCTAGCATTCCAGTATTCAATTCGAGTCCGGCGTGAGTGATCACTACCAGAGTGGCGTCTTCGACATCGAGAAGAATTAAACTTCCTTCTTCTCCTTCGAGGACTATTTCATGAGGGATTCCATCTCCGCATTGGACAGCGGCCTTGCCGATGCATAGGCGTGCGTTAGAAGCGAAGGCGGCGACGACCTCTCCGTCAAACGATGAAGACAGAGCAGAACAAACCACCATGCCGTCTTCAGTCATCACCATGCTCCCGAGGACACCGGGTACCTCATTGAGTCCCTGAAGAATCTGCTTCATCGGGAGACCTCCTTGTCACCAAGGCTGTTGAGGAATCGGTGAAGAGATTCTTCATGGGATCCCCGTTGTGAGTGTCCGAAATATGTACTTTCTCCGTCAGATTGACCGAGGAGAATTCCTCCACGAGATCGTGAGGTGAAGCGAACAAAATCGCCGATGCCCATTTGGGGAAGAGAGCTCATGAGAGTTCCACTGACAACGGATAGGTTTTCGATGGTTTTGTCATCACGGCTGGCGGAGTCACAGGTTGCGACGAGCGTGCGGTTGTTGTCGATCTCCCACAACTGACCCCCAGAGGGTGAGGGAAGAACGCGAGCAGGGGAGAGTGCGCGATTAGGTTCACTGCCGGTTTCCCAGCGCAGGAACAATTCTTGAATGTTGGACGTGTTTTCAGCGGGAAGTTCTTTCGCCAAGGTGGTCAACGCAAGAACCATGGGATCTCTAGGGGCCGCCTTGATCAACGGTTGAAGTACTTTCCCTGCCGCTTTCGGGGCTTTGAGAAGGAGCAGCATCGTGGCGAGATCCCTCAGGCATTCTCCATGCCCAGGTCGGAGCTGGCATGCTTTGGTGAGATAACGAAGTACACCGAGTCCCGCAACGGCATCACTCTTTTCTCTGAATTTTCTAAGGTGTGCTCTCGCAACCGCAAGATATCCCTCGGGGTGACAGGGATCTTCCTCGATGGCCGCTCGTGCCCAAAGTTGTGCACCCGCACGATCCCCGAGGCAGTCCAGAGCATCGGCGAGCCGTGAGGCCGAGAGGGCGTCGAATTGGTTCTCTGCCGCATCTTGAAGTTCGGGGAGGTGCCATCTGAATTGTTGCTTTTCGAGCGTTGCGAGTTGTTCCTCACCTTGGGGCCATGGATGGAATCGAACGACCCCAGCACGGAGAAGTCTCAGAGCCGCTTCCGATTCGGAACGGGCTTCTAGTTGACCTACCCACGGGAGAAGATCTTTTCGACCTTCAGAGTGGAATAGGGCCGCGAGGCGGTCCTTGTGGCGATTTCCAGAGAGCGGCTTCTCGCGTCGAGAAGTTCCACCACTGGATTTCGAATTTCGAGATTTCGATTTCCACGCGTCAATGATGCCCAATCAGCCTCCATGAAACCGGATTTGAGCGACCACGACTTGTGGGTACGTTCCGGCACTCAAGACTACGATGCCTCCCTCCAGACCCGCAAATTTGGGCGACTCCTACTCCGGGGTCTTGCCCGAGCGCTTGAGGGGTGATAGGCAGGGGCAACGAATCTGCTTTTTTAAGAGACGAGGGACTCTATGCACGAAAAAACTGCCGAGTTGATCATCGATGACAGTGAACGGGAATCCGATCTGCTTTGGGCCTCAGGTTTCCTTGCGGGGGATCAGTTCACCTGGCTCAGGGACTCCAAAGGGAGTGCCATTATGCTCACAGATCTCGAATTGGGGCGGGGAGAGAAAGAGAGCCGTGTGGATGAGGTGATCAGCCTGTCCGCAGTGGAGAAATCTGCCAAAGAAGTAAAAGGGGGTGAGCCCTGTTCTTTTGAAGAGATTGTTCTTCAGCTCTTGAGAAGCAGGAATATTGAGAGGGTGGAGGTGCCAAGCCGGTTCCCTTTGATGATCGCAGATTTCTTGAGATCTGGCGGAATCGAAGTGGTCGCACGCGAAAATCCCTTTTTTAGTGATCGCAGAATCAAGAGAGCGGATGAGATTCGCTGTCTTGAGGAATCTCAGGCCGCAACGGAGGAAGCGATGGCGCTCGCCATTCGCCTCATCTCTAACAGTGAGCCGGGGCAGGATGGGGTTCTGCAGCTCGATGGAGAGCCTCTCACCTCAGAATTGATTAAGTATTCCGTCAGATCCTTCCTTCTCTCGAAGGGGCTTCAAATCGGTGAGTTCATCATCGCTCCAGGAGATCAGGGGTGTGACCCCCATGATGTGGGGAGTGGGCCGATTCGGGCTGGCGAGACTGTGATCTGCGACATCTACCCCCAGCATATGACTCATCGATTTTGGGGAGACATGACACGAACTGTCGTGAAGGGACAGGCGACGGAGGATCAAAAGAAGATTCACGCTGCGGTCCTAGAGGCCCAAGAGACAGCGATTTCTCTGATCAAGCCTGGAGCATGTGGTCAGGAGATTCATCGGAGGGTACAGCAGGTCTTTGAAGGGGCGGGTTTTTCCACTCAGCAAAGAGATGGCACTTGGGAGGGCTTTTTTCATGGGACCGGTCACGGCTTGGGGTTGGATATTCATGAACCTCCCCGTATTTCTCCGGTCGGTCCACAGCTTGAAGAGGGGATGGTCGTCACTGTAGAACCGGGACTCTATTACCCGGGTATTGGTGGGTGTCGTATCGAAGACGTGGTCCTCGTCACCGCTAATGGTTGCCGTAACTTTAATAAAGCCCCTAAGGGACTTGAGGTTTAGGTCTTTGGATAATCCAGGTTCAATCTCGATTGCGGAGTGGTTTCATCAGGAAACGAAATATGATCGTAGGACGATCAATCTGATACCCATGCCCGACTATGAGCAGCAGCCACCGCCATGGAAACAGTGGCACTCGCGACATCCCATCGATCTTGTCCCATATTTACCCTTCACAGATTTTCCATTGGGCCCAGCGGAAGATCAGGAACCTCTTGATCCCAAGAGTTTGTCCGATGAGGTCGGGGCCATATCCCGCCTCCTTTTCTTCTCTTGTGGTGCGACCGGGTTTCAGCAAACGCCTTCGGGAACTCAGATTTTTAGAGCTGCACCTTCTGCAGGAGCGCTCTACCCCACGGAAGTGACTCTCGCACTCAGGGGTATCGACGGTTTAAAAGAGGGGCTCTACGCCTATTCGGTTCCTCACCATCAATTGATTCCTCTCTTTGAAGGCATCGAACTGGATGAGGTATCAGCGGCCTGTTGGAATCACCCCTCATTCGAGAATTCAAAGATATGTGTTTTGTTGTCGGGTCTTTGGCAGAGATCTCGCTGGAGATATCACCATCGTGCTTATCGAAGAATATTGCTCGATACTGGGCATATCATAGGGAATTTGGTACATGCGGCTGGAGACGAAGGATATCAAGCGACTCCGCTGACCCGATTTGTCGATCAGAGATTACAACGTCTGCTCTTTCTCGATGAGGAAGAGGAAGGAGTTCTCTCGGTCATCCCTTTGCAACCTTGGTCCGCTTCCAGAAGCGTGGGCACGGGGGATTCTGCCCGGCAAGGTGTAAGGGTCTCGGCTTTATCCGAGATC
This sequence comes from Planctomycetia bacterium, assembly GCA_009937185.1. GTDB lineage: Bacteria > Planctomycetota > UBA8108 > UBA1146 > UBA1146 > UBA12191. Next base: position 5,670 of record JAACCY010000222.1, read on the forward strand.
TCGAAGCCTCCCGAAGAAGATGCGATTCTTGCGCTACACCAAAGTGGGCATCTTCTTGATGATGCGTCGATTTATGAAGTCTCTGATTTGGAAAGAGAAGGACTGTCTCCTCGATCGAGTGAACTCGCCGATGGGGAAGCCGAGGTTCTCGGCGAAACGATGATTGACCTGGGCGGGGAGTTCAGCTCTCTGGCATTGCGCCGAAGATCCACTCGTCAATTTACAGGTGCCCCGATGGATAGAGGAGATCTCGAAAGGATTTTGGACTTCACCCATCGCTTCATCAGGCCGGGTCCTATTCAGTTTGTAGGTGCACCGGAGTCCTTAAAGATTCACTGCGTGACATCAAGGGTTCGGGGGATAGAGCCTGCTTTGTGGAAGTATGACGAGGGAAATCACGTACTGTTCGATGCGAAGTACGGTGACCACAGACGAAAAGTTCAGGAGCTTTGTCTCGGTCAAGAACTCGCAGGAGACGCGGCGGCTGTTGTGATTTATTCGGCATCTTTGAAGGATACTCTCGCGATAAAAGGTGATCGTGCCTATCGGGATGTTCATATGGATGCTGGGTTTTTGGGACATCAGATAAACTTGGCATGCATGCATTTGAACTTGGGAGTCAGTGGCATCGCAGGGTTCTTTGACGACGCATTTCTCGAGTTTTTAGGCTTACCCGAGGACCACATCGTGACATATATCACCCTTGTCGGGGAGCCGATGCCGGGACTTTAGTCACGTTATCGGGCCTTTTTCTGAAATTTCGTAGGGACTCTTTGTCGCTGTCTTGAGGTCGGAATTCGCGATTCTTGAGTCCTCAAAGTTGATCCCCTAAGTCGATTAATATAATGGCTTTATGTCACATTTCAGGGTTGATTGAAGGTGCTCCTGGGGCCAATTGGGGGATCCATTTTCGAAAACTATTCACCAGAAATTGGTCAAATTCTGCAGAAGAGGCCTTGCCACTTTTATCGATTCTGACTCTCCTATGTTCCATGAGCAGGGGCCGAGGACCTCGGCAGGCATGTACGAGTTCCTCGATCCTTGCTCTACGCCGTATACGTAGGTAAGTAATCATCAGGATCCCCTAAAGGTCGAAGGCAAGTTGCCGGAGATCATGGGGAAGAAAAGGGGTAGACAATGAATAAGAGCATCGTGCTCGGCCTTCTCTTGGCCATGTTGGTTCCGACTGCGGCCTTTGCAGACGGACACGTTTCTCTGGGTGGCGACGTTCGCCTTCGTTACGAGTACAGCGATAGTTCGCTTCTCGACAATGGCCTCAGTGCCAGGACCTACATCAACCTAGGTGCGAAGATCGACGACAACACCACATTTACCAGTCAGGTTCGCCACGGTTACGACTTCACAAGTAGTGGTGGCACTGGCGACAACTTCGACATCCAGCAGTCCTATCTTTCGATGGCGGACTTGGGTGCAATGGCAACCTTCCTCGAAGGTTGGTCAATGGATATTGGCCGCATGAACAACCCGGACCTCGGTTCTGGTCGTGTCGTCAACTCCGCTGACTGGAATCAGCTGAATGGTCCAGCAAACCATGACGGACTGAAGCTTAGTACCACCTTGGGTGGCGTAGGTTTCAATCTTCATTACTGGGGTGGCAACGACGGCAGCGATTCTAATGCCATGATCTTCGACTTCAATCTCGGAGACATGAGTGGATTTGCCGATGTTGGCTTCTACTACGTCAGCGAGGGTGGCACTGGTGCTGCCGATCCCGGTTGGATGGCCTTCAATGTGGATAACATTGGTGGCGATAACCTCATGGGACTCGACCTCAGCATTGAGTACATCTCTTACGACGCCGATTCTGGTGGCGATGACGGTACTCTGACCACCATCAGTGCTGGATACCAGCTCGATCAGTTCAATCTGAGTGTGAGTAGCAGTGTGACAGACGACCTATGGGCTAGCGTTAACGGTGATCCGCACGGGACTCATGGTATCGCTGACATCGTAGGTGGTGCCGACATCGACAACATGACCATCGGTGTGTCGACAGACGCGCTCATGGAAGGTGTGGAAATCACACTCAACTTCATCACACTGTCCACAGATTCAACAGGCGACGATCTGGGAACAGAGATGGATCTGATCTTGGACTTCTCTTGTGGTTCGTTGGGATACGCAAGCTTCTCCGCTGACGATGCGAGCCTTGCCGATACCGATTACATCTACTGGCAGAGTTCTTACGACTTCTAAGAAATCCGCGCTTCGGGAGCTTCCCGGGGCCCGAATTTCGATTTGACCTAGAGCGGGGACGTGCGCCTTCGGCGCGCGTCCTCGTTCTTTTTTTATTCAGATTTCCCCATAAGCCGCATTCTCGGCCTCAACAAGTTTCGGGTTCCTCTTTACAGGAACAGGATTCCGGGCAGGATGTGGGCATAACTCCTTCGACTGGGTTCGGAGGAGTGAAGTAAGATCTCCATGGTGTTCAAGATCTCCGTGGTGCTCTTTTCAAGAGAGCACATTTGTAGAGACCTACGAAAGGGAGTCAGTATGCTCAGAAAATTTCTCTGCCTCAGCATCGCTGTCATCACAGTATGTTTGTCCACACCCGCATCGTCGCAAGATCCGATCAGGATGGAGACGGAAATCCGTCTTCGTTGGGAACATCGCACACCTTTCCCTGCGGATGATGTGACTCGTGGTTTCTCAAGAACCCGAATGAGTTTTTTCACCGAGTTCAATGACCTGATTCAATTTCAAATGACAGTCCGTGATTCACGTTTTCTTCTATCAGGAGCAGACGAATCCGAGGTCACTGATACACCTCAGATGCAGGTACTCAGTTTTGAAATCGATGATGTCAGCAGAATCCATTCTCATTTGGATTTCATGGCAGGCTGGAATCTCAAATTCGGCGCGATGGATTTGCCCACCTACAACAAGGGTCGGATCATTCACGCAGATGAGTGGAGTAACCTGGGGCCGACCACCTCTGGTGGATATCGATTGCAGCGTTCTCTTCTCGATGACGCTCTCGATATTAACTTTCACCACTTAACAATTTCGCGCGATCAGACGGACGCCAATAATGTGGGTGAGTATGCATTGGGTTTGCACGTCGCAATGAATGAGTTGCCGTTTGTTGAGGCGAGTGCTTTCCTTTGGAAGTATCGGGCTGATCAATCGAATGCTGATTCTGCCAGTGCGAACGGCAATGCTGATCCTGGTAGCACCAAAGAGGACACATACGGCATAGCGCTCAACTTAAGAGAGGGTTTGATAGAAAATCTTTCTCTCTCTCTGGAGTACGCTTTGCAGGATGGTGACCGTTATTCTTCCGATTTCGACGCCGTCCAGCGTCTCGATTCTCTCTACTATGCCATCGAAGGTGAGTATGACTTGCCTCCTCAAGAGGGAATTTGGGATCTGGATCTTGTTGTGGGTCACATCAGGGCGACTGGAACTTCGAGTGGAGCGACAAGGAATGAAGCATTCCTGTCTCCCTTTGGAACTCCTCATGGCACCCATGGCATCGCTGACATCATCGATAACAGTAATGTTAAGAACACATACTTCGGCGTTCGCACCCGGGCTTTCGATACTGATTGGCAAATCACTTACCACGAGCTTCGTGCGGATCAGGGGGAAGACTGGGGAGACGAGTTGGATATCGTTGCCGAGCACACCTGGGGCGACCTAGAGGTGGAATACGGGGCTGCAAAATTCATCTCTACCAATGGAGCACTCGAACCCACGACCTTCTTTTACGCTCAATCATACTGGAATTTTTAATCTGATCGCTGGAGCTCGACAC
>JAACCY010000049.1 GCA_009937185.1 Planctomycetia bacterium
ACAGAGACGTCAAACCTTCGAACCTTCTATTGGACTCCCATGGCGTGATTAAACTCGTCGACTTTGGCTTGGCCGGCTCCATTGGAGAATCGAACGCAAATGATACCGAGGTCGCAGGAACTCCCCAGTACTGCTCTCCAGAACAGGTCCAGGGTTTCCAAATGGATGAACGATCGGACATCTATAGCCTTGGTGCGACTCTATATCATCTTCTGACCGGGAGACCTCCGTTCGAACGAGAAACTCGAATGGAACTACTCATTGCGCATGTCAATGCAGGGATTGCAGCGCCCTCGACCCTGATGACACAGGTCGATCCTGAACTCGAACATCTCATCCTTCGAATGTTGATGAAATCACCCGAGGATAGGCCCCAAAATTACAAAGAGTTAAATCGGGAGCTTCAAGCGCTCGATAGACGATTAAATCCTGATCGTCAAAGAATCACTAAAACTTCAATCCTTTCTACTGTGGTAACAAGCATGTTCTTTGTCACGATTTCCGTAGCACTATTTGCTCCGGATAGTTTCGATAGAGTGCTCGGACGAAATCCTGAAATAGAAATGGTGAACGAGTCCCTCTCGAGCTGGCTGAAAACAAACGATCAACAAGACCAACTCGTTTTCGATTTTGCTCAGGGACCGGCGCAACTATCACGGTTTTTCCAAAATCAGGAACTCGAGTCTTCTCCCAGTGGACGGAAAATCATCAGCCCTGTCATCAAGGATGGTCAACTCAGATGGGCAAATGATCCAAGGCCCATATCATTCCCATACATGCAGGAATTAGATCTTTGGCATATCAAAGGATTAAGAGTGCTGGGAAGACCTGATCTGGAATTGAGAGTGGCTGAAGATCCTGATAATCCAGGATCTCGCTGGCGTATAGGACTCTCCGTGGGCCTTGCACGACCGCCACAAATTGAAATCTTGAAAGACGGAACACCGATACAAGTTGAAATAGAATCGCATAAGGTGACTGCTCCTGTGAGAGAAGGCGTGGACCTCGAATTGATACTCGAGAAATTGCCCCTCCAAGACACAAAAAGAGTTCGATACAGACTCATTGTGAAACCCTTGGGAACTCAAGACCCTCCCGCATTAGCCACCATCTTCAGTATTCCTGCCGGATCCATCCCTTCAGGAGCTCCACAATTGAGATGTGAAGGCGACATCACAGGCTGGAATACAAAGATCAATTTCATGAAGTTATCCGGGAAGTTGGATAGAGACAGGATTCTCAGAGATTGGTCCAGTCGGAGTAGCCCATGATGACACGCATTCATACAACTACGCAAAACTCACCGTCTCTTCGGTTTGATATCTCCAACGAGAAAGCACGCCAAGGGGGAATCGTCATCGGCCGTGATCCTGGTTCAGATATTCAGATTCCTGATCCTGCTGCCAGCCGATTTCATGCCCGACTAGACTTGAGCGAATCAGGTTGGACGATCACTGACCTCGATTCCTCGAATGGTACCTTCGTAGATGGTGATCCCGTGAAGAATCAAACTCTTCATCACGGACAAAGCATCGGAATCGGCGATACGAATATCTTTGTAGAAACTGCGATATCGACGCTTTCAGAAAATCTGGACCGTACACAGGTCATTCACAAAACACCGAACATCCCGGGTTCTCTAGACGCTTCAAAAGTAGGCAACATCCTTCATGCACTGCACCAGGCCACACCGTTCTTGGGCGCCGGGTATAGTCAGTTTGAGAAGTTGGAAAAAGGGCTTCAATCGATTGTAACCGGCTTGGAATCTGATCGTAGAGCCATCTTAATGATGGCCAATGACGAATGGATTTGTAAGAGTGCGTGGTCAAGAAGTGGGCATCCCCTTCAGGGATTTGTCCTGAGCCAAACGATTCTCAGCGAAATACTTCACTCCAGAAGAGCTGTTCTTTCTAGAGATACTTCTATCGATCCTAGGTTCGAAGACAAACGAAGTGTTGCAGGAGATGAAATAAGAAGTGTTATCGCCGCTCCCATTTTTGTTGAGGAGACTCTGGGCGGAATATTCTACATCGACCGAATTGATGGAGACTCCCATCCATTTGGGGAAGCAGAACTCTGGGCTACTGGCATAGCAGCCTCAGCCATCGGCGCCGGCCTATCGTTGAATGAAGAAATCATTGAACTGAACCAAGAGAAGCATGGCCTGGTGAAATCCGTCTTGGATACACATCCCATCATTGGATCTTCTGCAGGTATTAATCTTGTCCGGAATTTCATAAAGAAAGTCGCCCCGACTAACGGAACTGTGCTCATTCGGGGTGAGACAGGAACCGGAAAAGAACTCGTCTCTCGAGGATTGCACTATCAGAGCCCTCGCGCAGCATCGCCGTTCATTACGATCAACTGCGCAGCCATACCCCAGCACCTGATCGAAAGTGAACTTTTTGGTCATGAAAAAGGATCTTTCACCGGTGCAGACTCTCTCAAATTGGGCAAGTTTGAAGCAGCACAGGGCGGAACTATCTTTTTAGATGAAATAGGAGAACTACCCGAAGCTGCGCAAGCAAAAATGTTGCGACTACTAGAGACCCGTTGTTTCGAACGCATTGGAAGTAACACCTCCATCGAAGTCGACATTCGCATCATCGCGGCAACTCATCGTGACTTGCGCGTTGAAGTCGAAAATTCAAACTTTCGCGAAGACCTTTTTTCCGGCTTGCGGTACTCGAAGTGCTAGTTCCTCCTCTTCGTGATCGAGAAGACGATATCGAGCTACTGACAGATCACTTCCTCGACGAATTTACGGGCAGAGAAAAAGTGCGGAGAACTCTCACTCCCGCTGCTCGAGAACTCCTTCGTTCACATGCTTGGCCCGGCAATATACGCGAACTTAGAAATGCCCTCGAAAGTGCTGTTATTCTCTCAGAGAATCCGGTGATAGACGCTTTCGACCTACCTATATCGTCACTTCAACATGGAAAATTGATGAGCTCGAATGCGGAAGAATGGCAACCGTTACCTCTCAAAGAAGTCGAAGAAATTCACCTACTAAGAACTCTCAAGCACGTGAATGGAAACAAGAAAAAAGCCGCTGAATTATTGGGGATTGAAAGATCTACCCTCTACGCGAGACTTCGTAATGCAGAAAAAAAACCGGAGCAGAAACCGATCGCTGATAAGGATCTTTTACAGTGAACGCTCTCACAATTTGTGTCTGGGTAGGACTGTCTCTCCCCTTTCCTCAGCAAGTCGGGGACCAACTTCCTGCAGGCTATATTCCCGCAGGTTGCGTCCTTCATGCATGGTCACTTTCTACGGGTGAATCATTACTCTTAGAGTCTTCAAAAATCGGACATCTACCTGTGAAGATTCTTAAGCCGATTCAAGTCACAAAATCGTCTTCCGATTCTCTTCAAACACTATTGCAATCTAGCGGCCTATTCTTGAAACCTATTACAAGATCTCGCACACATTGGGTGACCATGGACCCATTGAAAATGCCTCCCCGTCCCACTCAAATTATTCGAGTGATACCCATTCAGCATCTGGACTGTGATTCCATCTGTGATTTGTTACGACAAGAAGCCAAGCGAAGAGAGAAAAATCTCGAACCACTCGATCGCTACAGTAATTTTGTTTCCGATCTTCGATCAAATAGTGTGATTATCACTGTCGCTTCCGAACCCCGCTTGAAGTACTACCTCAATTTTATCGCCAAAACTGATCAACCCCCTGAACTTGGAAACGACAGACCAGTCCTTCGAAGCTGGCGCGCTCAGAAAATGAGATCCTCTCAACTTGCAGAACTTCTCAAAGATCGCTGGAGTGATCGGGGAGGCCAGCCGATTCAAGTCGTGGTCAATGAATCAACAAACACCCTTCTCATTCGCATCCCTCTTCACCTTTGGCCCGAAGCTGAGGAAATTTTGCAACAGCTCGACGGTCATAGCGATTCTTGAAATGCCTCGGTCAGCTCAAGATTTCGAGTGATACCTCAGTGACCCCCCCCTGAGTTTCGGTCTTTCGAATCTCATTTCCTGGATCGAGATCCGATCTCGACGATGGACCTCATTTCAATTGTGTTCAAATTCAAGACACTCTTCACCCCAGATAGGTCCATCGAGCCCCCTTCACACCTTACCGGAATTTACCTAAGCCCTTTATTTAAATAAACTTGGAGAACTTTCTAAGTTGGTATGGACGGGCATTTGATTTGCATAAAATAAGGGGGAACGGTGGAAGCCCTCCGTTTTCAGAGTCAGAGAGAACGATCTCCCTGTCTTCAGTCACATCGAGATTCCCTGCTCCAGAGTCCACGGAGAAGGCTCTTTTCGATATTCAGGGAAATTTGTCCCAAAAACCCCCAAGGCCAACCGCCTGCTGACCGATGAAGAGGGAGGAAATGCCATGAACCCCATGTTGAGAGGGTGCACAGCAATGCCTCATAGCGAAAAGGTCTCCCCCGTCGAGACCTCCACAATCAGTCCACTGTTAAACCAGCAAGAGAAGACCTTCAAGTCTCTGCTCTTACTGGTTCTCTCTGTCCTCCTGGTCGTTCCAGGATTACCGGGAATTACCGAAGCCCAAGATGGTTCAAATGCCGGAGAGACTCCGGTTGAAACAGAAACCACTGAAGCAGCCGAGCCACTCGAGTTAGGGGGAGAATTCTCCATGACCGAGGGTTCCGTTCCTGTTCTCAGTCTTCTCCGTTTCATTCAGAGAACCACCGGGAAATTCGTCAACTACCCATCCAAAGACAACGATCAGGCCTTCGCTGAAGAAGCCATCGTTGAAGTATTGGGTGACATCGATCCTCTCACCTATCCGGTGATCAAAGCGATCCTTGAAACCAATGGCTACGAGCTTTGGGAGAGCACGCTCGAAGATGGCACTGTCGCCATCAACGTTCGTACTAGCGCTCCCACTGCGAGATCCACTGCTAGTGTGGATCCTGTCAACCCCATCATTGGTCCTGAGGATTCAAGTGCTGAGAAAGATGGCGAAGAGTTGGCGACACTTGTGCTTCAACTCGAACACACAACTTCTGCTGTGGTTCGACAAGCACTTCAAGAACTTCTCGGCATCGCAGGTGCTGGAAGCGCATCCGGCAGTGTCAAGTTGGTCACCATCACTGAAAACGAAACACTGCTGATCAAAGCCAAGGTCAGAATCCTTGAACACATTCAGCAAATCGTGAAGTACATCGATGTAGAGGTCACTGGGCCAGACCAAACCCTGACGATCAGGGAATTGTTCTACGCAGATGCTCAGAGCATCGTTCAAATCGTGACAGAAGCATTGAGCGACTTCAGCCCCACCGGCACAACAGGACGCCGAGCTGTTCCCACTCAGGGACAGAGAGGTGGATCCGCCAACACCAGAAATTCACAGTCGAGCGCACTAGCGGGTGAATCGACACGATTGATTGCAGATGACCGAACTCAGAAAATCCTGATCCAATCCACGGATGGTGAAGAACTGGATTTGGTACACCAACTGATCGATGAACTCGACACCAAGGTGCGAAATGTCAGAAATACCACCTGGATCTACAAAGTAAACTTCCTCAAAGCTGAGGAGTTGGCCGACAATATTCGTCAGCTGGTCGAAGGTTCCGAAGGATCACTGAGGCGGGGCAGTAGCAGTAGAACAACTTCAAGAACTGGCCGTACCGGATCAGCAAACAACGGTGGAGTGCAGCAACAGCAACAGTTCACCCCAACGCGTATCGTCCCACACGAACAAACTAACTCACTGATCATCCAAGCAGAGCCAGAAGAATACGAAGAGATCGAAAACATCTTGAAGCAAATTGACAAGCGTCGTCGCCAAGTATTCCTTGAAGTCGCTCTAGTACAGGTGAAGGACACTTCTTCCCTAAACTACACTCTCGAATTCCTTGCCGGAAATCTCGACGACCAAAACCTCGCAGGACTACTTCTCAGTTCATTCGGAGCCAGTACCGTTACTCCCGCTCTAGATCCAAACGGAATCATCACTGGCTTAACAAGGACACCAGGGATTGGAAATGGACTGAGCGGAGTCCTCCAACAGGACGGGCAGTTCCCCCTGATCGTGAATGCGCTGAAGACTGACGAGGACAGTAATATCCTCGCGACGCCGTTCATTCTTGCTGACGATAACCAAGAAAACTCGATCTCTGTTCTTACAGATATCTTCTACACAACTTCAAACACGACGAACGTCAACGTGACCACAAGTCAGCAATCTGAATCTGCAGGAATCACACTTTCATTGATTCCCACGATATCCAGTGAAGTTGTTCTTCTTGAGTTAGAGCTTGAAGTATCCGCTTCCGCGGCTGTCAGTGACGGAACCGGAGCTCTTCCCGACAAGACAACAAACACCGTGACCTCAAAGGTCACCATCCCTGACGGTGGCATGTTCATCATCGGTGGCCTAGCGCAGATGGCCCAAGCGAACGTAGCCAGCAAGGTTCCGTTCCTCGGAGATCTCCCCATCATCGGGACGTTGTTTCAATCCAAAGGAAACAGCAGCATTAGGGACAATCTTTATGTCTTCCTCAGTGCCCACATCATGGACGACAGTGAGTACAACAACCTAGGCAACTTCACCAAAGATGCCATTGAGGGTGTTCGTTCCTTTGACGACGACATTCGATTGCAACAATTCAGTGATCCAGATAACCAGCGCGACAATGACCTGCTGCCCCTGACTAAGAGCAAAAATGCTACTGCGGAAGAGAATCGGCCATGAGACACTCGATCTTTTCAGAACTGATTGATGAGGGGCTTCTCAATGAAGCTCAACTTCTTGAATGCCAGGAAGAGGAACGTTCCACCGGTAAGCCCATCGATAAGGTGCTACGGGAGAAAGGATACGTCTCTGAATCCGCGTTTCTGCAGGCATTAGCAAAACAACTTCGACTGCAATTCTCCGAGGAGCTTGTTGATTTCAAGGTTCCTGAGAACTTCATCGAGATGGTGCCAGCGCAGTTCGCCCGGACCTACAACCTCATCGCCGTAGGTGAAGAACCTGGCATATTGATGGTGGCAACTTGTGATCCTCTCGACGTTCAACCCATGGACGACCTATCTGCCATGGTAGATCTCGTGATTGAACCCGTGATCTCTACTCGCAGTGAAATCACAGCACTGATCAATCGTGCCTACCAAAAATCAAGCGCAGACGTCGACGAACTCCTCGAAGGACTCGACGATGACGACCTCATTGGAATCGCTGCTGAAATAGACGAGACCGAAGACGTCCTCGACATTGCCAACAAGGCTCCCATCATTAAATTGATGAACACGATCATGTTTGAAGCCCAAAAGAATCGGGCGTCCGACATTCATCTACAGCCCTTCGCAGATCGCCTACAAGTCCGTTACCGAATTGACGGCATTCTTTACGATACCAAAGTGATTCCCAAAAAGATTCAGGAAGCTCTCGTATCCCGAGTCAAGGTCATGGGAAAAATGGACATCGCTGAACGTAGACTCCCCCAGGACGGAAGAACTTCTGTAAAAATAGGAGATAGCGATCTCGACCTGAGGATTTCTTCTGTACCAACTAGTTATGGTGAGCGCATCGTGTTTCGTCTACTCGACAAAAGTGCACGACTTTACACACTCACCGAAATTGGTCTGGACGACAGAAACTATCAACTCCTCGACAAACTGGTGAACTCTTCTCATGGCGTGCTCCTCGTAACGGGTCCCACTGGATCAGGGAAATCTACGACCCTTTACGCCGCGCTTGCCGAGATGGATTCTCAGGAACTCAACATCATCACGATCGAAGACCCGATTGAATACAACATTGATGCGATCAGTCAGATTCAAGTATCCAACAAAAAAGGCCTGACCTTTGCATCGGGACTTCGATCCCTCATGCGTCAGGACCCGGATGTCATGATGGTCGGAGAGATCCGAGATATGGAGACCGCTGGAATCGCCGTTCAGGCCTCCAACACTGGTCACCTTGTGTTCTCAACACTTCACACCAACGACTCTGCGGGTGCAGTGAACCGAATGATCGATCTTGGAGTCGAACCATACTTGGTCTCTTCTTCTCTCATCGGTGTCGTCGCTCAGCGACTCGTTCGCGTGATTTGCCCCCGCTGCAAAGAGTCCTACGAACCCGAGGCTGGTCAACTGAAGACCTTAGGCCTCACTCGTGAGGAACTTCTGGAAGGGCTTTTTTACCGAGGCCGTGGCTGTGACGCCTGCCTAGGCCGTGGTTACTACGACAGAACCGCGATCTATGAAATCCTAACGATGAATGAAACGATTCGTGACCAAATCATCTCTAGAACCAGTGCGTCTGTCATCAAGCAGACCGCGGTGGAGACTGGCCACCTCAGAACCTTGAGGATGGATGGAGCAAGAAAGGTGGCCCAAGGGATCACCACCGTAGACGAAGTATTCCGAGTTACTCAAATGGATGTTTTCTAGGAACGGATAGAGTTCAGAGATGCCGATTTATTCTTACAAAGCCATCGACCAGCGAGGGCGTAACTCAAAGGGCAACATCGATGCCGATACGGCTCGTGAAGCTCGTGATAAGTTACGTCACCAAAAACTACGTGTCACTGACATGGAGCGCATCGATGCCGTGAGTCAAAAATCCACAAGCATCTTCAAGTATCGATTTGAAAGAAAAGTCGATATTCGAAACCTGGCCATACTGACGCGCCAGTTTTCCACTCTTCTTGCTTCGGGTGTCCACTTGTCAGAAGCACTCAATGTCTTAGTTGAACAAATTGAAGAAAAACACCTGGAAGTCATCTTTAGAGATATCCGTGAACGCATCGTAGCCGGTGCAGGCCTTGCAGATGCCCTGAGCCTTCATCCTTCAGTGTTCAGTGATCTCTACATCAATATGGTGCGTGCAGGAGAGGCCAGTGGAAATCTCGACGATATTCTTTACAGCCTTTCTGATTACCTGCAGAAGCAAGCCAGCCTGCGTGGCAAATTGGCAGCAGCTCTAACATACCCCGCCATCATGATGGCAGTAGGACTCGCAGTCGTCGTCTTTTTGATGACATTTGTGGTTCCAAAGATTACTGAAATGCTAGTCCAAAAAGACAATGCTCTTCCATGGGCTACTGAAGTTTTGATCATGATCAGCAACGCCTTTAAGGCTTATTGGCTGGTCGGAATCGGAGCATTACTGGCCTTCCTTATCTTCCTCGAAGGATTAAAGAAAACTGAAAAGGGAAGGTTCGCATACGACCGAATGCTACTGAAGATTCCCGTACTAGGAACACTTCTACAACGCTCGGCGATCTCTCGTTTCACTGTCACATTGTCAACGCTGTTACGAAGTGGGCTCCCAGCTCTGGATTCCCTGAATATTGTGGGAAAGGTTGTCAATAATGCGGTCATGTCTAAGACCATCAGCGAGATTGCTGATCGCATCGTTGAAGGTGCAGACATCTCAACCCCACTGAAAAAGTCTCCTCTTTTCCCCCCAATGGTCGGTTACATGATTGCCGTTGGTGAACAAAGTGGAGAATTAGAATCCGTACTCAATAGAATTTCTGAAACGTACGAAGAAGAGGTCGAACTCGCGATTCAAAAACTGACCGCGATGATCGAACCCATCATCATCGTATTACTCGCGGTGGTGGTGTCGTTCATCATCCTCGCAGTGTTACTGCCACTGTTGCAGTTTAACAATACTTGATCAACAGAAGAGAGAAATGGCCTAAGGGCCCGGAAAATGGAGGCTTTGTCATGAAAAAAGCACCAAGAATATATGACGCAGGATTTACGCTGATCGAACTGATCGTCGTCATTGCGATCATCGGAATTCTTGCCAGCTTTGTTGTCCCCAATGTCTTGGGAAGAACTGACCAGGCAAAAGTTGCAAAAGTTAAGAGCGACTTCAAGGCTCTAGATACTCAGTGCAAGATGTTCAGAGCCGACCACGGTCGCTACCCGGATTCTATCGACGAACTTCTGAGTCCGCCGACTGATCCTAACGGCATCACCATCGACTACCTCAGTAGTGAGCCTCTTGACCCTTGGACGAATGAGATCTACTTCTTCGAGATGATCGACGGTAGGCCCGTCTTTGTATCACTCGGCGAAGATCAAACTGAGGGTGGCGAAGGGTATGCTGCAGACATTTACTCTGACGACAGCAACTCTCAAGGAAGATTCTGATTTAATGAATCC